>JAQBWV010000295.1 GCA_027624335.1 Planctomycetota bacterium
TTCGCTGTACGGAGAACAGGGCGACGACACGCTGAACGGCGGCGGCTCGATCGACCAGTTCAACGGTGGAGAAGGCAACGACATCCTCGCCACACCGGACGTCGGCGAGTTCGATGACAACGCTCTGGCCATCGAAACGTCAGTCCTGGCAGCCCTGGCAACGCTGAACGGCTTCTGATTCAGAGTAGCAGCAGCTTCTTTGAGTACTCGCCGACTATGCCGGTCGAAGAACAGCGACCGGCTCAGCCCGGTCGACTCAATTGGAGACCAACGAAGAAAGTCTTAACAGAAGGTTGTTCGGAGTTGTTCTGACGAGGCTTTCAAGTTGGAGGCGAGGGGACTCGAATCTTCGGCCTCTGCATCGCGAACGCACGGGACCAGAACTCAAAGTCTTGCCCTGAATCAGGTGATGAAGACTGCCGAGACTTCTTGTCCTGAATCTCGCCCCAGGCAAACGAAAGAAGGCCAGGGTGACCTGTGAAATGCTCGTTCTGAAAGAAGGCTGTTTTCAAATGTTTAGAAGAGCTTCGCGAGCGGGGTTCCGCCGTTGCCGAGTGTGAACGGACGACCGTCGGGGGAGTGGATTTCCTTGTTGTGAGGAATTCCCACCGCGTGGGCGATTGTGGCGTTGAAGTCCTCGACGGAGCAGCCATCGTCTTCGACGTAGAACGCTTTGTCATCCGTCGAGCCATAGACCTGCCCACCCTTGATGCCGCCGCCGGCGAGCATCATTGAAAAGGCTGCCGGATGATGATCTCGACCGCTGTTCTGATTCGGCTGCGGCTTGCGACCGAACTCGGTTCCGATCACGACGAGTGTCTCCTCAAGCAGTCCGCGGCTTTCGAGATCCTTAATCAGTGTGCCGGCAACCTTGTCAAGCTCCTGAGCTTTAGGTGGCAGTGCGTCAAAGAGCTGGTAGTGATGGTCCCAGCTTCCGAACGAGATCTCGACAAAGCGAACACCACTTTCGACCAGTCGCCGTGCCAGTAGTGCGGCGTTGCCGAATCGTGTTCCACCGTAGGCATCTTTCGCCGCCTTCGGTTCTTTGGCCAGATCGAAGGCTTTCAGATCGTCGCTACGCAGGAGGCCGATCGCTTCTGAATAGAGGTCGTCGTAACCGGTCACCTGGCTGTTGGTGTTGGCCTTCTTTCGGAAATCAGCATCAAATACGTTCGACAGCCCCATTCGCTTGTCGAACGAATCTGCGGTCAGATAGCTGGGGGACTTCGTGTTCTGCAGTCCCTGAGCAGGATCGCCCAGTGGGACGGGAGCAAACTCCGCTCCAAGATAACCTGGTCCGTGTCCGCCGCCGATCTGTACGCTGGCAGGAAGTTCTTTGTGCAGACGCCCGAGCATTTTGTGCATCCATGAGCCGATTCCTGGATGTTTTGTCGTCGCGAGCGGTCGGTAGCTGGTTCGCAACAGATATTTGGCCGGCCCGTGAGCGCCGGTGGAAGTGCTCACCGAACGGACGATGGCCAGCTTGTTTGACTGATCGGCGAGCTGCGTCATGTGCTCGCTGAACTGGACTCCGGGCTGCTTCGTTTTGATGACTCCCGTCGCACCCTGAACATCGCTTTTCGGTTTTGGATCGAACGTGTCCAATTGGCTCATTGCCCCGGACATATAGAGGTAGATTACCTTCTTCGCTTTACCGCCAGCGCCGATCGCCACGCTGTTTCTGGCTTTCTCCTGAGCGTTCAGTACGGACTCCAGACCAGCGGGCAGCAGGCTGACTCCCAGGGTGTACCTGGCGACGTCTGACATCAGCTGCCGTCGCGAAAGCGGGTCGAGCTTCTCAGGGTGGAATGGGAACATGGATCGCCCTTTATTGACGTGTTGTGTGTGGCATCTTGATCAAGAGTTACGGTTGCTCAAAATCGTGATCACTGAATGAAGAGGAACTCTCGCGTGTTGAGCAGAGCCCAGATGACGTTGCCGTAACCGGCCGGTCCTGCTTTGCGCATTTCACGTTTGGCCGAAGCGACTTCGTGTTCACTTGGCGACCTTCCGAGCAGGCTGAGGAAAATGACATCCAGCTGCTCGTCCATGATTTTGAGGTCTGTCACTTCGTTGTAAATGACGGAGCCTCGTTCCAGCATCATGTGCGTGACCGGCCCATTGAACATGGTCAGCAGCTGTGGAACAGTTCCTTCCGTGTGGCTGTCGCTGATGATGTCGCGATCGCTTTGCCCGAACTGTCGAACGAAATGGCCTTCCGGCAAAGGTTGCGGCAGCTCGGAAGCTCGAACCAACTCCTCTCCCTTGTAGAGTCGCTTACTTCGCGCTTTGCCCTGCTCCTTGTTGTACGCATCGAGCTGTTTCGCCTTCTGGATGACCTGCTGTGCGGTGGTTCTTGAATCAATGTCAATGATGGATGTGTATTCCGTATCGTCGGGTCGCAGAATGGAGTCCGGGTTTTCGAGCGTGAGCGTCAGGAGCGAATCCCAGACCTGTTCGGCAGTCAGGCGTCGCAGGATCGGGCCAGGAAATCGATAGTGTTTCGCAGGGTCGAGGTCGCCGTAGCTGACCTGCCTCTGGTAGGCTTTGGTGAAATAGATGATCCGCTGAAATTCCTTCAGGTCGTAGTCAAGTCGCTTGAGTTCGCTGGTCAGAAACTCCATGAGCGCGGGATTGGATGCTACGGTATTATCCGTCATGTCGTCGACAGGTTCGATCAGTCCGACTCCGAAAGCCTTTTTCCACAGTCGGTTAGCAATGGTCAGCGCGAAGCGGTTGTTGTCGTTGGACGTAACCCAGTCGGCAAAAAGCTGTCGACGTTGTGACTGCGTGTAGGCTGCCGCTCTGGCTTCAAACAGGAAGACGGGAGTCACCTGCTCACCCGGTTTCGCGTCGCTGTACTGGTAATCGGATGGGAACGTCAGCTGCTTGCCGGCGTTGTCCCAGATACCTGCTCGGTTCAGGCGAACGATACTTCGACCGAGCCGTGCCTCCATGGAACGGTCTCCACCGGGGGCGGCTTTGTCGATCGTGCCATTGTTCAGCTTTGACATTTCGTTTCGACCGACCCGGTATTCGGTTCCGCCGGTGAACGCTGCCAGTTGATAGAACTCTTTCTGAGTCCAGCGATCGAAGGGGTGATCGTGGCATTGAGCGCAGCCGATCCGTGTTCCCATAAACATGCGAACCGCGTTGTTGAGATTGTCGAGTGGCATTCCCGGATCCCGCAGCACGAAGCCGACGGCAGGACTTTCCCAGACTTTGCCGTTGGCGGAAAGCATTTGATTAACGATTTCATCCCACGGTTTGTTGTCTCGCAGATTCTGCTTGACCCAGTCGCTGTAAGGCCTGAGATAAGTGTTGCCGTCGACGCGGTCGACAAGTCTCAGGATGTCGGCGAGCCAGTTATACATCTGGCTTCCATATCCAGGCTGACCGAGCAGACGATCAACCAGCGCGACTCGCTTTGAAGGAGAGCGGGATCGGAGAAACAGCTTTGCCTGATGCGCGGTGGGAATGGTTCCCGTTATGTCGAGATAAGCTCGCCGCATGAACTGCTCGTCGCTCGCATCCGGATTCGGCGAGATGCTGAACTTCCTGAGGTCCGCCTCCACCAGAGAGTCGATATTCGCTGCCGATCGGATGGCTGACATCTGCAGTCGCGGAGCGACCGGTGCCACTTCGACCTCAGTCGTTTCCGCCTGAGTCGGTAGACGAATCGGTGGAGGTTTCGGCGGGGCCTTCTTTTTTGTCTGCTGAGCAAATGTCGAATCTGTACCGAAGGGCGCGATCAGACAGGCCAGAAATGCCACTGTGATCGTTGACTGTGAAAGAAATCGCGACACGGGGTTGCTCCATTCTGAACGACTTCGTCAATCTTCATTCTGATCTGAGATTCTCAGATGAGTCTGGTTCTTTGTCTCAGCGAAGAGGTCGTCAGACGCGAGCCTGACCACAACGTGCAGACTGGGAAATGAGGATTCACTGGTTTCGACGTGAGCGAGAATCGCCACTGCTGGATATGTCTCTGAACTGGATATGTCTCTGAAACAGAGGACCAGCATTCTAGCGACGGGTTGAATACGTTTGCTACTGGCATTGCAACTGCAAGTTGAGGATCACACGGTTCCACACCGGCAGAGCCAGTGGCACACGAAGCATCAAAACTCACGCTTCTTATCTGCAACGGCGTATCCGCGATCGGACATCGAATTTCACCTGGAGTTCTCAGCGAAATCGGCCCGGGGCTACTACTCTGGGGCAGAGGAGTTACCATCGACTTCTAACGCCAACTCTGGCTCGGTGGCGGAGGCGGGAATCTCAGCGAATTCGACCGTTGACCCATCCTTGATGAGTCGCCCTCCCAGCGTCACGACGAGTGCATCCTCACTCAGGCCGGTTAGTACCTGAACCATGTCGCCGTCGCGAAAACCGATCGACACATCCTGTTGCCGTGCTGTCTTCCCTTCGCTATCGATCGTGTACAGAAACTTTGAGCCGTCGTGGTCGTGAATCGCCACAGCCGGAACAACAATCGCGTTGGTGTACTGGGCGACAATGATGGTGACTCGGCCGTGCATCCCCGGCTTGAGCAGCGAGTCTGCATTGGCGATTTCGATCATCACGCGAGCGGTTCGTGTCGTCGGATCAAGCACCGGAGCCTTGCGGACGATTTGGCCGGAGAATTCGCGACCGGGAATGCCGTCAACGGTGATGGTCGCGTCCTGCCCGATGCGGAGTTTTTCATAATCGCGCTCGACGATATTGACGACGGTGCGGATCGAGCTGAGATCGACGATTCTCAACAGCACATCTTCCGCACCAGCGAGGTCACCCTCATTTACATATCGCTCGGCAACGAAACCGTTCATCGGAGTTGTGATGCGCAGTTCATTCAACGCCAGTTTGCTCCGTTCCAGATCAGCACTTGCCTGAGCAAGGCGGGCACGTTCCAGTTCTGTTTCTGCCAGGCAAACAGAGAGTGCAGACTCGGCTTCTTCGATCTGCTGCGTCGTACTGACGCCTGATCTGGCGAGTTCGCGTAATCGATCGACTTCTCGACGCGATTGCTCTTCCTTTGCGATCTGGGCTTTTAACTGAGCCGCTGCAACCTGCTCGGCGGCGGAAGATCGAGTGACCAGTTCGCGAGTTAAGGCATCGTCAAGTTCAACGACGGTCTGAGATTTCTCGACGCGGTCGCCAATGTCGAATGGCACTTTCAGAAGGTATCCGCTGAGACGAGACCGGATTTCGACTGCTGAGACGGGTTCGAGACTTCCGACAAGTTCGATGCGCTCATCGATCGGTTGTCGAACAACTCGAATGACGTCTACCGCTGAAACGCCCGAAGGCTTCGCCTTCTCGTCAGATTCGACGGACGCCAGTGATTCCTCATAAAGATGCCAGCCTGCGGCACCGCAGAAGATCACTGAAATCAGGAACAGTATGTACCGCATGAGCGAAACTCTGTGGGGTGGGAATCGACTGATCTGTGTCGGCGACAAAACCGCGACTCGTTAAAGGTGATATCGCTGGCTCGACGACTGCTTTGAGGAGGGCATTGGGTGGGACGCGGCCAGCTAGTGCTTTCCGGGCTGGTAGATCGTATCTGAAAACTCTGATCCATTAGAGACAACTCGCCCACTGCAGGCAATCCCGACCGCATTGAAACGATCCAAACGTGTCGATCCAGACGTCAAAGTCTGCAAGAATCAGCTTGAGGCAGGTTGAGAACGTGTACAGACAACGACATCCGGTGGTTGCCGTCTTAACGCCAATCTGATTTGATGGAGCCGGTTGTAAATGATTGTGTGGTCACTTATCAGGAACCTGTTGTTCAGTTTCGCTTCGCATTCTGGTCGTCGTGCTACAGTAAGGGACAAAAAGTTGGCGGTTCATCGTGAGTAACCTGTCTGATAATGAAATGGATCCTACGTCCTGCGGGGATGCTGACAGGACGGTATTCGCGCCGGCAGCGCCTTCTACGGCTGATCAGAATGCAGTCACCCAGCCAGCTGATCCGGCTGGACCAGCTCAGAGCGTGACTGCTGATGCGAACACTGGACGAGCCGAAGTGTTTGATTCTTCGAGTTCAATTGCGGGCGAGCAGTCTTCCGCCGTCATTGGCGAGACATCGACCGAACATCGCATCGTGACATTCCAGTTCGATCGTGGGATTATTTCTCTGAACGGTATCGAGCGTCTTCGCCGGATCGCCGACGACCTGCGGGAAATCGAGGCACCACAAATTCTCGATATTCAGACGGTCGACATTCTGGACGATGGTTGTCGCGTGGTGATGTCGCCCGTGTCGGGATCAACGCTTGAGCAGTTGCTGAAAACCCGGCAGCCATCATGGTTGGAGAGCCTGCAACTGATGACTGAGGTGGTGAAAGCGCTGGTGCCCGTGCATGAGCGGGGCATGGGGCATGGATGTTTGAAGCCGTCGCGAATTTTTCTGCGGGATCTGCAATTGACGAACATCGTCGACTTCGGGTTGAGTCTTGTTTCCGGCGAGTTGTCCAACTCTCATGATTGTGATGCATTTGTCTGTGCCGCTCCCGAGAATGTGCAAAGCCAGCGGTTCCCGTTGACTCCGCAAATGGACGTCTACGGTGTTGGAGTTCTGCTGTACCGTCTGATCTGCGGTCGATTTCCGTTTCGCGCTGACAATCAAAGCGAACTGCTGCGTCAGATTCAGGAAGATCCCGTGCAGCCACCTCGGCAGCTGGCTCCGGATATTCCGCGCGAGCTGGAGCAACTTTGCCTGAGCTGCCTGGCGAAGCATCCTGCCGACCGACCGCCGTCCGCTCGCGAGCTGTGGAAGTCGCTTAATCGACTACTGGTGAGTCATCAGAAATCCACGCTGGAATCATCATCGGACAGTCTTTCTCAATCAGCGGTGCGGCGACTGGGAGGCCAGCGTCCAGCGACAATTCGACGGGTGATGCTGCTTGAGACGGAGCCGAAAGACGGCGTCCTGCTGGCTGTTTTCTCAACCCTGCTCGAAAGACTCGGCATTTATCCGGAACCGTGGTCTGGTGACGGGCTGCTGTTCCCTTTACCAGAAACAGGTTCGCAATCCGACTGGTCAGTGCCGTTCGCCGACCGAGTATTGCGTTGCCTTCGAGCCGCTGTGAAAGAGCAGCAAAGCCGAGACGCGTCCCTCAGTGAGAATGGAACAGTATTCAGCATCCGAGTGAGCTCAGCGAGGCTGTCAATCCGACCGGACCGGGACCAGCCTGTTGAACCTGAGTTGCTGGAGCGTCGGCTGGTGCAGCTCGAAGCAAAAATTGAAAATGGGAACGTCGAAGTTTGCAATCGAGGCCACGAGTTCTTGATTCGAGGTCTGTACTGCGACGAGTCAAAGATCGTCAGCGACTCGCCCAGTATCGGCATCTATCGAATCGCCGATCGGGACGGTGCCAAACTGACGGTGCGAGCGTCGCAAGTACGAAATCAGCTACCGTTGTCGGGGCGCGATCCACAGTTCCAGATGCTGAAATCACGCTGGGAGCAGGCTTGCGAAGGCATGGGGCAAGTC
>JAQBWV010000027.1 GCA_027624335.1 Planctomycetota bacterium
TCCTGTCAGTCCTGAATGGCGCAAATTTCGTGCCCAAGCTTCAGAAACTTGTGTATAAACAACAGGTCGTGACCCAGCGATTTTGAATTGCGTGTCAATGCGAAGTTACTCTGCTACAGGATGCCTCATCTTCTGTGAGCCATCATCGTTGACCGTTCGAGAGATCAACTGAGGGTGAGATATCCTGTGCCTGCGTCATGCCGCCATGAGTCGTGGAGTCACCTGGCGACCCAATTAACAACACCGGACAAGGCTGGGTCGTGACCCAGCCTACGCAACTTCCAGGAGCAGGAAGCTAAGCGGGGCGGCTTCGCAACGGGAAGTGGCGATTGACATGGCGACCACGCTTCTTGTGACTGGCAACAGAGACAAGTATTGTGGCCACAAAAGCAAACACGGCGACCGTCGTGAATTCGAACGCCGCCAGAAGCCAGCCCCTGATGACGAGTCAGACGCTATGAGAATCACAAAGATCGAAACGCTCGTGTGCCACGCGAGGATGCGCAACTGGGTGTTTGTGAAAGTGCTGACTGACCAGCCGGGACTGTTTGGCTGGGGCGAAGCCACGCTCGAATGGCATACGCGCGGCGTTGTGGGGGCAATTGAGGATCTGTCTCAGTTGCTCGACGGCGAGGATCCCACCAGAGTCGAACATCTGTGGCAGATGATGTGGCGGCAGCACTTCTGGCACGGTAGCGGGATTGTGCGTTCAACGGCCATCGCGGGGATCGACATCGCGCTGTGGGACATCGTCGGCAAGCTGCATGGTGTGCCGTGCCACAAACTCTGGGGGGGACCGGTGCGTGACCACATTCGGCTGTACTGCCACCTCGGCGGTGGCGATATGGAAAGCTTCTACGAGACGCCGGTCGACAATGCGAAGCGCTTTGGTGAGCTGGCTCAGCAGGCGGTGGCCGACGGCTTCAGCGCGTTCAAGTCGATGGCCGTTCCGTCAACGATGCCGATTGAAGGACTGAAGCCGATCAAGTCGGCAGAGGCCTGCGTGGCTGCCATGCGCGAAGCGGTGGGTGACAACATCGACATCATGGTCGATTGCCATGCACGTCCGTCGCCGGCAATGGGTATGCAGTTCGCAAAGGCACTCGATCCGTACGGGCTCTATTTCCTGGAAGAACCGTGCTGGCCCGAGAGCATTGAAGGGCTGGCGGCGATCAACGCGGCGGTCACCACTCCCATTGCCACAGGTGAACGAGTCACTCATCTGGCTGTGTTTCGAGACCTGTTCGCGGCGCGATGCTGCGAAATCTGCCAAATGGACATTACTCACTGCGGCGGTTTCAGCGAGGCTCGGCGAGTCGCCGCACTGGCGGACGCACATCGCATCGCACTGGCTCCACACAATCCGCAAGGTCCGGTGAGCACGGCGGCGTCGATCGAATTCGGTTTCTCCCAACCGAGCTACATCATCTGCGAGTCGGTCCACAACGACGTTCCCTGGCGACAGGATGTCGTCGAGGAAGGTTTTGTGGTCGATCCAACGACGCGGACTGTCACGCCTAACACACAGCCTGGCGTGGGCATCACGATCAACGAAGACGAAGTCCGCAAGCACCCCTTCCAGCAGGAAGTGCTGCAGCGAGTCTTCTATCGTGATGGCGGAGTCGGGGACTGGTAGCGACACTCTGGAAGCGTCCCGAAACGATTCCCAAAAAATGCGACCACCGGGTTCCTATCTGTTTCCACACCGGGAGTTTCTGACACCATGACACCGACACCCGAGTTGCTACACGGTGTGCTGCCGGTTCTGCATACGCCTTTCACGGACGACTTCTCGATCGATGTCCCAACGCTCGAACGCGAGATTGACTGGGCGTTCGAAACAGGTGCGGACGGGGTAGTCTGTGCAATGGTCAGCGAGACGCTGCGGCTGGGGTATCACGGTCGAAGGGAACTAGCGACGCGCGTTTGTCACGCGGCACAGGGACGCGGCTTTGTGGTCATCAGCGTTGGGGCGGAGAGTAGCGCTGAGGCACGCGAATTTGCTCAACATGCCGAGTCGCTCGGAGCCAGCGCGGTGATGGCGATTCCGCCCGTTGCCACGTCGCTCGGCAGCGCGGCGACCACGGAATACTTCGCCACGATTGCGCGCAGCATTTCGATCCCGCTCGTCGTGCAGGATGCGTCAAATTACGTGGGTGCTTCAATCGACCTGAGTGTGTATCAGAGTCTGCTCGAAGAGTTTGGCGAACAGCACATCTTCTTCAAACCGGAAGCCAGTCCGCTCGGGCCGAACCTGTCGAAGCTGCGCGATGCTACAAACGGGAAGGCGCGGATCTTTGAAGGTTCGGGTGGGATCAATCTGGTGGACTGCTTCCGTCGCGGAATCGTCGGCACGATGCCAGGTACTGACCTGCTGGACGGGATCGTGGCTTTGTGGCGAGCTTTGCAGGACAGTGACGAAGCGCGTATCTATGAATTGTCACTGTCGATCAGCGCGCTCGTCTACCTGCAGATTCAGGGTGGACTCGATGGGTTCCTGTCGATCGAAAAGCACCTGTTGAAGGCACGCGGGCTCTTTCCCAATACGCTGCAGATTCCTCCCTGCGGCTGGCAGCCAGATCCCGAAACGCTCGCCGAAGTAGACCGCCTGTTCGCACTGCTGCAACGGATTCTCGCTCGTTAGTACTTTCTGGAAAACGTCCGCGTGCGTTGCGCGCATCATTCGGTGAGGTCTACTGGTCCTCTTTGCTTGTGGCAAACCAGCCACGCTGGGAACTCTGCATGTCCAAGGTTTCGCCGGGTGAAGTGGATATCCACAGTGCTCGTTATCAGGTGCTTGGGTTTCTGTGTGTCTCTGCTGGCATCGCCTATGTGCAGCGAGCAGCGCTCAGCGTTCCGGCTGCTGAGATTGCGGGGGATCTCGGGTTTACGGACCTCGCCCGCGACATGGGCTGGATCCAGACCGCGTGGTACCTGAGCTATGGACTGATGCAGATCCCCAGTGGCTGGCTGGCCGATCGACTGGGGAGCCGAAAGGCACTAGCGATACTGTCGGTGGTGTGGTCGACAGCCACGTTGCTGAGTGCCTTCGCGACGGACTTCGCTTCGCTGCTGGTTCTGTGGGGATTGATGGGAGCCGCTCAGGCGGGTGCATTTCCGTGTGCTGCGAAAGCTCTTGGACGCATCTTTCCCGAAATGGAACGTGCTCGCGCTTCGGGACTGCTGGCTTGCGGCATGACAGTCGGTGGCGCTTTGGCTCCGGTGATGACGGCGCTTTTTCTGGAGTCATTGTCACCGTGGGCGAATTCGCTGGGCGTGGACCGCTGGCGACTGCTGCTGGCGGCTTATGCGATTCCCGGAGTGCTCTGGACGACCGTGTTTCTCTCGATGATCTCGATCCGGAAACTGCCGGCGACGGAAAGCAGCAGCGAAGTAAGACCGACCGTCGACTGGTCGCGAATGCTCAGGAGCGGGTCGCTGGCATTGCTGTGTGGCCAGCAGTTCTTCCGCGCTGCGGGCATGGTCTTCTTTCTGACCTGGTTTCCGACATTCCTGCAGAAGACTCGCGGCGTGTCGCAGTTGGATTCCGGAATTCTCACCACGGTCGCCGGAATCGGCGGCGTGGTCGGCAGCCTGAGCGGCGGCTTTTTCTCGGACTGGCTGCTGCAGCGGACTGGCAACGCTCGTCTTAGTCGCCAGGGAATCGCTGTGGTCGGCATGGCAAGCTGTTCGCTGCTGATTCTCGGATCGTGGTTCGTTCGCGACGTGAATAGCAGCATCCTGCTGATTTCTCTGGGAGCGTTCTGTGCCACGTTCGGCGGAGTCAGCGGCTACACCGTGGCCATCAGCTTCGGAGGGCGACACGTGGCCACGGTTTTCAGCACGATGAATATGTGTGGCAATCTGGGAGCGGCCTTGTTCCCCGTGACGGCCGGCTGGCTCGTGGCACGCACCGGAAACTGGAACCTGATTCTGTTTCTCTTCGCCGGAATCATGGCGATCGATGCCGTGTGCTGGGCACTGTTGAATCCTCAAGGTACTCTCTTTGGAGACGAACATGAACCTGGTTAGAACTCCACAGTCCCGCTGCCGGGCCGCCGTCGCGTGGTGTGACATCACGCCGCCGATTGGCATTTACCATCGCATGTGGGGAGCCGCTCTGCATGATCAGGCGACCGGCGTTCATCGACCGCTTGAGGCCACGCTGCTGTGGCTGGAACCCGGCGCACCGGCGACCGGCGAGCCACAGGTCATTGTCACGCTCGACCACTGCATCCTGGATCGAGAAGAACTGCAGAACATTCGCCAGGCCGTTCAGACTGCGACCAGCATCGACTACGACAACATTCTGATCACAGTGTCGCACACCCACGGTGCTGGCTGGATGTCTCGCACACGCAGCGATCTCCCCGGTGGTGAGCTGCTGGGCCCGTATCTGGACCAGCTTGCCGTCAAGGTCGCAAAACTCGCCCGCGAAGCTCAAGCTCGCGTCGCACCGGCGAACATTGTTTACGGAACCGGTCGCTGCAACCTGGCCGCTCATCGAGACTACCTCGATGCGGAACGTGGGCGATTTGTCTGCGGCTTCAATCCTGAAGGAGCAGCCGACGACACTCTGCTGGTCGCCAGGATTTCCGACGAGTCCGGAACCACACTGGCGAGCGTGGTCAACTACGCCTGCCACCCCACGACGCTGGCGTGGGAGAACACGCTGATCAGTCCCGACTGGGTCGGAGCCATGCGTGAAGTCGTCGAGCACTCAGAAGGAGGCAGGGTCTTCTTTCTCCAGGGAGCGTCCGGCGATCTGGGCCCGCGCGAAGGATTTGTGGGAGATACGTCCGTCGCCGATCGCAACGGTTGGCAAGTCGGTCACGCAGCACTCTCGACACTCGCCTCGCTGTCCCCGCCGGGTACCGAATATCGCTATGCAGGCCCAGTTGTCTCGGGTACCTCAATCGGTACATGGCGTCACGAATCTCTGAGCGACGATGTCCGTGCCAGCCATTCTGCATGGCACTGGGAACAGCTCGTCGTCGATCTTCCTTACCGGCACGATCTCCCGACGATCAAGCAGACAACAGTCGAGCGAGAACACTGGCTCGCCGAGGAAGCCGCGGCACGCGCAGCGAACGACGAAGCTCTCGTGAGAGACTGTCGCGCACAGGTCGAGCAACGCACGAGGCAACTCAACCGGCTGAATCACCTGCCGCCCGGCCACTCATACCCGTTGACGTTGCGACTGGGACTTCTGGGCGACGCGATCTGGGTCTTTGTACCGGGCGAGCTGTACCAGATCTTTCAGACCACGCTGCGGCTGCGTTTCGCCCCTCGGACGGTCATCGTGACCACGCTCACCAACGACTGGCAGCCCGGCTACATCCCGCCAGCGAGCACCTACGGCTACGACATCTACCAGGAAGTCATCGCCGCCACTTCAGCCGGGTCTCTGGAATTGCTGATCGAGAGCATCTCGCGCCGCCTGACCATCCTGTTGAACCAGATCACGGCAGCCAGCAGGCATGAGCGATAGGAACGCGACACACGTCTTCAGGATTCCTGCTCGTCCTGATGGCGTGCCGCAGGTCCAGCATTCTTCGCTGCTGTCGCCGAACAATGGTGAAACGATGCAGAGGTCAGAAGACGTTCCGGAGAATTGCGACATGATGGGGATTCTACTCAGCGGCCACACAGAACAGATGCTGCTCTCCGCGGATGAAAATTCTGTTTGCTGCCGGAATCGGTGAGCCGATCACGGGCTCCGCCATGTTGTTTTCCGAGAGGAGTTCAAACTTGTCGTTGGCAATGCTCGCCACGAAAACGACGCCGTCCTCGCGTGGCGCGAACAGTTTGTCGCCAGCAATGAGGGGCGAGGCGTAGTAGTTCGCCCGGTGTTTTGGAAGTGCGTTCTCCCACACTGTGCTGCCGGTCGCCGGGTCGATGCAGGCGACTTCGCCGCGGTCCCGAACCAGGACGACTCGGCCTTTGTAGACCACCGGAGTTGGGACGAAGGTGCCGACGTCATCGCGTTGCCAGACATGATTGGTCGCCGTGACGTCACCAGTTCCCGTCAACCGCACACCGTGCAGTCGGGGGATGCCACGATCGTTGCGACCGTAGGCAATGACGGCGATGTCTCCAACAATGACGGGCGTCGCGATCGCGGGCCACAGCTTGTTGCCGTCAGGATTGAAGTTGCCGCAAGACCACGAGACCAGTCCGTCGATCACGTTGTGAATGGTCAGGTGCTGAGCACCCCAGACCAGAATGGATTCTTTTCCCTGATGCTGAATGACCAACGGTGTGGTGTATCCGTGATCGCATTCGACAGGTGTCGTGTAGTTGCGGGCGACCTTCCACACCATCTCGCCACTGACTTTGTCAAAGGCAGCGAGCCACGACTCGCCTTTGTGCATGCGGGTCATGACGACGTACTTCTCTGTCAGCACCGGGGAAGTTCCGTGATCCCAGAACAGAGTGTCCTTGCCAAACCGCTCAACCAGGTCCGTCTTCCAACGCACCTGACCATCAAGTTCGACAGCCGCGAACGTGCCGCTCTTGAAGTACACGAAGACGGCATTTCCATCAGTTACCGGCGACGCATTGCTGCCTGACCCGTTGCGATGTTTTCCTGCGTTCTCTTTGCCGAACACAGTTCGCCACCGCTCCTTGCCATCAAAGTTGTAGCTCAGGAGCGAGTCATCGCCGTCGGCTGCACACGTCAGGTAGATCTTCTCATTGACCAGAACAGGTGTTGAGCAGCCCTTGCCCGGCAGCGCGGTCCGCCATAGATAGTTTTCGGCATCGAATTTGTCGGGATAGCTGCCCTGTTCGACGCTGCCGCTGGTGAGCGGTCCACGCCACGAACGCCAGTCCGGAATCTCAGCCGCCAGCCCGGCGCGTCCGGCGAGTAGAAATACGAACGAAACAGCAATCAGTAACCTGTCAGTCATGGTGATCCTATTCCATTGAGTTATCTGCGAGTGGAGATCGTTCGCCAGAATACCGTATCCCGTCGCAGAGCGAACGCTAGCCAACTGAATTCGAACGTCGCGGTGTGAGGTCCACCTGCCAAACAGTTTCACAGAAGTTTCGATCAACTGGCCGAAGGCATCGAGTATCATCACCATTGGTTGCCCCAGTGAAGCGACGACGGAAGGCGAAGCGCGGTTTGATAATTTCGTCAGCTCAGCACCGATGTACGCCTGGAACTGTTGACCAGGACTCAGGAGCAGCACTTCTCCGGCCTGATGCCACTCGCCGATGCAGAACAACCGAATGACACAACCGCATACTCCTACACCGACTCGCCTGTTTTCATCCCAAGCTGACGGTGAGTTATCCAGCGTCTGTGGCATACAGCCATTCTGACTGCGCCACCCGCGAACGACTGGTACGGTGACGAATTCATTAACGCTGAATGAATAAGGCCTGGTCACGACCCCGCCATGAATAAGGCCTGGTCACGACTCCGCCTGCAAAAACGTTGTCGCGTCAACTGCCGTCAGTCACTGTGACGTCGGGAAACACGGTACACTTCGTCCGTTCCAGGCAGATCGATACCGGTTAATGTGAACTTCAGACCGGTCATGTTGGTCGCCGCCTGGCGAGCCGCTTTGGAGACCAGGATTTCGTAACCTTCCGCAATGTCTTCGCCAAGTTTGCTGGCAATGTTGACTTCTACGCCTGCGAGTCTCGAATACCCGATCCGTAGAACCGGACCGTAGCTGATTCCGACACACAGTAGTATCTGATCAATCGGTTCCCGACCTGCGTTAAAATCTCCGCACGCTGCCTGCATTTCTAATGAGCAATTCAACGCCTCTTCGACATCTGTAAACCAGAGCAGCATGCTGTCTCCGACCGCTTCGATGAGGGATCCCTTGTACTGCTTGATTACTGGCCGCAGAAGCCGCTGTGATTCGAAGATGATCTGGAGGAAATGGATGATACCCTTTTCCACACTTCGGTGAGTGAACCCGCACAGGTCAGTAAAGACGATCGCTCCTTCGTCGCCGTATTGGTCCCAGATACGACGATCGATTTCTTCAGCTTCAGAGTCAGGCTGCGAACGCTCGTCCAGCAGCTTCCATAGCACTGACTGACTCTCATCAGCCCACTGCTCCCATTTCGTTTCTTTGCACATCACGGTGCCTCAGGAAAATCATGAAGGAGATAGAGTTTATCAAAGCACTTGATGCTGCCCACCGTTGATCCCGGACAGACTGCCGCACTGGATGACGTACCGCGGTCCCGATTTACTGATCAGTTCTACTGAACTGCTGCAACAAGCTTCGTGCTCTCCACGCTACGTCCGGCTGCTCTTTCGCCTTTGCTGCCTGACTCAGGACATAAAGTAGCTGTTCCAGGACTGGAAGTACCTGTTCATGTTCCGCGTCAGCCATCCAGTCAAGCAACATGACCTGCTCGTTGACACGATCGGTTCGCACGTAAGCCTTAATCACCCGCTTCATCGCTTCCTCGGTCGTTTCAATTCTGGACATTGATGTCAGAAGACCGGAGAACAGTTCCATACCAGTTTCCTGTTCGTTGTTCAGCACACGCAGCATGCTTTCAGCGGCTTCCGGGCTTCGACTGGGCGAAGTGATCCAGTCGCGAAATGCCCTGTCAGCGAGCATATGCCCATCATAAAACGCGCCCCCCCATGCCTGTTTCTGTTTGGAGTACCGGGGACCGCGTTTGAATCGCTCCACGCGAATGCATTCCCGGATTACTTCGGAGGCTGCCTCATCCGAGACGGCTGTCAGTTGTGTGTTCAATTGATCCGCGAGCTCTATTCCTCTGGTCAGGCCCTGGTCCGGGTCAAGTAAGTTGTTCAGGCGCAGATTCAGGTCAAATAACTGGTCGACGGTGTCACGAACCAGCTCCATGCTCAGACTGGCAGCCGCCATGCGCTGGTAGACCGGATTATCGACGTCGTGGCGATACCAGTAGGGATCAATGGCCTTCAGAATGTCTCTGAATGTGATCCCGTTCTGCTCTGTCATTCCATTCGCAATCGGTTCTGTGGCATCAGGTCCAAACTCGACGAGTGCCTCACGAGCTGTGTCACGGATTCTGGCGGTGCTGTGATTCCAGACATCCGCAAGTGGCCGTGAAGCAACAGTGCCAATTCTTGCGAGGGCCAATGTGGAATGCAGCACGACAGCGTCATCGTCGCTTAGAAGCATTCCGGCAAGTGGTTCGACTGCAGTTTGACCTGAATACCCAAGCGTATCGATGCGTGCCAGCCGCGTGGTCTGGTCGACTTGACCGCCGGTACATTTCGAGGTGAGTCCTTCGATGCAGTCCTGAGCTGTTGGACCGAGACGTTGAAGCACGGCTCGGTAATTCCCACCGTCTACTGCTCCGGCACCCGTCACGAGCATCTCAGATCGACTGCGACTGCTTCCATTCATAACGACCATGAGCATTATGCTCAGCACGATTCCCAGCCCGCTGAACACTTCGAAGAAATGTTGTCCCGGCGGCTGGCCGATCCAGAACCCGGCCTGGTTGAGTCTGTTCGCTTTGATCGTGGCCAGTCGATCGCGAGCCACCTGTCGCAGGTCCCGATGCAGTTCTTCATCGGCTTCGATACGTTTCAGTTCCCGAACAGTCAGCAGGCGACCTTCCAGCAGCTTCAGGCTGATGGAGTCCTGTGCGTAGCTCAGGACCCCGGCGACGACCAGACCCGTGATGAATCGAAACCCGAATCCCAGAAAGCCTTCAACGATGCCGTCGGGAACGGAGTGCGGTCGCCAGTCGTAGACCTGAATGATGTCTGACACATCCACGACGCTGAGTGCGTTGACGACGAACCAGGGAGCGATGTCCTCCGGCTGCCAGCGTTGCCACTTGAATACGACGAAACACCAGAGGGCCACGTACGACACCACGAAGCCAGCCAGCACACACTTCACGATCGGCATCAGGCCCTGGTTTACCAGTTCTTCCTGAACCCATCGGATCAACTGGCCCACCCAGTCCACAAAGATCTTGAGGCATATCAGGTCGATCACGACGCGAAAGGCAATCAAGGCAAACGCGCTGAGATGACCATCCGGCTTGATCATCTCGACCTGGAACCCGTAGTCCTGCAGCGTGTCCAGGAAGTCTGCCGCTCGGACCGCGTGTTCCAGAGTGAAGAGAAACCAGTCACCGGCTGAAGGAGCGTTTGTCAGAGAGTACTCATCGGCACCGATATGGTGTGAAATCTGAAAAAACAACAATGTGAAAAGGAAGATCAGCGTTACCGAGTTTGGCAGGGCCGGTCTGTCACGACCGGCATTGATCAGCACGGAAAACGCGATCATTGCGTTTGCCGCGATGATCACCGCAGAAATCAGTAGAGGCAGTCCGTTTACGAAAAATGCCAGCACAGAAGATCTGGCTGATACCCACGGTTCGAGTTCCGCCCAGCAAATGGCTACCAGAATCCACAGCAACGAGGCGGCGACCACATGCCATTGATACTGCCGGGCAAGTCTGATTCCGACTGGCAGAGCATTGGATGACGACTTCCCATCGCATTTGGCTGGTGCAGCATCCTGCATCGCGACCAGCTCATCGAGATTTACGAGGAATTCATCTTCGTCATCGACAGAGCCTTCGCGCGGAATCCGGATGCGGGCACCACAGGCACGGCACTCGATTGCTTTACGCGTAGAGTCGCGCTTTACGCGGTACTTCCTGCCACAGGAGCATTGCAGAACGACTGGCATGCTGCCCTCTCGGCCAATGTCTGGCGTGGGCACGCCGATTGAACCGGCGCGCTCACATCGAAAGCAGTTTCGCGAACGAGTCCGCAGGCTGGGTCATGACTCGACATTTTCTGATTGTGTGGTAATGCGTCGATATTTGCGATCCCGCTGCGCGACCCGCCCATTCTGGACGAGCCACCCGATGGTCCGGTTCAACGAAATCGGTCATCTGGATCCGCGTGGTTGCTCGACCGCGACCATACCGGCAGAATCCGTCGCTCGCGGCGGGCCGTACTGAACGGCTCGAGCAATCTGCGACTGATTCACCGAAAGATGCCTGATGAGCGACACGACTGACCAGCCCGGCAAATCCTCAGCCAAAAGTGGTCGAGCGCCAATTGAGCCGATGGATCCGCAGATCCTCGACATCCAGCCAGGTGGCGGAGTCGTCATCGAACTGGAGCAGAAGTGGGGCTGCGTGCGGCGCTGGTGGCTGAAGAATTTTTGCAAGGGGTATGTCGCGAAGATGGCCGCCTGTCGGAAAGGTGATCCGGCACTGGTCCCTCACGAAGTCCTCGATCCTCGCGATCTGAAGTTTTATCAGAATCAGACCGACTGCCACTGGGACAAGGCCGACGACCCGTTTGCCTGGCGAGACAGACTGCCATTTGCACGTGTCGGGCTGGCCGAACTGCTGGTCTTTTCCGCCCTTTCCTGGCTGCCGGCCATCGCTGCTCTTACGGCGTCGTTGACACTGGATGTGTCTAACGCGGTGCGGTACGTGCTTTGGTTCGTCGCTTTCGGCCTGTCGCTGTGCGGAGTCGAGTTCGCGTGGTTCTTCCGCGATCCCAAACGAGTCGTTCCGACAGAATCCGGACTTGTCGTTGCACCGGCCGATGGCAAGGTTGTGCACATCGAAGAGATCGACCACGACGACTTCATTGGCGGACCTGCGATCGAGATCGGCGTTTTCCTGTCGATCTTCAACGTCCACATCAACCGCGTTCCGATCGCGTGCCGAGTCATCGGTATTCGCTACAAGCCGGGCAAAATGCTGAACGCGCTGCGTCCGGAATCCGCTCGTGAAAACGAACGCTTAACCTTGTGCCTGGAAGATTCCGCAGCCCCGCACCGCCGCATGGTCGTCCGTCAGATTACTGGAGCACTTGCCCGCCGCATCGTCTGCTGGTTGAAACCCGGTGACGAACTGGCCCGAGGCGAACAGCTCGGCATGATCAAACTCGGCTCCCGAACGGAACTTCTTCTACCTAAAGAGGAAGGCCTTGTGATCGTGACCAAACTCGGAGACAACATCGTCGCTGGCGAGACGATCATGGCAAAGTATCCAGCGGTGTGACCTGCTCACCCACCAACGGAATCGAACTCTGAGGGCAAACTTCGCCTGCTGTACGAAGCCAACCCGGTGGCGTTTTTTACCGAACAGGCCGGCGGCGTGGCTATCGATGGCAAGCGTCGTATTCTCGACATTCAGCCGGGCAGCATCCATCAGCGAATTCCGCTGGTCGTCGGCAGTCGCGTTGAAATGGCCGACTTTGAACGGTTCTTCGCTGAACAGGAAACAGACTGATGGGAGCGAACGGGATGACCAGACAGCTGACACATCCACGCGATGAGATCATGCAGACGATGGAGCGAATCTATCGTTATCGCATGACGACAACGTCGGGCGGCAATCTCTCCATTCGCGACGAATCGGGCGACATCTGGATCACGCCCGCTCGGGTCGACAAGGGTAACCTGACCCGCAACGACATCATCAACGTGAGAAGCGATGGAACGACCGAAGGTCCTCATCCACCGTCCTCCGAGTTTCCGTTTCATCAGGCAATCTACGAAGCGCGGCCCGACGTCCAGGCCGTTGTCCATGCGCATCCCGTTGCACTTGTGGCGTTCAGCATCTGCCGTCAGACGCCGGACACGCGGCTCTTTCATCAGGCGCATACCGTGTGTGGCCAGACGGGCTTTGCGCCCTATGCGTTACCTGGCAGCCGACAGCTCGGGAGCAACATTGCGGAGAGATTCAAAGCTGGCTGCGACAGCGTCATTCTTGAGAACCACGGAGTCGTCGTTGCCGGTGAGTCGCTCTCGCACGCCTTCCAGCGTTTTGAAGCGTTTGAGTTCGCCGGTAAGACGATCATCAAGGGACGTCAGCTGGGAAACATTCGGTATCTGACGGATGAACAACTCGAACAGGCAACTTCCCGAGACGTTGCGCTGGAGTCGTTTAGTCCACGGCCCGCATCAGCAGTCGAAAAAGAATGCCGACGTCAGCTCTGTGAATTCATCCGTCGTGGCTGCCGACAACGCCTGTTAATCAGCACCGAAGGCAGTTTCTCGGCGCGACTCGGCGAGGACTCCTTCCTGATCACTCCGACTCAGCAGGATCGCGAGTCGCTTGGCGTATCCGATCTTGTGCTTGTCCAGGGAAATCAGCGTGAGGCGGACAGGAAAGCCAGTCGGGCGGTCTTCGCTCATCAGGCCATTTATCGAATGCACCCGAATGTGCAGGCGATCGTCTTTGCACATCCGGTCAACGCAACCGCATTCAGCGTGACAGATTCGACATTCGATACTCGCACGATTCCTGAAAGCTACGTCTTTCTCCGAGACGTTCAACGTGTTCCGTATGGCGTGCAGTACCAGACTGACGGAAGTATCGCCAATTTCGTTTCGGATGCATCTCCGGCAGCCATTCTGGAAAACGACGGTGTCCTCATCACTGGCTCCAGTGTGCTCGATGCCTTTGACCGGCTGGAGGTCCTTGAGTCAACTGCCGAAGCAGTGATCAACGCTCGCTCCATCGGCGATGTGTCTGCGATGCCCGATGCAGTGATCAGTGAATTGCGCAGCGCATTCGGAATCGTATAGCACGGGATCACGAATACGGGGCAGCTGTCAGGCGTGTACCCTTGCGGTGAGACGTAAACGGCTCGGCGGTATGCCTGAGAAATCACGCCATGATTTCGGGCATTGTCCCGGTGCTGTCTGCATACGATTCGCGTTCGATGCCAAGGGCCTGCAACTGCGTTAGCCAGAGATTGGCCAATGGCGTGCCCGTCCTGCAGTGGATGTGTTTACCCAGCTTCAGTTTTCCGCCTCCACCGCCCGCCACGACCAGTGGCAGATCGTTGTACTGGTGAGTGGTACCATCACCCATGCCAGCGCCGAGTGTGAAAATCGTGTTGTCGAGCAGCGTTGTGCCGTTTGCTTCCTCGATGCTTTCCATTCGCTCGAGTAGTCGCGTGAAGGCGGAGACATGGAAGTTGTCCAGCTTGAGCAGGTCCTCCAGATGGTTCTGCGGACTGTGTGTCATGGAGTGATGACTGTGTGGTTTATCGAGGATTCCCTCCCAGTTGGTTGGTGTGGTCCACCGCTCGGGCCCCACCATCAGGGAACCAACGTTCGTCAAGTTACTCTGCAACGCCGTCACCAGCAGATCACCCATCAAGTGGATGTATTCATTGCGCGGCAAATGCTCGGCCGGGCGCTCAATCCTGGCTGCAGCCAGCTCCGACTTCATCGAGTCAATGCGATCCATGCGGTTTTCGATCGTGCGAATCGCTTCGAAGTACTCGTCGAACTTTCGTCGGTCGGCGGCACTCAGTCGCTGCTGCAACTGGCGGGCATTGCCGAGGGCCAGGTCAGTGATGTTTCGGAATCGCGTGTTGGCTCGAGTGCCGAACAGTCGGTCGTAGACCTGGCGTGGATTTCTCATGGAGGGAGCGACGTGGCCAGTGCCATACCACGACATATTGTCGAAGAAGATGGACTCGATGTTGTTCTTGTGGTCGTTGCAACTCAACTCAAGAGTGGAATAGGGCGTTGTCTGGCCAATGCTGTCCGCGGCGATGTGATCCAGAGTTCGGGCGAGTGGGTACGCGGAATTCTTGACCTCAAACGGCGCAACACTCGTCAGGAAGCAGGATGCAGCCTGAGCATGTGAGTCGGTTCCATGCTGGAACGTGCGATCCATGCCCGTAATCAGTGAGATTCGATCTCGCATCGTGTGAAGTGGAGCCAGTGTCGGTGTGAAGGTCAGCGGATGACTGCCAACCGGAACGGTCTTGCCCTCGAAACGCCAGACGTTGTTCTGTCCGGCAAAACTCGGCAACGGTCGGTCGCCCTCGCCGGGGAAGAATCCTCGTCGCACGATTCCGTTTGGTAAGTAGAAGAACGCCAGACGCTGCGCCGGAGCGGACGCCTGACTGGCGTCTTCCGCGTTGCTGCGGCTGGTGAAGCTCTCAAGCCATGGGAGGCTCAGGGCGACACCACCGGTACCAGCAAGAAATCGGCGGCGCGTTACGGGACGGAGATGTTTGTTATTGGTCATTGGCCATCTTTCAGCGTTTGATCATTGGAATTCTTGTGAAGAAATGGTTCACTCATCGCGACGCTCTTGAGCACGGCACGCATCTGGTCCTGCCCCGCCATTGCTCTCGCCGTCATGTCGTCCAGTGCGGGAAAATCGGCGGGTCCGAGTTCCCGACCGAGAGCATAGGACAGCAGATGAGAGACGAAGCCGCGAACGAACCGGTGTTTCTCCTGAAGTATCAGCCGCTTGAATTCGACGACCGTTTGAAATTCATGCTGATTGAATAAAACTCCGCTGGTGTCCACGTCTCGCCCATTTTCGTACTTGTCCCGCCAGACGCCTGTCGGGCCGTAGTTCTCCAGCGCAAAACCGAGAGGATCGATCCTGTTGTGACAGCCGGCGCAGTCGGCTCGTTTGCGATGCACGGCCAGACGCTCGCGAATCGTAAGTTTCTCCAGCTCTTCCCTGTCGACTTCCGGCAATGGTGGAACGTCTGCCGGCGGCGGTTCTGGTGGATCGTTGAAGATCACCGCGTTCACCCAGGCACCGCGGGTGATCGGCTGCGTGCGTGTGGGAGTGGACGTCATCGTCATCACCGCAGCATTGGTGATCACGCCGCCTCGACGCGGGTCGTCCAGGGGAACACGTTTGAAGAGCTGCACCTGGACGTCGTGTCCTCCGGCTGATTTGCCCTCGTAGTTCTGCCGGAGCATATCGCTTTGCCATGTGAACTTCGGGTCCAGGAGTTCCACGATCGAGAGGTCTTCTATGTAGACCGTCTCGAAGAGCAACAGTGGCTCGGACATCATGTGGAGACTGGTCCGGTACCCGTTGTAGTAGAAGTAGGGAAACTTCTTCGGATCCGGGATCGAGGTAATCAGCCGATCCAATTGCAGCCACTGTGCGGGGAAGTTGTCGCAGAATCGACTTGATCGTACGTCATTCAGCATCCGATCGATCTGCGTGCTGAGTGTTTCGGGATCGCTCAGTGTGCCCGACTCGGCAAGGTCAAGCAAAGTGTCATCGGGAATGCTGCTCCAGAAGAATTGAGCGAGACGCGAGGCCAGCTCGAAGCCATCCACACGCCGACGACCTCGATCCTCGCCTTCTGGATTCTTCCGGTCGATCGTCTCGTAGGAATAGAGGAAGTCCGGCATGCCCAGGACTGCTCCGACGATCGTGCGCATCGTGTCCTCGAACGAAGCGCCCGACGCGAGCTGCTGTTCCGCAAAGACCGTAAAACGATCGATGGTCTCGGGATCAACCGGTCGGCGAAACGCGCGTCGGAGCAGCGTCTTCAATCTGGTGCGGATCACGTCCTCGACAGATCCACGGGCTGATCGGCCGGGTGGTGCAAACAGACGGTCCCAGCTACGGCATTCCCTGGAATTGAGGTCCGAGCTCTCCACAATCGTCTGACTCAACTGCAGAAACGACTCCATTAACAGGGGTGAAAGTGTCAGGTGGTCGGCGCGATTGTCAAAACCATGTTCAGCGCGTTTGTCCTGAGGGAAAGCTGCGACACCGTTGAATCCTTCAGGACGCTGATTGTCGATGTCTTTGGACAGCGGACGACTGGAGACCCGGACTTGCTCCGGCATTTTTCCGGTCTCCGGTCGGAAGTAATCCTCACGGCGCCGCAACAGCCGCTCGTTGAGCTGGAAGATGTCGCGATCCAGTTCAAGCAAATCGACAACGGCGTTGTTGTACTGGAACCGGTTCATTCGTCGGATCGGCGTGGGACCGAACGCTTGCGTCTTCAACGCCTGGTCACGCAGCACCTGGAGCTGCATAATCATCCGCTCGCGTGTCCCGACGGGAAGAGCTGGTTCATCGTCCGGGGGCATCTCACGATCGTTCAAAACCGTGATCAGTTTCTCGAGTAACTTGGGTCGAGCGAGCAGATCATCGTCCGACCTCATCGCCAGCAGGTTGACCTTGCCTGCGACCTTCTCTTCGTTGCCGTGACACCTGGAGCAGTGTGTCTTGAACGCAGACCGCAGCGACGTCGATGAATCTTCAGCCCACAATGACGAGGACAGGCCGATTAACATCGCCAGGGCGATGGAAGTCGTGACCGCGTTTCTCATGATCTTGAACTCACATTTGTTCTTGAGTGGCTCAGAACCAGGTCTCAGGTGCTATCGTCGACTGACGGGTCCGGTTTCGCAATTGTCTTCCGGAGTTGAGCGGTATTGCAGCCCCTGTCGGTTCGGTTGACGTCGACCTGCAATCAATTGTCGCGATGAACGCGAAGATCGGTCCAGCGCGATCTCAGTTATCTCATGGTACGGGGAGCCAGACAATTCATGAAGTACGAGCATCCGAAACAGTATTTCTGGATGTGATGCTCGCCACCAGACAACAACGGAAACTCATCCAGGCTGTCCGCGCCATAGCTCATCGATAAGTCCGCTCCGTCAATTCGGCACTGCCCGGAATCGCTCGATGAGATCTTCCCCCTCACCGTGGCGCCACGACGCAGTTGCGTCGAAGACGCGGAATTGCCGTTTGCGGTTTTGAGCAAATCCACTCATGATGGCTCGGTCCGCCGCGCATCCGATCTGGTTTTCTGTTCAAGTTGCAGGCGGTAATTTTCCAACGATGGTGGTCGGTCGTGATAGGGCAGACGGTCTCTCACTACAAAGTGATTCGGGAAATCGGCGCTGGCGGAATGGGCATCGTTTACGAGGCGCAGGATGTGCGTCTCCGTCGCTCCGTCGCGGTGAAGTTTCTTCCGGACAGCTGCGCCCGTGACGAACGTGCACGAGGCCGCTTCGAGCGGGAAGCTCAGACCGCGTCGGCTCTCGATCATCCAGGCATCTGTCGTATCTTCGACATCGGGGAGCACGACGGGCAGCCGTTCATCGTGATGGAACTGCTCACCGGCACGACGCTCAAGCAGGCCATCGGCACGAAGCCGCTCAATCTGTCGACGCTCTATTCTGTTGCAATCGACATAGCCGATGCGCTCCACGCGGCCCATAGTATTGGCATCATTCATCGCGACATTAAATCGGCAAATGTGTTTGTCGATACGCGAGGTCACGCGCGAATTCTCGACTTCGGCCTGGCCAAGCTGGTCCGCGATTCCCAACTTGAGCAGGGAGACTGGCACACTCCGACGGTCGAGTATGACGACGATGCTCATACCGCCACCGGAACGGTGCTGGGCACCATGAAGTACATGTCCCCCGAACAGGCTCGCGGGGAGGATGTCGATTTGCGTAGCGACCTGTTTTCGCTGGGAGTGCTTCTGTTTGAGATGGCAACCGGGCGAACGCCGTTTGGTGGACGAACGCTGGCGGTGACGTTTGATGAGATTCTCAACCTGACTCCCGGCCTGGCTTCAAAACTCAATGCGAAAATTCCGTCCGGACTGGACGACATGATTTCGCGTCTGCTTCAGAAATCACCGAACGACCGATACCAGTCAGCGGCGGAGTTACTTGCCGATCTGCAAGAACTTCGTGCGGGTGCCGGCGCGATCGGAAGCCAGATATCACAGCCGTCAACTCCGAGCGTCAGCAAGCCATTTGAAGAGACGCTTTCGCACTCATCACGCCTGATTGACACACAACATGAACTCACACCATCGCTCGCTGTGCTGCCGTTTGTAAATCTCAGTGGAACTCCAGAAAACGACTACTTTGGCGACGGGCTCGCCGAAGAACTCATCACGGCATTCATGAAAGTGAACGGGCTGCGAGTTGCGGCTCGGACGAGTGCGTTTCAGTTCAAAGGGCAGTCGCTCGACGTTCGCGAAATCGGACGACAGCTTGGTGTGGCCTCCGTACTGGAAGGCAGTTTCCGGATCGCGGGACAACGACTTCGCATCACGGCGAATTTCATTACGGTCGCGGATGGCTGCCAGACCTGGTCCGAACGATTCGACCGGACAAAGGATGATGTCTTTGACGTTCAGGACGAAATCGCGACGACGATTGTCGGTGCCCTTGAACTGACAATCGGTGGCCGGTCACAAAGTCGGATCGTTCAGCGACCGACCCGAAATGTCGAGGCGTACAATCACTATCTGCGAGGTCGATTCCACTGGAAAAAACGGACCCCGGACTCGATCCATCAGGCGGTCGAGTGTTTCCGTGAATCGCTCGAACTTGACCCTGAATGTGCGCCGGCGCACGCGGGGCTCGCTGACTGCTACGCGATGCTTGGTGTCTACGCGGTAATGCCGCGGCGTATCGTGATGCCGCAGGCTGAGGCCGCAGCCCGTAAGGCGCTTGCCATTGACGAGTCGCTCGTCGAGGCACACGCGGCGTTGGGGCTGGTTACGGCAATTCACAAATTCGAGTGGGACGCCGCGCGGACGCACTTCGAGCGAGCCATCGAGGTCGCACCGGATCACGCGACGGCTCGCTACTGGTTTGCGATGTTTGTGCTGCTTTCGCAAGGCCAGTTTGACGAGGCACTTGGTCAGGTCGAATGGGCCGCTCAGTTCGACCCGGTCAACCCGGCGATTCCGGCAACGGCAGGGATCATTCACCTCATGAGAAGCGACTTTGAAAAAGCAAAGGAGTCATTACGAACAGCGATCACACTGGAGCCCGGACATCCTCTAAGTAACATCGCTCTGGGCTGGGTGCTCGGGTCGACTGGCGATTTCGACGCGGCAAATGCGGCATTCGAGAAAGCGCATCCGATGCGGGTCGTCGCGCGTGGTGGCCAGGCCTGGGTTGCAGCGCTATCCGGTGACCAGGCAAAAGCCGAAACGATCCTGGCCGAGCTACGTGAAATGTCGGCAAAGGGAAACTCGCAGGCGGACTTTGAAATCGCCCGTGCCGAAATCGCGCTTGGCCACTTTGACTCGGCGTTCAATTGGCTTGAGAGGACTCTCGAGGAACGTGGCGGGACGCTGTTCTGGCTCAACGTCAATCCGCTGTTCGAACCGCTTCGCTCCGACGCGCGTTTCGCCGATCTGAAAAGTCGTCTGAATCTCTGAGGTTATGTGATTTGTCGCTGATGCATTTCTCAGATAGGCACGTAAGAACTTGCTCCCACTGGCCGGAAGTATGGAAGTGGCAGAAGTCAGACTTGCAGAGAGCTCATAGTTTCTGACAATGGGACGTCCGCAGCAGCCGGGGCGCGGAACTCAGCAACTGCTTGAATTGGAAACTGTAGATGTCACGCACGAATCGCCGCTCTTTTCTCGCTGCATCGGCTACTGGCCTTGCCGGGTTGCCCGGTGTTGGCATCAATTGCGGACGAGCTGACGAGACAGCAGGCAATTCTCCGACCGGTGATTCACTGGCCGGCAAAGCGAAGTCGACAATCCTGTTTTTCCTGTGTGGCGGGGCCTCGCACGTTGACACGTGGGATATGAAGTTGAAGGCTCCGCGGGAATATCGAGGACCGTTTGAGCCGATTTCGACATCCGCTCCTGGCATCACGCTGAGCGAGCATCTGCCGATGCTCGCCAAACAATCGCATCACCTGGCACTGGTGAATTCCGTCGGATCCAGCGTCAACACCAACGATCATCATGCTGGTTATTACTACAACCTGACCGGCCACGAAGCGGACCAGAGCTTCCGGACGCTCGGCAACAACCGCACGCCGTTCGCTGACGACTGGCCATACATGGGCTCGGTTGTCGCGGCCCGCCGACCTCAGCACAAGTTTCTTCCGAACGCGATTTCGCTGCCGCATATGCCCAGTCGAAAGCCGTACACACGCCCGGGCCAGTTCGGGGCAAAGCTGGGAGTGCAGTACGACCCGATGTACCTCGAAGGCAGTCAGGCCGCCCCGATGACGTTTCGTGCGCCTTCGCTCGAACTTCAGGCGGGGATTGATACCGGCAGACTCGAAACGCGACGCACGCTGCTGACCTCGCTGGACGAGACTCGGCGCGATTTCGATCAGTTTGCGGCAGCCAACACCTGGAATCAGCAAACTGAACGGGCCATGTCACTGCTGGCTTCTTCGTCGACTGCGGCGGCGTTTGATATCTCAAGCGAACCGGAAGCCCTGAGGAAACGATACGGTGATTCCGTAAACGCGATGAGTCTGCTCATGGCTCGCCGGCTGGTCGAAGTGGGAGTGCCGTTTGTGACGGTCTTCTGGCTCGGTCACGGCATTGGAACGCCGCTTGCGAAAAAGTGCCGCAGCGCGGGCAGCTGGGATACTCATGGCAGCAACTTCGACTGCCTCAAAGACGATCTTCTGCCAGAGTTCGACCAGTGCTTCTCGGCATTGTTAGAAGACCTCTCTGACCGAGGCATGCTTGACGAAACGTTATTGCTGATCACCAGCGAAATGGGTCGTACACCAAAGATTGGAGACCCTCGATCAGGTGGTGTCGCTGGAGCCGGGCGAGACCACTGGACTCACTGCCTGACGGACGTCATGGCAGGAGGCGGCATTCAAGGCGGGCAAACTTACGGCGCCAGCGATCGCCTGGGCGAATACCCGGCCGACAATCCTGTCACCCCGGCCGACGTGGCGAAAACTGTCTACCACGCGATGGGAATCCACGATCTCGAAGCGATCGATCGACAGGGACGCCCTTTCAACCTGCTGACTGAAGGACAGCCGATTACTGAGCTGTTCTGATTCCGTTCTGCGGCGTCAAAGATGCAGAACCCGCGACATCAGTGTGGCGATATCGGCGAGTCAGGCCCGGTCGCCGCTGCGGACTTTGGTCGTTGCTCAGCCCTGATATGCGCTCGCGGTCAGCTCTTTCGGCACTACGGCCCAGTCGATGTTGCCTTCGCTCAGCGGAACGGCAAATGCTTTCCGCATACCGTTGGCCACACGATCACCAGGTTCGGAGTCGTCCTGCGACTGAAAATTTGCTGAGCTGCAAAGTTTCAGACTTCGTGGGGTTGCGATTTGACAAGAGACATGGTCTACTCTGTTTGCAATTGAGATTGCGTCTCAATTGCAAACAGAGCCTGCCACTCAACTTGTCGATGGTTGAGTTAAGACCCTCTCAGTATCCCACCTGAAGGATTGTTGACATGAATAAACGTGGTTTTACGCTTATTGAGTTGCTTGTAGTGATTGCCATCATCGCGATTCTCGTCGCGCTGCTGCTGCCGGCGGTGCAGCAGGCTCGCGAAGCCGCTCGTCGCAGTCAGTGCAAAAACAACCTGAAACAGATCGGCTTGGCGCTTCACAACTACCTCGATCTCCACAGCAAATTTCCGATTTCTTTTACTGTGGACGGGACTCCCAGTGGAACTACCGGATTATTGAACACTGGCACGAACGGTGGCGAATGGTCCATTCAGGCCCGCCTGATGCCCCTGCTCGACCAGGCGAATCTGTTTATGCAGGTTGACCTGGATCTTGCCTATACGGACCCTGTGAATTTCACGGCACCGATGACTCGAATTCCGTCTTACCTTTGTCCCAGCGAGTTCAACGACAGGTCTCGACCTGACCCGCCCTTAACGCACTATCCACTCAATTATGCCTTCAACGGGGGCGGCTGGAACTTCTGGAACAACGCCACGCGGCAAAATGGAAACGGCGTCTTTGGTCCCAATATGAGTCTGCGGTTTGCTGACATATCGGACGGTTCCAGCAACACGCTGGCGTTTTCAGAAGTTAAGGCCTTCACTCCTTACTTTCGCGACGGAAGTATCGGAACACCCACTGCGCCTGGACCAAACGGCATTGCCGCAATCGGGGGCTCTGACTTTAAGACAGATTCGGGACACACCGAATGGGTAGACGGTCGCGTACACCAGACCGGCTTCACGACGGTCTATACGCCAAACACCCTCGTGCCTCACTCAGTGGGAGGCGTTGATTATGACGTTGACTACACCAGCTGCCGCGAAGAGAAGACTGGTTGTACCGGGCCGACGTATGCCGCAGTGACCTCACGCAGCCACCACACGGGAATCGTGCATTCCCTCCTGGCCGATGGGGCAGTCCGTGCCATCAGTGAGAACATCGACGCCGGTACCTGGTCACTGCTTGGTTCGCGCAACGATGGCGAAGTCCCTGGTGACTTCTGAAATCTTGACTGGGTTGGTAGTCAGACGGGTATGGGTTGAAAAAGCAAGGCCCCGTTCCTGAGTTGAAGGACTTAGGAACGGGGCCTTTTCGATTCAAAGCCGAGACACAACACAACAACTATCGCTTACTGAAAGCGAGTTGCCCGAAAGACCTGCGTAACGCGAGTCGAAGGTGCCTGGCCTGGCAGGGGCGAATACCCTGGTGAAAGGCTCGATGTCGATGGGCCGGGCGCAGGATTACTGGCTGGAGCAGCCGGTGCCTGCGGCAATGGCTCGACAGGTTGAGGAGCTGAGTACCGCTGCTGTGAGGGAGCGACAGGCTGTTGAGCGTTCCCGATCTGAGACTGTTGTGCCTGTTGTGGCTGGTATTGTTGAACGACCGGCTGTTGGGTCACTGCCGGGCGGTAGGCTGGTTGATATTGCTGCTGCGGTACTGGCTGACGAAACGCTATCTGAGGCTGCGAGTACACCGGCTGTCCGCCCTGGTACTGAGGTTGTGGAGGATATTGCGGCTGTGAATACTGCTGCATCGCTGGCTGGTACGGTGTGGCGGGCTGCTGCCACTGCTGTTGTGGAACCATCTGATGCTGATGCATCTGGAATTGTTGAACCGAACCAACCCCCGAGTTGCAGGTCGAGCAACCGCCACTTGTCGGGTACTGATTGACGACGACGCCTTCCATCACATACTCGTTGACGACGCAACTGTTGCCACACGGGTTACACGGAGACGAACACGGGCTCCAACAGGGGTTGCAGCTCGGAGCGCAACACGACGAACCGAACGATGACAGTTTGCAGCGCAGATGGTCTTTGACGTTCTGTACTTTGTATTTTGCCAGATAGAACGGATGAGCCACCGTTCCCAGGATCGCGCTGGCCAGACCGCAACCGGTCGAGCAACAGGATGTCTCGCAACAGGTTGTCGGGCAGCATGGTGGAGGGCAGCAGCTCGACACGATTGGTGCGCAGCATCCGGTCTGAATGATGTTCGAGTCTCGGATGACGCTTGACGTCTCAAAGCCCATCCTTCGCACTGGCCCGGATGGAAACAGACCAGCCGACGGCACTGGAGTTTCTGCTTCGAATGGCGGCAGAGTTGGTGGATTCGAAACCGGGCGAGATCTAAACCGCTCGGGAGCACTGGCTGTTCCAGGCTCGGGAAGAATCAGCGGCGCCTGTCCGTCCGGCACAGCTTCGAGCTGCGGAGCGCGATAGGGCTCGGCATATGTTGGCGTCCCTGACTTTCGAAACGGCATGATCGAATGAATTGACGGCAGACTTGGCCGAGGTAGGCGGTCGACGCAGTCGCGACAGGTCTGACAGCCAACCAGTCCGGCTGCCACGACCATGCCCGCTGCGACGACGACGCGCATGCGAATTGAGAAATTCATGTGGGAGATGCCTCGCGCAATCGATGTGAGTGATTCGTGGTGTGCTTCGCCGGGGCGTCGTGCCGCGCAGGAAGAGACGCACCTCGAACATCGACCGCAGACCATTGACGGCAGAAGCTGAAGGGTCCCGATTTCCGGGCGATCGGCAAACGCAGTCTGTCTGGCGCAGAGATCCCGCAAGCACGCAATGTCGCCTCTGCAAGCGATCTGAAGCCTGTACCGGTCGTGGCGGACGAGACCGGTGATCAGCGTCGGGTCATGCCGCACAACCCGGTTCTGTCATCCGCAACAATCGCAAGACATTTGCCTTGTCGCGCAATCATGTCTCCGGCGATGCGTTGAAGAATTGTGCGACTTTTAGAATCAGTCGGCGACGGCCATTCGAACATGTGGAGCACGGACGGTCGACAACTGTGCCAGTGAAGCCTCGGCGGCTCGGATGGAGCCTTCGGTTGTGCGGTGCGTCATGATGACCAGCGGTACAATCGGGACGCCGCCGTTCTCTGAGGCGTCCACTTCGGGAGCTTCGTGCTGGATGATTGATGCCAGACTGATCTGGTTTCTCCCCAGGATGTCAGCAACTTCTGCGATCACTCGTGGGCGGTCTTCGACGTTGAACCGCAGAAAGTATCGCCGCTGAATCTGGTCGGCGGACATGACTGTCAGTCCGGAATCGTCCTGCCACAGATTGAGTTGAGGAAACGTCTGCTGGGCTCGACCAATGGCAACGTCGACCAGGTCAGAGACGACAGCCGAAGCTGTTGGCATCTGCCCTGCCCCGGCTCCAGCCATGACCAGGTGGCCGACAGCGTCTCCTTCGAGTTCGACGATATTGAGGGCTCCGTCCGTTTGCGCAATCGCACGTTCCCGACGAAGCAGCGTCGGCTCGACATGCATCTCCAGTTGCTGACCGACGACACGCGCCACCGCCAGCAGTTTCACACGATAGCCAAGTTCCTCGGCGTACAGCATGTCCGCAAGTTCCAGAGTATCGATACCCTGCCGCGGAAAATCTTTAAGCTCAACCTTCTTACCTAAAGCAAGTTGAGTCAGCAGAATCAGTTTCTGCGCGGCGTCGGTTCCGTCGACATCCATCGCCGGATCGGCTTCGGCATAACCCAGTGCCTGCGCTTCAGCGAGCACGTCTTCATACTGGCGATGCTTACCGAGCATTTCGCTGAGGATGAAGTTGCTGGTGCCGTTGAGAATCGCCTCGATCGAAACAATCCTGTTGCCGGTCATCGAGCGACCGACTGCCGCGATGATCGGGATCCCTCCAGCAACGGCCGCTTCATAGGCGACACAGACTTCAGCCTTGCGAGCTGCGGCAAAGACTTCGTTTCCGTGCTCAGCCAGCAACGCCTTGTTGGCGGTGATCACGTGTTTGCCGGTAGCAATCGCTGCGAGGACCGCCTCGCGAGCGATCGTCGTACCGCCCATGAGTTCCAGGACGACGTCGACTTCCGGATCCGAGACCGCGGCCAGCCAGTCTGTCGTCAGGCTGTTGACCGGCACCTCGACTTCTCGCGGCCTCGAAGTATCACGCACCGCAACGTGCCTGATTTCGAAACTTCGACCGGCTCGGCAGCTCACGGGAGAATTCGGACCGTTCAGGATTCGGACGACCCCGGACGCGACAGTCCCCAGACCAAGTATTGCGAGCCGAATTGCAGGTTCAGACATCTTTAGAACGGCCTTTTGAATCAGTAGTCACTGATTCGTGAATTGGATCAGCGGACTTCATTTCGAACGATTTACCTGTGTCATCCTGGTTAACACATCCCTGCTGTCTGCGGTTAGTCGTCGCACAGGCGGGGAATCTTAGTCGCTTGCAAAAGCGAATGCTTCCATAGGATTCGTCTGCAACCGTCGAACTTACCCTGGCGTCAGGGGCAACGATACGTCCTGTTCACGGCAGTCGTACTCAGGCCGATTGCGAGTGCGTGCTGTGGGCCTATAATCGTCACATTCGCTGACTTGAGGCATCTGATGACTGAACAGCTTCTGGCAACAGAATCCGAAATATCCGTGACTGAACCTGTAAATTCTCCGTACGAAGCCGGTGAAATGTGCGATCGTGCGCAGATGCCCGCCTCCGCCGTCCGTATCGGAGCGGTCAGTTACCTGAATTCCAAGCCGCTGATCGAAGACCTGTCTAACCTGCTTCCGGAAGCCAGCGTCAGTCTCGATTACCCAAGCCGCCTTGCTGATCAGTTGGCCGCTGGCGATCTGGACGTCGCGTTGATTCCGTCGATCGAGTACATGCTGAGGTCGGATTACGAAATCATCTCCGACGCGTGTGTGGCGACTCGTGGGCCGGTTCTCAGCGTCAAGCTTTACAGTCGCGTCGACCCTGGTGCGATCCGGACACTCGCTCTGGATGAGGGCTCTCGGACAAGTGCGGCGCTCGCTCGGGTTATGCTGCTCGACCGGTACGGTGTTGAGCCGGATCGACAACCGCTGCCGATTGAAATGTCGGTTCAGCATACGAACGCCGACGCCGTTCTGCTGATCGGCGATCGAGCGATGCACGCTCCGGCAGAAGAGTTTCACACCGTGTGGGATCTTGGTGCCGAGTGGACAACCTGGACGGGACTTCCCTTCGTGTTCGCGATGTGGGTCGCGCGGCGCGGCGTCGCCACGACTCACGTCGAGCAGATGTTGAGCGAATCACGCAACCGGGGAGTGGCGAGTATTCCTGAGATCGCCAGACGCGAAGCGGCCACACTGAACATCTCTGTCGAGTCCGCAGAGCGATACCTGATTGATAATCTTTATTTCCGCCTGACATCGGCAGAACGCAACGGCCTGCGACTGTTTCAGCAATTGTCTGTGCAGGCGGGACTGGCTCCTGAAGGAGTGGACCTTGTCTTCCGAAATTAAGCACATTCTCGACAAAGCCGTTTCCGGTGAACGACTGACTCGTGAAGACGGCCTCGCGCTGCTGGAGTCGCACGATCTGATTGCGATCGGCAAGGCGGCCGATGCTGTCACGAGGCGACTGCACCCCGAGCCGTACCGTACTTACAACATCGACCGCAACGTCAATTACACCAATGCGTGTGCGGCGGTCTGCGACTTCTGCGCGTTCTATCGACCGATCGGGCATGAAGAAGTTTACGTGCTCACACAGGAAGCGTTGCACCAGAAGGTTCAGGAAACGATCGACCTGGGTGGTGACCAGATCCTCATGCAGGGTGGGCTGCATCCGAAGCTGCCACTGGAGTGGTACGAGGAAATGCTCAGCGGTCTGAAGTCCGCTTTCCCGCAGGTCAACATTCACGGTTTCAGCCCGCCAGAACTGTACCACTTTCACAAGCTCAGCAAGTTGCCACTGGAGACGGTACTGCAGCGATTGAAAGACGCGGGCCTGGGAAGCGTGCCCGGCGGCGGTGGTGAGATTCTTGTCGATCGCGTTCGCAAACTGATCACGCGAGGAAAAGTCCTCACCGACGACTGGCTGAACGTGAACCGCGTGTGGCATCAGCTGGGGGGCAAATCGACGTGTACCATGATGTTCGGCCATGTGGAGACGCTGGAAGAACGCATCGAACATCTCGACCGACTGCGCAGCCTGCAGGACGAAACCGGCGGCTTCACGGCGTTCATCTGCTGGACACATCAGCCGCCTCACGAAGCTCCCTGGTATGACAACCGCAAAGACGGTGTCGACATGTCAAAGTTGTCGGAAGCCGGGGCGTTCGAATATCTCAAGACGCAGGCGATCGGGCGGCTCTATCTGGATAATATTCCGAATATCCAGTCATCATGGGTCACGCAGGGCGAGAAGATCGGACAGCTTGCTCTGTGCTTCGGCGCCAATGATATGGGTAGTCTGATGATTGAAGAAAATGTCGTTTCTCAGGCTGGTACCGTTTACCACCTTTCGGTCGAGACGTTGCGTCGGTGCATCCGTGAAGCCGGCTACATCCCACGGCAACGAAACGTTTTTTACGATTACATCGACGAGGCAGACGAGTCCGGCCAGGGAGAAACTTCACGCCCTGCCGCTTCGGTGGCTCTGCCGGTTCTGAACTGAGCTATCTCGTCTTGCAGGCGAATTCGCACGCCCACATTCCGTTGCACGGAGTGTAAAGTTTCGACAGGGAACTCCCGTAGAAGTTGGGGTGTATCCCGTGTTACTTCCAAGAGACCGTACCAACTGACAATCGAGCATCACGATGATTGAGGTCAGCGAACTGTCAAAATGCTTCTCCGATGCAAAACGGGGAAGCGTCTCGGCATTGAACGCGGTCAGCTTCGAAGTGAAGCCGGGCGAAGTCTTTGGACTGCTCGGTCCTAACGGAGCCGGCAAGACGACCTGCCTGCGAATACTGAGCACCGTGCTGCGACCGACCGGCGGGCGAGCCATCATCTCCGGCTACGACGTTGACAAATATCCGGCACAGGTCCGATCCCGCATCGGATTCATGTCAAACAACACCGGCATCTACGACCGGATGACTGCTCGTGAGATGGTCGAATACTTCGGAAAGCTGTACGGCCTGACGGGCAAAGATCTCGACCAGCGCATGGATGAAGTATTCACTATGCTGCAGATGCACGACTTCGGCGAAATGTTGTGTTCGAAAATGTCGACCGGCATGCGGCAGAAAGTTTCCATCGCCCGCACGATTATTCACGACCCGCCAGTGCTGATCTTTGATGAACCGACATCCGGTCTGGATGTGCTGGTCGCTCGAAACGTCATCGAAGCGGTCGCGCGACTTCGCGACGCGGGCAAATCGATCATCTACTCGACACATATCATGACCGAAGTCGAACGACTTTGTGACCGGGTTGCCGTCATTCACAAGGGAGAAATCCTGGCGATGGGCACTCGGACAGAACTTTGTGAGCAGCACGAAACAGACTCGATGGAAAATCTCTTTTTCGCACTGATTGATCGTTACGATGCAGCCGCAGTCGCGTCCTGATTCACTGCATGATCGGTTGTCGTCATCAAAACCTGGACACTGGCAGGAACATTCTTCCTGACTGGAGCCCGACACGATGGAAGTTACCTGGAAAAACGTCTGGCTGATTCTTCACCGCGAGGTGCGGGATCAATTGCGCGATCGCCGCACACTGTTCATGGTCATCGTTCTGCCAATCATGCTGTATCCCGGCCTGGGTATCGGGATGCTGCAGATGGCCATGTACTTTACCGAGCAGCCTCGACAGATCGTCATTCTCAACGCGGACGAACTTCCCGAACCGCCGCTTGTTGAAGAAGGCCATTTCCTGACGCGCTGGTTCCGTTCACCGGAAACGGCTTCGAAACTGCGAGTGCTGACAGACTCCGAGCATGACGAAACCCGGCTGCCAGGAATTTCTACTGACGAGCAGAAACTGTTGCTCGAAGACGCGAGAAAGATTCGCACCCTGATCGAGCGACGCAACGAACTCGCCGCAACACTCGCCCCGTGGAACCCTGAGCTTGCTGATGAGTTGCCTGGAGTTCAGTCGGCGGCGCTGCGCAATGCGACTGAAACAGGTGACGTCCCGGAACAGCCAGGAAACTATCAGGAACTGATTGCTGAATTCGAAGCGCTGGAGCGAACGATCGGCGAGCAGTTTTCTCTCAGCAAACTGCAGGTCCTGATGATCGTTCCCGATGGGTTCGGCCAGAACCTGCGCACAATCAACAGGTTGCTGGCGAATCGTGATACTGACAACGAAGAGCTGCGGAATCTTCCACTGCTCAGACCGATTCTGGTTCGCAACCGTGCCGATGAGAAATCAGACGTGGCTTACCGACGAGTGCGTGAGGCCATCGAAAAGTGGGAACGACAGCTTCTGAAAGAACGGCTGGAGCTGGCTCGGCTGCCGGAAACGGTACCGGATCCGGTGAATCTTCTGTCGATCGACGTCGCCAACCAGGAAGAGATCGCCGCCAGTGTCTGGGGCAAGATGTTCCCGGCCCTGCTGATCATCATGGCGCTGACGGGCGCGTTCTATCCGGCCATCGATATTGCCGCCGGAGAAAAAGAACGCGGCACCATGGAGACGCTGCTGATCTGTCCGGCGACACGCTCAGAAATCGTGATCGGAAAATTCCTGACCGTGCTGCTGTTCAGCATGGCCACAACGATACTCAACCTGATCAGCATGGGTTTTACCGGTAAGTACATCGTCTCGATGACCGCCGGCGCTGCAGTTTCCGGCATGGGACAGGTTCCGCTGCCAACGCCGCTGGCTTTGTTCTGGCTGGTCGTGCTGCTGGTTCCACTCGCCGCGTTCTTCAGTGCGTTGTGCCTGTCACTGGCGACCTTCGCCCGCAGCAATAAGGAAGGACAGTATTATCTGACGCCGCTGTTCATGATCACGATGGGCCTGACGATGTTCTCCATGTCGCCATCGATCGAACTGACAGCGACCGGTGGATCATCGCTGTTTTACTGTGCGATGCCGATCGTCGGTCCGGCCTTGTTGTTGAAGGCTCTGCTGATGAATCCTGGCAACACGGAAGTTCTTGTGTTCGCTCTGCCGGTTCTGATGTCGAGTATCGGTTACAGCCTGATTGCCTTGTGGTGGGCGGTCGAGCAATTCAAGAGCGAAGAAGTTCTGTTCCGCGAAGCCGAACAGTTCGATGTGAAACTCTGGCTGCGACAACTGCTGCGGGACAAAGATCCGCTTCCGACATTCGCTCAGGCAGCTGCCTGCTTCATGCTGATGATGTTTCTGCAGTTCCTTACCATTAATCTGCTCAGTGGTTCGATGACCGGTGTGAAATCGGAAGACCTCGGCAGGACGATCATGAAACTGGCCGTCACTCAGCAGCTGGCTTTGATTGCCGCTCCTGCTGTCTTCATGGCCATCCTGTTCACATCGAGCGCTCGAAAAACTCTTCGACTCAAGTTACCGAGTATGAGAATGCTGGCGGTGGCCATCACCCTGCCGCTTGTGCTGCACCCAATTGCAATCGAGCTTCTGGCCAGTCTGCACGACTTCTTTCCGCAGTTGCCAGACAGTGCGAAGGCCGCTTTTGCAACGATGTCGGACGAGACTCTTCCGATGTATGTCGTGCTGGGAGTCTTCGCTCTGACGCCGGCGCTGTGCGAAGAGGTCGCCTTTCGAGGCTTCATCCTGTCCGGATTCGGAAGCGGCGGTCGCACGATGGTGGCGATCGCTCTGTCCAGCATCACGTTCGGCCTGATCCACATGATTCCGCAGCAGGTCTTCAACGCGACACTGCTGGGACTGGTACTTGGCCTGATCGCGATTCGCAGTAAGAGTCTGCTTCCTGGAGTCGTCTTCCATTTCTGCTTCAACGCTCTGGCAGTATTTCACGGACAGACGGGAGCCGCCTGGACGGAAAACCGCCCGGAATGGCTCGATAACGAACTGATCTCATGGTTTGTCATCTGCCAGGACGACACCATCCGGTACAACTTTCTGACCTTGATGACGAGTGCCGGCGCCGCCTTTCTGATGATCCGCTGGCTGATCAATCAGAGTGAATCCCGCCATGGCGAGGACATAGTCCAGCGTATTACCCCTCCCGCCGTCACTCTGGCCAGTACCACTTCGTAGCGTGGCAAAGCTGATTCGAAAGCGACCATGCCGAATGTTCCTCTGATTATCGCTCGCCAGCTTGGCATGTCGTACGGCGACGCGTCTCCAATCCTGAAGCACGTCGAACTGAGCGTTGCTCGCGGGGAGTTCGTTTCGATCGTCGGCCCATCGGGTTGTGGTAAGTCCACTCTGCTTCGACTCGTCGCTGGATTGAGAGAACCAACGGTCGGTCAGCTGACAATCGCGGACGCCGCTCCAGGCAGGTCACAGACCAAAGCGGCGTTCGTTTTCCAGGAGCCGAATCTGCTGCCCTGGCGGACGGTGACCGGGAACATTCGCCTGCCGCTCGAACTCGATGGCTCACACACGATACTCGGCAAATCAGCTTCTGACGAACTGATTGAGCAAGCCATTCGTCGAATCGGCCTCCTGCCAGGTGACGCCGCCAAGCGTCCTGCTGAGCTTTCCGGCGGCATGCGAATGCGAGTGTCACTGGCGCGGGCGCTGGTGACCGACCCGCAGATCATGCTGCTCGACGAGCCGTTCGCTGCTCTGGACGACATTCTGCGACAACAGCTCAACGAAGAGCTGCAGCGGCTGTGGTGGAATAAACGCTGGACGGGATTATTCGTCACGCACAACGTTTCGGAAGCCGTGTTTCTCAGCCAGCGAGTGCTCGTCATGAGCCGTGCACCGGGAACGATTCTGGAAACGATCGACATTCCATTCGACTTTCCTCGTTCTCCGGAACTGCGTGCTGCTCCGGAATTCGCAAGCCTGACCGGTGTGATCAGTGCGCATCTGCGCCGCGCAGCCGGAATATCAGAATCTGCAACATCGACGCGCATTGCAGAGGGCACGGCATGAAAACCGCGTCCTCAGAATCAACATCCGCCAGACTGCTGCGAACCGTCGGCCCCCCGCTGTTGCTGCTGATCGTGTTTCTAGGATTCTGGCAGTTCTGCGTGTGGTGGTTCGACCTGAAACCATTCCTCGTGCCGGGTCCCCTGCGAGTTGCCAGCGCCGCTGTTGCCAGCTTCGGTAAGCTGGCTGCAGCAACTCGTGTTTCGGCAGCTGCGGCTTTGTCGGGATTCGCAGCGAGCCTTGTCACCGGCGTCGTCATCGCGTTTTTCTTTTCACAGTCACGTTTGATTCGAGTGAGCTGCTATCCGTACGCCATCTTTCTGCAGACAGTTCCGATTGTCGCCATCGCTCCGCTGATCATTAACTGGTTTGGGTTCGGCTTTCGCAGCACAGTGATTATCTCGTTTATCATCAGCCTGTTCCCGATCATCACCTCGACCACCACCGGAATGACATCCGTTGATCCGGAACTGCTCGATCTGTTCCGCCTGAACCAGGCGAGCCGCTGGCAGATCTGGTTGAAGTTACGATTGCCAAACGCCGTCCCGCATCTGATTACCGGAGCCCGGACGTCCAGCGGCCTGTCCGTGGTGGGAGCACTCGTCGGCGAATACTTCGCCGGGTTCGGTGTCAACGATTACGGGCTGGGTTTTCTGATCGGTCGAAACACCAGTCAAATGCGAACTGACGAACTCTTCGCGGCCGTTATCGCGTCAACGCTGCTCGGCATTACAATCTTCGGAACGGTCAGCATGGCAGGGGCATTCGTTCTGAACCGTTGGTACAACAGCAGGTGACTTTGCCGACTTAGCGAAGATCAACGCACGATCGAAACGACCGCACACTCTCGCGGAAGAACGTACACTCTCGCAGAAGAACACTGTGGCGAAACGAGCAACCCGCAGAACAATTCGGTTCGAAGCAGCAATCAACGCTGTTGAGTCACCGGTGTTTCTGGTGGACTCGCAGCGTCGAGTGGTGTTCATGAACGATGGTTGTCAGTCGCTGACCGGGTGGGCGCTGTCCGAAGTTGTCGGAGCTGTTTGCGAGTTCAAGTCCAGTGGTGATGCCGCGTCGCTGGAAGCTTTGACCGGTGCGCTTTGCCCGCCACAGCAAACGTTCGATGGCCAGACCGGGCACGTTGTCCGCTACTTCGTGCATCGCACAACCGGCAAGACCATTTCCCGCATGGTCCATTTCCATCCGCTTGGCACTGATGATCGCACCGACTTTGTGATCGGCATCGTGACGGCACTTTCGGCTTCCACTCAAACCGCCGATACCAGGATCATCACTCAGGTTCACGCCGAACTCGCCGCACTCCGACATGGACTGAGGCAGCGGTACGGATCGGATTCCATCCTGACGAACAGCAGCGCGATGCGGCGAGTTATCGATCAGGTCGAAGCCGCTCGCCAGTCGCGCGTTGCCGTTCACGTCTGCGGCGAAAAAGGAACCGGCAAGGAGCATGTCGCGAGAGTCATCCATTACTCAAGCGATCTGGGTCAGCGTGCGTTCGTACCGATTCAGTGTCGATTGCTGCCGGCCAACGAGCTTCGCGAGGCGATTCGAAGAATTGTCGAATCTGACTGGGAAGAACGCTTACCCATCGCCGCTCTGCAACCGGGGTGCGTGTTTCTAAACGATGTCGACGCCTTACCACGAGACGTACAGCAGCGAATGTTCGAGTTTCTGTCGTCGGCACGCGGAGCCGCCTTTCGCGCGAACGTTCGTCTCGTTTCCGCCAGCAGATGTGATCTGGATGATGCTCATGCAGATGAAAGGCTATCGGACGAGTTCTACTATCTGATCACGTCTCTACAGATCGTAACCACACCACTGCGACACCGGATGGATGATCTGAGAATTCTCGCTCAGCATTTTCTGGAACAGCGAAATCGTGACCGCAGTAAACAGGCGACGGGCTTTTCTGCCGAAGTGTGGTTGCAGTTTGAGGAATACAACTGGCCTGGCAACCTCGACGAACTGGATGAGGTCATCTATGAAGCTCTGCTGAATTCCGATGGTCCGGTCATCCGAGCCGACCATTTGCCTTTTCGACTGCGTACCGGGTTAGATGCGCAACGCCTCGGGCCGCTGACAGATGGTCCGATTGAGGCTTTGGAACCGCTGCTTGAACGAGTCGAGCGGGACCAGATTCAACGCGCTTTGGAACAGGCGAAAGGCAATAAGACCAAAGCGGCTCGCATTCTCAAGATTACTCGACCGAATCTTTATCGACGCATGGAAACGCTGGGCCTGTCGGATTCGGAAGGAACAGAATAAACCTCGGATCGGCAGGAAGAGGATACTCGCGCCTTCAGAAAGAAGTCATACTGACTCAGCTTCGGGAACAGAGGAGCAATTACTTCCCAACGCCTTTGAAATCCACCGAGGGTAGAGGTTAGGGCCGGTTCCTACCGGCCGGTGGGAACCGGCCCTACGAAACTGACTCGGCAGCGATGCCGATACCACGAGGTAATTCCATGCAAGTCACACTTTCAGTCCGCGCCCCAAAGAAACCCGAGAAACGAGTTATCGTCGAAAACAATGTCGTCATCGGGCGAGGCAAAGACTGCAATCTGCAGGTGCTGTCGAACGATGTCAGCCGACAGCACTGTCGACTGATCATCGGTGATTCAGAGGTCGCCGTTCGCGACCTCGGTAGCGGAAACGGCACGCTCCTGAATGGTCGCAAGACGGAGCCGAACGTCGATGCGCCACTCGTTTCGGGTGACATCATCAGAATCGGACCGTTAGTCATCAAAGTTGACTTTCCGAGTACGTTACTGAAACCGGTTGGAAGCGAGCCCGACATATCGGTGTCGGCGCTGGAACCAGCAATCAGTCTCCCAGCCGCCGTCGAACCGGAAGCGGCCGAAATCGATTCAGACGACTCAATCGCAAAGCCTGCCGATGAAGCGGTCGGTTGGGAACCGGACCATATCGAGACTGCTCCGGTTGCTGAAACCGAGACGGTTGAGCCACCTTTGTTTGAGGTCGATGAAGATGCCGGTTTACTTGCCGACGACGGATTACTTGCTGATGACGGATTGATCGCTGACGAGTTTGTCGAAGCCGATGCGACCGAACAGGAACCTGCCGAGTCAACAATCGAAGCCGAACCACAGCCAGAAAAGAAGAAGTCTCTGTTTAGTCGTTTCGGCAGGAAAAAGGGCAAAGTAGAACCAGCAAAACCATCACCGGCGGTACCTGATTCCGAACTTCCCGCAGACGTTACCGGTGCCGAACAGGAACGATTACTGGTAGACGACGATGCCGATTTCGAACAGGAAACTGTTGTCTTCGATCCCGGTAATACGTTCACACCCGATGACGAATACGAAGAAGCGTTATCTGGTGAGGCGGCTGCGGGTGAGTACGAGGACGACGAGTATCTCGAAGACGACGTTGAAGAAGAGGCAGTCGATCCAGGGTTCGCCGATTTCCTCAACCAGGTTGACGAACCGCCCAGGTAAAGGATCGCGAAACACACGTTCTGAATGTGTGTTTCGCCGAGTTCGCTGACTAAAGCTCAGCCGATCGCCACTCTATAACGAATCGCCCGGCATGAAAATCTGGTTCAACAAGGTTCACGACAGCCGTCGTCAGCAGATCGAAACTGAAGAACCGGAGATCTCGATCGGACGCGATCGATCCAACGTGCTGGTGCTGCAAAGCCCGCTGGTGTCGAAGCGGCAGGCGATCATTCGTAGTGACAGCGGCAAACTGAATTTCGAAAACGTCGGCATCAACAGCTGCATGGTCGGTGACACTGAAGTCATGGGAGGGCAGAGCGTTGGATTTGCCGCTGGTGAAACGGTTCGCGTCGGTCCTTTCACGCTGACCTTCGAATCGGACGAAGCCGCGCCCATCAGTCGAGCGGAACTCGAAGCGCACCTGCGATCGATCATGGCCGATCTGGAACTGCGCGTGCATCGCCGTCTGCTGGAACGATTCGACCTGTACGAACTCGAAGCCAATCGACTCGGCGATAACGACAGCATTCTGATGCTCGAGCGGCACATTGAAGACGTCTGTCGCGAGCTGAATCTTTTCGGGCCGGAGAACCTGCCTTTGCTGGAAGAAGTCATCGGTCTCAGTCTTCGAGACCTGACGATCAACCAGCTCATTCTCGAAAGCGACCGGGACACGCTCGACAGCCTCGCCCGATTGACCTGGAACGAGTACGACGTTCCTCAGACGCTGGTTCCGGAACGGGAGGCTGAACTCGAAAACCTGATGCTCTTTATCCGAGAGCGTTTGGAACTCGATGGGCAACCCGACTTGAGTTCCCAGATCCAGCGAACGGAATACCGCTTCGCGGACGTCTTTCCGCTCGTCCGACCGCATCTGCATCGCGAATTCAGCCGCTACATCATTCTGCGGCGTCTCAAGAAAGACCTGAAAGATACGGTGTTTGGTTTCGGGCCACTGCAGGATCTGCTTCGCGCGCCGACCATCACGGAAATCATGGTCGTCAAGAGCGACCAGATCTATGTCGAGCGTGACGGCGTTCTGGAACTATCAGGGCGGCGTTTCCTTTCTGACAAAGTTACCGAGTCGATCATCGAGCGAATCGTGGCGGGCGTTGGACGTCGAATCGACAAGAGTCAGCCGCTCGTCGATGCCAGGCTTCCTGACGGATCGCGAGTCAATGCGATTATTCCGCCTCTGGCAGTCCGAGGCCCGTGTCTGACGATCCGAAAGTTTCCCGCTTACCGATTCACGATGGACGACCTGATTGAAAGGGGATCAGTCACGGCAGCGGCGGCAATGTTTATTCGCGCCTGCGTCGTCGATCGCAAGAACATCCTGGTCAGCGGGGGAACCGGCACCGGTAAGACGACCATGCTGAATGTGCTGTCGAGTTTTATTCCGCATCGAGAACGCATCGTCACCATCGAAGACACGACGGAACTGCAGCTTCATCAGGAACATGTCGTGACACTCGAATCGAAACATGCCAATGTCGAAGGAGTGGGCGAGTATTCGATCCGTGATCTGGTGAAGAACGCGCTGCGAATGCGTCCTGACCGTGTGATCGTCGGCGAGTGTCGGGGTTCCGAAGCCCTGGACATGCTCCAGGCCATGAACACGGGACACGATGGGTCCATGACGACCATCCATGCCAACAGCACGGCAGACGTCCTGAGGAGGCTGGAGATTCTGGTACTGATGGCGGTCGAGCTGCCGGTTGTTTCGATCCAGCGACAGATCGCCTCGGCAATCGACGTCATCGTGCAGATCGATCGCAAACCCGGTGGCAAACGCGTGGTCACTCAGATTTCTGAGATTGCAGGCTTCGATCCCGACCGGAACGACCTGGTTGTTCACGACATCTTCAACTACCGGAACGGCAAGTCGCTCACTCCGACCGGCTATATGCCGACATTTGCCGAGTCTTTGATCGAGAAGGACCTGTTGAAGCTCGAATTTTTATACGGCCAGAACGGGAATTTCGTCGAGCCGCATGCCGATGAGCGAATTGATCCGAAGAACCACCGGCTCTCCCGCTTCCTGTGAAAAACGCAACGGCTCGCAGAAGGATTCATTCTGCGAGCCGTTCTTAACTTGTCGTGACACTGAAGCCGGTGGAGCTTGTCTCAGACTTTAAGGTCGTGGAGCAACTCCCGCTGCTGGGCGAGTTCCCGGAGCAGGACTCGTGGCCGCAGCCGGTCGCACGTTGCCGACACCTGGCTGACCCTGGCCGGCAACCTGCCTGTAGTCTCCGGTCGTTGTATGGTTCCAATAGTTGTGGACGGTCGAAGTTGACTTCAGGTTTTCGAACAGCGTGGCAACACCTTCCTGAACTTTTTCCTCAATCAGGTCGGCGTAAAGCTGTTCTCGAACTTCTTCGATATTCTGCACGATCTGTTCGGTGAACCCCTCGCACTTAAGAATCACATAGTTGCCGTGGCCGTACTGGATAATTCCAGAGATCTCACCCTTCTTCAGGTTAAACGCTGCCTGCTCAATTTTCGGATTACCTGAGTAGCGAGCAATCGGAGGAACGGATCCATTCATCGCCTTGCTGTTCGGATCGATCGAGTTGTCACGAGCAAGCCGTTCGAACTCTTCCGGGTTCAGGTTCGCCTTCTGCCACACCTCATTCGCACGGCGGATGTTGTCGAGAGCGATCATCCTGACTTCGACCCGCGTCCCGAAGTTGCGATGGAAGGCCTTGTGCATGTCCTCATCCGTCACTTCGGCCTTGTCACCGGCCAGTTTCTTTAACGCCAGCATCGGCCAGATGACGTCTTTGCCATACTGGTCGGGAGTGATGTTCCGTTCGCTTTGCAGCATCTGTAACCAGGTTTCCACCGGGATGTTGAACTGCTTGGCGATGCGGACGATTTCCTGTTCAACCTCGGCCTTCGACACGCTGACCCCGGCGCCTTCGCAGGCCAACTGGATGATTGCGCGATTGATGATACTGTCAAGCACTTCGTTCCCGACTCGCCGTGCGCATTCTTCGTAGAGATCTTTCAACGGGATCTCGATACTGCGTCCGTCGCGGGTAATCAATGCTGCGGCGGTGCTTTTCTGTTGTTGCGGTCCTGCAGCGAGATTGACTCGACCGGTGGTGGAAGTACCGGGCCGTTCCGCAGCGGATCCTGAACTGGAAGAAGTCATCGCCTGAAATGCCAGCCCCGCCAGGACCACGCAAACGGCAGTGCCTCCGGCAACCATCAAAGCCTGACGGGACTTCAACGAAGCCGCCTGCGTTCCTGGGAACTCAGGCGACCGTGTAGTCGGGGACTTCTCAGAAGTGGCGTCGCGAGCGACGTGATTCCCTTCACTCATCGCAGAACTCCGATTCAGGATTCAGCAGGCGTAGCCCGCGCATGGTCCAATCCGTTGAACCATGTTTCATGGGCGGCGGGTTATAGGGCACTTTCAAAAATGCGGTCAACGCCAATACTGAATCGTCTGATACGGACTTGAAGGTCACGTGGTGTGGGGACATGCCCGGAAACGAGTGCCCTTTCCCCATTCATCCAACGGACTTCGACTCGTTCGAGGTCGATTGCCGAACTCGCGGAAATAGCCTGCCGGTTTCCGCCATGTAATCTTTGTAAGCACTGCCAAAGTGGTCGATCATCATTTCTTCCTCCTTCGGCGTTCTCAGAAAGTACATCACGGCAAACGCGAGAACGACGGCCCAGCCCGCCAGCCAGTTGTTGAGCAATAAGCCCTGGGCAATGCTGAACAGCCAGATCGCGGAATACATCGGATGTCGTATGCGGCGATAGACGCCGTGCTTGACGATCTCGTGTCCCTCGCGAGTTTCCAGAGTGGGCGACCAGTTGAGACCCAGGTCGACGTGCGAACGCCAGAAAAGCCACAGTCCGACAATCATGAATACCAGACCATACGCATGTGCTCCATTTGGTAACTCGTAATCCGCAAACGAAAACAGTGGTGTAAACAGATAGATGATCGGAAACAGCAAGCTGGTGGAGATCACGACAGGAAGCAGAATCTTCTCCTGCAACCCGACTCGGCGGTCCATCGATTCGTTGCCTTTCGTCCCGGCGGCGAATTTGCCGCGCGTGGCGACATAAATAACGAATCCAATGGTAAAAATGAGATTCCAGGGCTGCAGAATTGCCACAGTGATTTCCTTTACAGGAATTGAAGGCGTCTCTCCGGCAAGGATTCCTCGGACGACGTGGCCGCCGACATCCGTGAGACTTTCCTGTCGACCCTGATGAAAGAATGTCAGTCGCTCATGGTCCAGGCCCATGAGGTGAAGAATGGTGGCATGGACGTCGTGCAGGTGAACCGGATCCGTTGTTGCCTGAAATCCGAACTCGTCGGTTGCTCCGTAACGGATCCCACCTTTAACGCCTGCTCCGGCAAACCACATTGAGAATCCATACGGATTGTGGTTTCGGCCTGGTGCGTCTTTGCCTTCACTGAACGGCATTCTGCCAAACTCGCCACCCCAGGCAACGAGTGTTGAATCCAGCAGTCCTCGTTCCTCAAGATCAGTCAACAACGCACCGATTGGCTGGTCGACTTCCGCACCATGTTTGCCGTGGTTTTTCTCGATGCTCTCATGGGCATCCCAAGTGTCTTCAAGGTGTCCTCCGCCCGAGTACAGCTGGACGCAACGGACTCCACGTTCGACAAGCCGTCTGGCGACCAGGCAATTTCGACCGTATTCGTTGGTCGGCTCTCTGCCGATGCCGTAATTGTCGATCGTCTGTCTGGTTTCCCGCGAGAGGTCCACGGCTTCGGGCGCTTTGGACTGCATTCGGCGGGCGGCTCACACAACTCCTGTTGAGTTGTCTGAGTGGCTGGCCACAAGAGGTCGTGGCCAGTTCGAGAATCAACGCTTAACGCCTCGTGTGCCTGCGCCACCCAGACAATCTAAAAGAGATCGACTCGGCCACCCTGCGAGTTTTGAGCCGAGTTGCCGAATCACAATGCGTTTCGCATGGTCCACTTCCAGGTATTTCCGACGTCGATAACAGGAGAATGTGACGAAGTGGATGTGTTTCTCAACGTCGTAGACCCTTCGCTTGTCCACGTTGATCTGCTCCTGACGTGACTGCCTCGCTTGCTTGCATCGTTTCCTGACGGTGAGGCTTCCTGTCGCTTCGCGACCCGGACACAAAGTGCCCGAGCCACCCTGCGGGCACGGCGCTCCACAAACTCAAGGCACACCGTTTCTTGTAATCAGTGTCAGCAGGCTGACGGATCCTTGGTCTGACTACCAGAACCCGGATCTACCACCTCACCATCGGAATCAAGCTGCAAATCAATCGTGTTGCTGCCGGATTTGACTTCTTGTTCCATTGTCGTCTGTACGTTGTACTTTGAGGGTACTTTTTCGGCGACCACCTTATCAGAGCCGTCTTTAGACTGAACGGTCTTACCAGTTGAAACTTTGACCGTATGCGTCCCAATCAGTGCGCCCGGACGCTCTTCGGTGTACTGCAATTCATACTTCCCGGTCGAATCAGTTTCGCCATGAGAGGACCGCCCATCAAGTGGCTCGAACACGATGGAAGCTTCCGGAAGCGGA
>JAQBWV010000028.1 GCA_027624335.1 Planctomycetota bacterium
TTCGAAGACTGCCACCGGGTCGGTGAGTACGGGCATTAGAAATACGATCAGCAAACAACAAAGTGACACCCGACGAAGCAGACTTCAGCAGCAGCAAAGCCTTATCGCGTTCTTCAATTGTTTCCTGAATCAGCACACAGACTGAGCCATGCACGGACCGTCATCGCACAATCTGGAACTGTCGACTTCCGAGACGCCACTGCGCGCGGTGTCGTCGGCGATTCTCGCACTCAGCGAATGCCGCACTCGGGTCGCCACCCGATCGCGACGAGCAGCCTCATTCGCGTTCTGTCTGAGCATGTTGTCGTTGCTTGCTCTTTCTGGTTGTGCGGCGTTTCGCCCGCTGAAGGGTGTCCCGGCGCGATACCTGCCGGATGAGCTGAAAGGCTGCAGCCGTGAAAACGGACAGATGATCGACTTGTCTTACCTCCGTCAACGAGCGCCGGCGGAATACATGCTCGACGCGGGTGACGTGCTTGCTGTCTATGTCGAGAAAATTCTCGGAACGCGAGAACAGCCGCCGATCAATCAGCCACTGGATAACACCAGACCGCCGACTCTGGGCTACCCGTTGACCGTTCGCGACGACGGAACGTTGTCGCTGCCACTGATTCAGCCGATCAACGTGCGCGGCAAGACGATTCCTCAAATCGAACGCGAACTCCACTACGCTTACACCGTCCAGAGACGACTACTGCCGCCGGGCCAGGATCGCATCCTGGTAACACTGCACCGACCGAGACAGCATCGTATCCTGGTGATTCGGCAGGAAACGCAGTCAGACGTTCTCACCGGTGTCAGCGTCAGCGGCGGCACGCTGGGAACCGCGAAAAAAGGCACCGGCCACGTTGTGTCGCTGCCGGCTTACCGGAACGATGTTCTGAACGCTCTGGTAGAATCCGGCGGCTTACCGGGTCTGGATGCTCAGAACGTCGTGTACGTCATGCGGGATCGGCGATCGCAGCAGACGGCTGCCTTGCATCCACAACCTTCGCAACTGCAGCAGTTCGGACCGGGCTTTGGGCAGCAGGATCAACTTCAGCAGCCGGGAAACATTCCGATGCAGAACCCGATGCAGATGCCGTTCGAAATGCCACCTCAAGGGCAGATGCTGCAGCCAGGCTATGGTCCACTGTCGGCCCGCTCGCCTTCAGCGGGTCGCAGGGCTTCGTGGCCCGCAGTCGAACGACCGGTAACTGAGAGGCTTGTGGTACGAGCCCAGAATTCAGACGCAACATCTGCGTTGTCGGCTCGCGTGTCGCACTCTCACATTCAGCAGATTAACTACAGGACGACATCAGGACCTCGGCAGGCAGCTCCGATTCAGATGGCACAATATCAGCCGGATTCGCAGTGGCAGTCACCGCCGCCGATGCAGCAATTCGAACAGCCGATGCAGCAGTTTCAGCAACCGATCCCGACGCAGCAGTATGGTCCGCTTCAGCAATCGATGCAGCAGCCGGCGAACTGGGCCAATGCTCAACAGATTGCCAGGGGAAACTTCCTCAATCCGGAGAACTCGCTTCGCATCCCGCTCCGACTTGAAGAATACGAGCAAGTCAACTTCACCGAGCGAGACATCATTCTCGAAGATGGCGACATCGTCTTCATTGCTTCCCGAGACGACGAACTCTTCTACACTGGCGGGCTGCTGGGCGGCGGCGAATACACGCTTCCACGAGACCGGGATCTGGACATTCTGGAAGCCATCGCGATTGCAGAGTCACGAGCCTCGGGAGCCACCTCCGGCAGATCATCGCTAAACAGTGACGTCTCGATCAGCCCGAGCGAAGCGATCGTGCTGCGTAAAATGCCAAACGGAGAGCAGGTGCCGATCCTGGTCGACTTGTATCGGGCAAGGACGTCCGCTGCGGAAAGGATCAACATTCAACCAGGAGATTACATCATCGTGCAGTTCACGAAGATGGAAGCCGTTGGCGCGTTCGTCGAACGGCACATTCTGGAAAGTGCTCTGTTCGGCGTCGCGGCATCTCAGTTCAGCACCGGGCGACGTTAACCAGGGAGCGGAGAGAACCGCTACCGCACAGACAACCACGAGCGATCGTCCCGAGTGTTAGACAAACGCTAAGCGTTGGTCCGCTTGTCGGTTCTGAATCGCTCGCCTGTCGCGTAGTTCGCGTTCCGTCGTCCTTCATCCGCCCACTCTCATCCGCTATCGTCTGCTGAGTTTCGGAATCCCCGCATTACGGCATGGCTCGAGCGTCGCTCGCCTCAGCCTTGCCCCGGCAGTCAGCAACGGATGGCACTGTGTCTATTGAAACTTCTCCGCCAGCACTCGCGGCGCCAGAATCGATTGCAACGGACCGGCCGCTGGTCAATCTGCTTGACGGGCTGACGCCTTCTCAGCAGGAGGCGGTCGAGTATTTCGAAGGTCCGCTGCAGATTCTCGCCGGTCCCGGTTCCGGGAAGACGCGAGTGATCACGCGTCGCATCGCTCGGCTGGTCGAACGAGGCGTGCATCCCTCATCGATTCTCGCGATCACGTTTACGAACAAGGCCGCTCGGGAAATGCAGGAGCGAGTGCAGGCTCTGCTCCCGGAATCCCGCATCTGGATCAGCACGTTTCACCGATTCTGCGCGACGACTCTGCGTCGTCGTGGCCGCTCGGTCGGACTGGAATCTAACTTTGTCATCTTCGACAAGTCAGACCAGTTGCAGGTGTTGCGGCACGTGCTCAACGAACTGGACCTGGACTCTGTCCGCATTCCGGTTTCGAAACTGGGAGCGCGCATCAGCCACATCAAAAACACGATGATCAGCGCCGAGCAGTTCATGCGGTCGCTCAATTCCGAAGTCGGCGAGCCGTTCGACATGATCGTCGCCCAGGTGTATCCCAGGTACCAGGCGACACTCCTGGCATCCAACGCCGTCGACTTTGACGATCTGCTGCTGCATGTCGTGAAGCTGTTTCAGGAAAACCCGACGCTGCGCGCCGAGTACGACGATCGCTTCAGGTTCCTGCTGGTGGACGAGTACCAGGATACCAACGCGATCCAGTACGAACTCGTCCGAGCGCTGGGGATGGATCGTCCGAACGTCTGTGTGACGGGAGATCCCGATCAGTCGATTTACGCCTGGCGCGGCGCCAATATTGAGAACATTCTCAATTTCGAACGAGACTTCACCAACGCGAAACTGATCCGTCTGGAACAGAACTTCCGCAGCACAGGTTTGATTCTGCAGTCTGCTGATCAGTTGATTTCGCACAACCGAATGCGAAAAGCCAAATCGCTGACCACCGATTCCGCAGACGGCGCCCCGGTTCAGTTGCTCAAGTTCAAAGACAGTCGCAGCGAAGCCGACGGCATCGCTCAGCTGATTCAAAAATGGTGCTCAGAAGAAGGCGCTCGATGGTCGGACTTTGCCGTATTCTACCGAGTGAACTCGATGTCGCGGGAACTCGAACTGGCATTCACTCGCCATCACATTCCGTTTCAGGTTGCTGCGGGTCTCGCCTTCTATGACCGAGCGGAAATCCGCGATTTGCTCGCCTATCTGCGGGTGATTGAAAACCCGGTCGACGTGATCGCGTTCGAGAGGATCGTGAATCGTCCGGCTCGTGGAATCGGCAAGACGAGTCAGAACAAAGTGACCGCGTGGGCCACGGAGAACGGCGTGGGGCCGATGGAAGCTGCCCGTCAGGCGGAACAGATCGAAGGCTTGACTAAGACTGCGAAAGTGAAGCTCAAGGCGTTCGTGCGAATGATGGATTCCTTCACACTGACCGATGCGGGTAGCGTGAGCGAACTGCTGAAGAAGGTCGTCGAGAAGACCTTCTACGCACGCACCTGGCTGGCGAGCACTTCCGAGCAGGCCATCACGAAGCAGGCCAACGTCGAAGAACTCGTCAACGCCGCGGCGCAGTACGACGAGCTGAACGCTGACGACCCTTCCATCACCGGGTTCCTCGAAACGACGGCGCTGTCCAGCGACATCGACTCGCTGGATGTCGAAGCCGGTAAAGTCACGCTGATGACGATCCACGCGGCCAAAGGTCTCGAATTCCCGAGCGTCGTGATCGTCGGCCTGGAACACGGCCTGATCCCGCACGAGCGGTCGATCAAGTCCAACGATCATAAACAGCTTGAGGAAGAACGAAGGTTGTTATTTGTCGGCATGACCAGGGCGATGCGGCACCTTTATCTGACAACCGCTCAGGTCCGTTCCGAACGCGGCACACCGAAGATCACAATTCCAAGCACGTTTCTGGCGGAGACGACGTTCGACATTGTCGATGAGAACGACCCGGGCAGATCCAGTCACCAATCGAGAGTCTCATCAAAGCCCGATCGCAAACAGGAGTTGCGTGACCGCTTGAAAGCATCGCTGGCGGCAGGCGATCGCCCGTTGCTGACAACAGGTGCCGCCCTGCTGCATGGAACTGGCGAGGAAGCATCGCTGCCTCAGTCGACAGCGCCAGCGTTTGCCGTCGGTATGCGAGTCCGGCATCCCAGGTACGGAATGGGAACCATCACGGGAATCAAAGGTTTCGCCAGGCGCCGCACGGTCGACGTCGAATTCTCCAGCGACGACCGCGTCGAAACCTTCTCCGCCGCACACTGCCCGTTGCAACCAGTCGGTGTGCGTTAGTCGTACAACGCCGCTTTTGCCGGAATATAAGCTCGAAGCGCCAGTTGTCGCCAGAAATCGCTGTCGACCATTTCTCAGCTTTCCAGAATTGGCGATTTCCGGCAATTCATTCATCCCGATCGAAATATCCGGCAAAGATTCACCTTCGAGACGCCAATTCGCCGAAAAGAAATCAAGACGGACGGGTCTCCGTGCGCCGACTGAACGCCGTCAGCTGCTCTCTTGCCCTGAAACTCCAATGTCTCAAATGCGGAAAACGTCACACTCTACAAATCACAGGCCCACGATTCTGACTGTGTCGTCATGTCTGTTACTGCTTGTACTGTTCGATTTAGTACCGGGCACTCAAGCGTACGCTCAAGGGGTTCGCCACACGGTGCTGCTTCAGCCGGCCCCCTCTGCAGAACAGATTACGTCTGAACTGCTTGAGACACGGCGTAAGGAAGCAGCGGAGTCGGGCGAACTTAGCGACGAGGCGAAAAAGAAGGCCGATGAGCACTACAGGGTCGCGAGTGAATTGCTTCGACAAATCGCTGATAAGGGAGCCGCTGCTGCTCAGTTCAAACTGGACGCGGTCGAGGTTTCTCAACGCGTCTGGACACTGAAACGGCGATTAACCGACCTGCAATCGCTTAAGCCGATTCTGCCACCCTTTGCGACCCTGCCGGACCTGGAACAGGACCGTTCAAAACGCGACCTTCAACTAAGCGAAACGAAGGCCGCTCTGGCTAAAGTTGAGGCTGAACCGACCGCTCGAGCCAATCGCCGAAAAGACATTCGTGGGCTACTGTTTTCGGCAACGCAGCGGGCCGTCGATCTTGACAAACAGATCGGTACGCCCGCTCCGGCGGACGAATTGCCGCTGCTGACACAGGCCCGTCAGACCGAACTGCAGGTTCGGCGAATGTTCATCGATGCCGAATTGCCGGCCCTTCAAAATGAACTCTCAAAATACGACGCCGAGGACGCGGCTGATTACGTACGTCTCGAACGCGATGTTCGCACACAGGAAGTCGCCTTCGCCGAAGCAGAATTGAAGCTGTTCGACGAAAAGATCGCCGAGCGACAGGCTGAGGAAAAAAAAGCAGCATTCAGAAGAGCCCGCGATGAAGCGATCGCCGCACAACCCTTGCTGCAGGCAGACGCGGATGAGAACAAGGCGCTGGCTGAAAGCGCGGTAAAGCTCACGGCGCCAATTGACGAATCCCGCGCGAAGCTGGAAAAGACAAAAGCACGACTGGATGAAGTGCAGAAACAGTTCGTAGCGACGCAACAAAAAGTCGAGAACATCGGCCTCAGCGGAGCCGTTGGAGCACTCCTGAGACGTCAGAGAAGCGATTTGCCCAACATCACGCGGCGACAGGCGAACGTGCGCGATCGCCAAAAAGTCATCGAAGACGTGCAGTACGAACTTTTCGAAGCCGATGACCAGCGCGCACGACTGGCCAACCGTGAGCCATTCGTCCAGGCAATCATCCAGAAGGCGCCGCCAGGTTTGCCGGAAGCCCAGCTTCAGCTGCTTGAGGTCGCAGCGAGGGACGTCCTGGATCGTCGAGCCGAGTATCTTGATCAGCTGATTCGCAGCGACAATACCTATCTCGACACGCTGTTCGAAATCGACCAGACCGAGCAACTCCTGATCGCCGAGGCTGAGCGATACTACACCTACATCGACGAACGAGTTCTCTGGATTCGCAGCAATTCACCATTGTTCACTGAGATGCAGATCGACACTTCGGATAAGGCGATGTTCGAACCCACCGCCTGGATGACAGCGGGAATTCAACTCCTCACGGACGCCATCGAGACCCTGTGGCTGTACGTTTTCGTCGTGGCCGCCGTCTCGACAATGGTTTTGCTTCGACCAAAGTTCCGCCGCAGTTTGCAGGCAGCCGGTGCTCTGTCGCGCAAAGGCAATTGCACCTCGTTCGACCCGACATGGCGAGCCGCATGGCTAACGGCGCTGATGTCGGTCGCCTGGCCAGGGCTCGCCTGGTTTCTCGGGTATCGTCTCTCGCTCGTTTCGAGCGGGGCGGATGCTTCGGTCGCGATTGCTCAGGGGCTGACAGCGGTCGCGTGGAGTTATCTGCCGATGGAACTGCTCCGTCAGGTTTGCCGCGTTGGTGGACTGGCTGATTACCACTTTGACTGGCCGGATTCCACAATCCGCATCTTCCGCAACATGCTTCCCCGGCTGACGTTGTTCGGACTGCCATTCGTGTTTTTGACCACAACTTTGTATTCCAGTAGTTCAGAACATGGACTCGATCTGCCTGAGCGAGGTTGCTTTGTGGCGGGCACCCTGGTTCTGACATTCTTTCTTCGACGAGTGCTGCGTCCGGACACTGGTATCCTGTGCGAGTACCTGACCACGAACCCTGGCGGCTGGCTATTTCGAACTCAATGGGTCTGGTATTGGGGCAGTGTGCTGGCTCCGTTGAGTCTCGCCGGACTCACCATCACTGGTTTTTACTACACCGCTCAGCAACTTGCCTGGCGACTGTTCAGCACGATGATCCTGGTGCTGACCCTCCAACTGCTGCGGGCGCTGTTGCAACGTCTGCTCATCGTGCAGCGTCGCAAACTGAGTATTGAACATGCAAAGAAGCGTCGAGCTGAGCTGGCGGCTCGGCAGCAGGCGACAGCCCTGGCTGCTGCGGCAATCCATCCCGTTCAAAAGGATTCGGACAAGGGAAAAACAAAACCTGATTCTGCGACGTCGACTCAAGCGGCCAATCAGTCGGAGATTCTTCCCGCAACGTCTGGCCCGTCGGTGATCCTTCCACCGGAAGAGCTTCGAGCCGACGTGGAAGCCAGCACCGAACAGAGTAGACGTCTGCTGAGGATCACCGTCACAACAGCCTCGCTCGCAGGTGTGTGGATGATCTGGGTCGACGTACTGCCTGCGCTGCGCATTCTCGACCAGTGGCAGCTATGGGCGACAACAGTTGACGTCTCAGCCGAAGACGCCGGGCTTTCTGCAAGTTCTTCCTTTTCGAGCAATAGCATGCGGTCGACGTATCCTGTTGCGAATATCGGAGACGCCACCGCAACGCAGGAAATGGTCACTGTGGTTCGCCACGTCACTCCTCGAGACATCGGGCTGGCATTGATTATCGTGGTCCTCACACTGGCCTGTGCACGCAACATTCCCGGCTTAATGGAATTGTGGTTACTTCAACGTTTGCCGCTGGATCAGTCAGTCCGTTACGCCATCACCACAATGACAAGTTACATCATCATCCTGCTGGGAGTGATTCTCAGCTTCAGCGCCATTTCCGTTGGCTGGTCTAAAGTGCAATGGCTGGCAACGGCTTTGACGTTCGGCCTGGCCTTTGGTCTGCAGGAAATTTTTGCCAATTTCGTCGCCGGACTGATCCTGCTGTTCGAACGCCCAATTCGAATTGGTGACGTCGTCACCGTTGATGAAGTGTCCGGAGTGGTCTCGCGAATTCGCATTCGAGCAACGACAATTACCAACTGGGATCGCAAGGAATATGTCATTCCGAACAAGGAATTCATTACAGGTCGAATGCTGAACTGGACTCTTTCCGACAAGATAAATCGAGTGGTTATCACCGTCGGCATCGCCTACGGCTCAGACGTCGCCAAAGCGAAAGAGCTGCTACTTCGGGTCTGCAACGACCATCCGCTAACGTTGGCAGAACCGGCAACGATCGTCGCCTTCGAAGGATTCGGTGACAACAGTCTTACTTTTGTCGTACGCACGTTCCTGCCGAACCTGGATAACCGACTGGTCGTCATCGACGCGCTGCATACGAACATCGATCGAGTGTTCCGCGAAGCAAACATCGAGATCGCCTTCCCACAGCGAGACCTGCATCTACGATCCGTCGATCCAGCGGTCGCCAGCGCATTGAGAGGCACGCCCTCCGACCCGGCAGCTCCTCCGAAAGCAGCATGAGCACGATGTGATGCCCGCCATAATGGAATCTCCCGAACGCGAGCGTTCCTGCTTCGATCGGATTCCTTATTGATCGGACTCGTTTCACGCACATCAACGCCGGAAGCCAGATGCCAATCTGCAGCCCGTGCGTTTCGCGGTGTACCAATGGTGGTTTCGAAGTCGCGAGCGGTTGTCGCGCCGACAGTTCCGTTTACCATGCGTCAACACGTCGACTCACCAATCTCCTTGAACTGATTGACCTGCACCATGTTCTGCAAATCACAATCACTGACGGTTTGTTATTGCTGTATTCTGGCAGTCGGCCTCGTTGGTTTGACATCCAGTTCGGCATTTTCCGACGACGGATACTCGGAGAATCCAGGAACTCAAGGCAACGGACATTTCACGATCGGGCCGGACTACAAGGTTGATCCAGACCTGACTGATCGAGGGAATCCCAAAGGGAAGTCGTTTGAGTTCTCGATGCGGCTGGCTGAAAGCACGATCTTCCGCGGAGATGATTCCACGCTCGATCCCAGAAAGGATGTGCGTAAAGAGCGAAAGATTTATGTCTACGTCCCCGCTGCCTACAAAGACGGCACGAAGGCACCGATTCTTGTAACGCATGACGGACCGAGTCGACTCGATCTGGTTCGTCACGCACTGGACAATCTGACGATTTCATCAGACCCTGATCGCAAGTTGCCGGCGTTCATCGCGATCGCTGTTCAAAACGGCGGCAATGACAGCTACGGCAGTCAGCGGGGCCTGGAATACGACACGATGTCTGACCGACTCGCCCGATTCATTAACGACGAAGTACTGACAGCTGTCCTGAACAACGCTGAGATCAAAGCCGCGTATCCCGGAATCGCCTTTACCGACAATCCCTGGGGCAAAGCCGCGATGGGCTGCAGTTCGGGCGGTGCGGCGGCTCTCAGTATGGGCTGGTTTCGCCCTGACCTGTTTCGTCGTTTGATCACGTACTCTGGAACGTTCGTCGATCAGCAGGACGATGACGCTGCGGAAGAAGCCAACTACCCGCTGGGCGCGTGGGAATACCATTCCAGCATGAAACTGATCGAGAACTCCAGGAAGAAACCTCTGCGCATCTTCACGCACGTCTCCGAAAACGACAATCGCGCCAAAGACCCGGAAAGCACCTATCACAACTGGGTGATGGCCAACGAGCGAACGGCTGCGGCTCTGAAAGCTAAAGGCTACGACTATCGTTTCGTGTTCAGTCGCGCAACGCGTCACTGTGATGGCAAAGTGTTCCAGCAAACGCTGGCCGACACACTGGTCTGGATGTGGCGCGGCTACCACGCCGAGTAACCACCGGTGAAAATCGTGCAGGCTTCAACGCTGCCCAGGCACGGGAGGTGTGGGCGGGCCGGATGGTTTCGGTGCCGGTTGATTGCTTCGCACGCCGTAGTCCTTCATCAGGTGGTGTAGCGTGGTCTCAAGCCGCTCCATCCTGTAGATCAGATCGTGGCTGTGATAGCGGTTTCGAGACGACCAGTGCTCGATGTCCTCTTCGATGTGATGAAACAGCTTGTCCATGTCGTGCAAATCCTGCGCGATATGATCCTCGTTGTTCGTCCTGCCGTGAACATCGTCATGCGCGAGGTCGTGGATGTGGATAGCGTCTTGCAGGACAGAGTACATTTCACGGTAGGTCTCGCGAAAACCTCGCTCATGCTGATAGTTGTCATGCATCTCCCAGCAGACAGTATTGGCCTCTCGTCGGAGCCGATCTGCCAGGGTGTCCACATGATGTCTCGCACCAAACGTGTACTGGGTCCGATCTGAATTGTGAGTGTAATCGGTCTGCGCGAGTGCAATACCGCTTCCATGAACGCCAAGAACGGCGACAGCCACCATCGAGCATAGATACTTCATGTTCCTGACCCTTTGTGTTGAATGATTAGCGTGATGCCGTCTTCGGTCGACTTCTAACTCGGTAAAGCTGATCACACCCTGCCGTTCAGGCCGACTGGAAGTTGAATGTCGACTCCGATCGTAAGCTTCCTATCACCCGGTTCAGTTGCTTTCCGAAAGCAGTGTGCCACGACGCGAGTCTATCAAGCCGAAGGAACGCAACATTGATGCCGGTTCATCCAGGCGAACTTGTAAGTCGCATTTTGATTAAGGGTTACAGTTTGCGGTTGATCTCGACTGAAGATTCGGCGTGTCATCGCGATGACGACGCGTGTCGCGAATGTGATCAACCTGCCAGGACACTTCACGGATTCAGTTGCCACCAGGGCGAACATCACAAAACAGAAAAACAGAAGAGGTGTCACAGTGCCAGAGCTTCAATTCACCATTCGCGCTGCAACGATCAACGATGCAGAAACGATTGTCGAGTTCAACTGCCGACTGGCTGCCGAATCAGAGGACAAGCGACTAAATCCAGAGACAGTTCGCCTGGGGGTGCATGCGTTGCTGAGCGACGCTCGCCGAGGTCGCTACTTTCTGGCCTGTACCGGTGCAGGTCGTATCGCCGGACAATTGATGCACACCTTCGAGTGGAGCGACTGGCGGAACGGCGACATCTGGTGGTTGCAAAGCGTCTACGTGGATCCGGAATTCCGCAGGCAGGGCATCTTCCGGAAACTTTCGCAGCATCTGGAACAGCTCGCCGAATCGTCACCTGGTGTCGTCGGTTTGCGGTTGTATGTTGAGAATGAAAACCACCACGCTCAGGCCACGTATCAATCCCTCGGCTTTACAGAACCGGGATATCGGGTCATGGAGCGACTATTCGGATAACACCAAAGTTGGCGTTCAGTATTCCGGTGGGCAGCGTCCTCTGTTTCGGTAGTGGCAGCGTCTGGCATGTTGCTGGTGGCGTCGTCTCCAGTCGGACCATGTGAGCATCTGGTGCAGCGAGATGTGGCGTGGGAACGCGGCGTCGAGTGATGAGTCAGAGTGCTTCTGAGGCAGTTACCGGAATCAGATCGGTACTGCTTTGCTGGGGTGGTCGATGGTGTCTGGCTACGGATCACTGCCAGTGTTGCGTAAGCCAGCATCGACAGGGCCGGATAACCGCGTCGCGAGAAATTCGGTTGTTTGACGCACGCGCATCTACTCATTGGCCGAAGCGTTCGCCGGTGCCAAAGATCTCCGATTGCGACGTCGATTCCGGCCACGCAGCGACTGACAAGGCAGCGGTCAGCAATTCTAACCGGCGGCAATATCCCGGAGTTTCGGACGGCTGTGTCAGTTGGATGCGGAAGAGTGAATGTTGAATCTGCTGGAAATTCCTCACATTGCAGCGTTCACCCTTTCTGCTTGGCCGAATTCGCTTCCAACACATCCTGCCGACGAAGTAGTTTCGCAACTTTTGAAACGAGTCCGGAGTATGTGCTCATAGTCACCTCAACATTCGGATCATTACTGCACTATTCGATATTCGCCTACGTGCTCACTCTGGACGAAAATCGATTGATTCGCGTCCTCCCGGCAAGCCTGCCTCAACGTGTCTTGCGGAATTGCTAGCGTGGTTATTTTCCGGATCCGGGAAAACCACCTTGGCTGGACGAAGACATCGCGACATTCCGGGAACTCTGACACCTGGCCGTTTAAGCTTCAACTACCAGATGCGTCACGACCTCGTCTGCCGAAGTTCGAAACCGGTACAATGAGAGTCCGCCCATAGAGTCCCGGCATCTTCCGACGAGACAACGACATTTGCAAAGCGCGTACCACAACCGCAGTCATTCAACCAGGCGTCGCGTATCTCAGTTGCGGAGACGTCAGCGTTTCTGATCCGTCTGCGATGGCCGGTCAAGCTGGTTGTTGCCGACTCCGGCTGGCACGCCGTTGATGGTCGCGATCTGAGCCTTCTGATCCAACGAGACCACCGTGTTGTCGCTGATGATCGGTGACTCCGATGGCTGGCTGATCACAATCGCCACTTGATGGAAGTCACTGATTCTGTTCCCACTGATCACGGTTTCAGCTTCGGAAGCGTGTAGGGCATGACGCCAGTTGGAAATGGTATTTCCCGACATGGCGACCTTTGCCCCTTTCAATGCCCAGACGGCAAAGTTCGGTGGTCCGGTTCTTCGCAGTGACAGCCCGAGGAACTCGTTGTTGACCGCCCGCACGGTTCCAGCCACTCGAATGCCGGCCACTCCTTCTCCGCTGATGACGTTGTTCGTGAACGTCGCGTCAGCACCCGCAAAGACCATCACAATCGGCGGCAAACCTCCCTTCCGTGAAAGCTCATTCCCCCACAAATTGACCGTCCATCCCGGATTAATACCGACGGCCACCAGCGTATTGTCGATCACTCGATTGTTCAGCACTGACGATCGACCGGACTCGCAGGCCGCAAAGCCAATTCCCGACTTCCCGTTGTGGTGGCAGTAGTTCCCGATCAGGATTGTGTTCGCATTGCTCATTTGCCCGATCCCGGTCTCTCCATTCTCGTAGCATTCGTTGCCGATGATCGTCGGCGTCGCGTGAGTGCGTGAACCGATCCCTGCCAGCCGGTTTCTGTAACATCGGTTGCCGCGAATGATCGGCGCCGATTCTTCACGCGCCCCGATTCCTGCCATGTCGTTTTCGTAGCAATCATTGTTCTCGATCACCGGACGTGTCGTGTCTCCGGTGCGGACGCCAATGCCGGCTCGGCGATTCCTGTAACAGCGATTGTCGCGAACGATCGGTTGCGACCCTTCACTGATGCCGATCCCGGCGCGGACGTTGCCGTAACACTGGTTGCGGATGACCAGCGGACTGGCATTGTCGTGCCCGATGCCTGCGTAGAAGTTTTCGAAGCACTTGTTCTCTTCAACAATCGCCGTGGACTTCTTCATGCAGCCGATTCCGCCACCCATATTGCGATAGCAGACGTTTTGAAACACGTGCGGCGAGCAGCGTTTTCCTTCCGACCCTTGAATCGCAATACCGCTGTAGCCGATGTGATGGACGATGTTGTTTCTGATGACGCACGTAACGCCGATGACTCCGATGCCTGCCGTGCCGGGTTGGCCGATTGGTTCGTGAGCCTGCTCTTCACCCTGTGTCTTGTAGTGCTTACTCCATTCCGCGTCGTCATACGTCCCCACGTTGGTGACAGTAAAGCCGTCGAGTGTGGCTCCCTCGGCCATCGCGACGCCGGGTCCATCGCCGATCTCACCGCCACCATCGATGACCGTCGCCTCGGCACGTTTCAGACCTGTGTCCCCTGGTTGGTCATCACCCACACTTCGCACAGTCATTGCCGGCTTCAGGCGAATCCGTTCTTTGTAGGTGCCCGCGGCAACGAGCACCACATCGCCGACGGCGGCAGCATCAATCGCCGCCTGAATTGACTTGTGGTCATCAGGAACCCGTATCTCACCGGCAATGATCAACTCTATTCCGGCCGACATGACCACAAGACCGGCAAACGCGACAACCAGTGACTGTTTCATAATGTCTCGCTTTCAACGATTTACGCAGGCCCAACCGCCTGCAGTCGAGTTATTTCAGATTGATAACCGGTCGAAATCCAAAGTCGAGAATCCACGCGGTAACCCCGTCGCCATCGCCTGATGGATGAAAGAAGCGGCGATAGCCTGACCGGGCGTATTGGCCGTATCGAAACCACGAGCCTCCTCGAAGCACTCGGAAGCGACCGTTCATGGCGCCGGTCGGATCGGCGAGTGGCGAGTCGAAATAAAAGTCCTTGTCGTACCAGTCCGAGCACCATTCCCAGACGCCACCATGCATGTCATACAGACCCCACTGGTTCGGCTTCCTGGTGCCGGTATCGTGGTATCGAAACTGGCCATCGGCACCAGGCCACTCTTTGTTACCGGCAAACAGAGCGTATTCGTTGAGCAGTGTTTCGTCATTTCCGAAGCTGAATTCGGTCTGGCTACCCGCTCGGCAGGCGTACTCCCATTGCGCTTCTGTCGGCAACGCATACGCTGTATCGGAGTCCTTCTTCCTGGCTGCGGCGAGAAACTGCTGGCACTCCTGCCAACTGATACCTCGCATCGCCTTCTTCGGTCCGACCATTTCATTGGGAGTCTTGCGCCAGTCGACGAGTCGTGGATGTGGTCCCATCACCGCTTCCCACTGCGGTTCCGTGATTTCGTACTTCGCCATGTAGAACGGTTTCGAAATCACGGTGCGATGCAGCGGCCGCTCGTCATCTGGTCCCTGCGTTGACCCCATCAGGAATGAACCCGCTGGGATCAGCACAAACTCTATGCTGACTTTGTCATCAAGCTGGACTGTCAACTCTTTCGGAAAGTCTTCCGTTTTGGCCGACTCCGTTAGAGCGGCGTTCACTTCCGGCGAGTCGAATCCCGGATCACGCAGCGTTGATCTTCGCTCGGCGTCTGGATCGACCGCCGGCACAACGCCGGACGCTCCGCCGATCACCATCGCCACTCGGAACCCCATGTGCGGATGCTGGGTTGACCGCTGCGTAATCCGCATGCGATAGGCTGAATCTCCTCCCCACCGACCCCAGTCAAACGAACTACCACGGATGATTCGTCGCTGGTCGTTCTTTTCACTTTGCTGAGCCGGACCGGTCGGATCGTTGAGCGGCATCTCTTTGTACGACAGCCGGTGCCACCAGTCACCGACGTATTCCCAGACGTTACCGTGCATGTCGTACAGACCGAACGCGTTCGGCTTGCCTTGACCAACCGCACGGGGAAGCTCGTGCTTGGCCTGAGCACCGTCGGACCACCATGCGTACTCGTGTGCCACCTTTTCGACGTCTGCATAACTGCCGAAATGCCAGGGAGTCGTCGTGCCCGCCCGGCAACCGTATTCCCATTCGGCTTCGGTCGGCAACCGGTATTCGCGTCCTTCTTTTTTACTGAGCCACTTGCAGAACTCGACGCAATCGTCCCAGCACAGATGTAGAACCGGTTCGTCATCTTTCTGCTTCAGCGGCGGACGTCGCCAGGCCATCGGCTTTTGCCAGGTCGACATTGCTCGGCCACCCTTGTACGGCTTGCCGTGGTTCAGTCCCTGTTCGGCTTCCGTTTTGTAGCCGCTGTCCTCAACAAACTGCCGGAACTGTCCGACGGTGACTTCCGTTGCTCCCATGTAGAATGGCTTCGTGATTCGAATCTGCCGTGCCGGCATCATCAGCATTGACCACGCAATCATCCCGCCTTCGTTCTTCTTCATCGTCTCATCACGGCGAATGACGTCGAGCAGTTCGTCAAACTGTTCCTCCGTACGTCCCATCGTGAAGTCGCCCGGCGGAACCAGCGACAGTTTCAAGCCGATCGAATTGGTCGTCTCAATCGGCTGGCCGATGCGCGCTGACCATACTTCCCGAATCTCAGCCACCGCGTCAGCCGACAACGGAGCCTTCGCCAGCAACGGATCAGCGGCTTCAACCCCAACAGAATTGACACTGCCAGCCACCGACGGTGCTTTCGGAACGGGCGACTCCGCGGGCACTGCCACATCTTCCGGCCCACGGCTGGTGGCATAGCCGATCCGAATGGCCTGATCCTGCTCCGACTTGTCCGACACTTCAATCCGACTCGCTGCGTACCAGACGTGGAACCGGTCGTTCATCCACAGAACGTCGAGGCCCAGAGTCGAGCCACTGTCCCAGGCGCCTTTGTCGCCAGCGTCGAGAATTGAGTTGGCTGCAGACTTTGTCCACCTGACGCCGTCAGCCGAATGAGCCACCCCGATCTTCCAGCCGCGACTGCTGCCGCCGAGGTGAAACATGTAATAGCGCTCGCCAACTTTGAGCACGACCGGTCCCGCGTGAGAGGTCTCGTCGTAATCGCCCTTCTTTCCGAGCGGTAAAACTGGCTGAGGATTCTTCGTCCACGCAACTCCGTCCGCAGACGTCGCCTGGAAAACACGAAACGACTTGCCTTGCCGACCGACGTACCACATGACGTAACGATCGTCGAATTTCCGGATGCACGGATCCATGCTTCCCCCGATGCCGCGCATGACCGGTGCAGTACCGTGCCGCTTCCAGTCCACTCCGTCTGCGGATGTCGCCAGCCCAAATCCACCGCCGTTGCCCGAGCCACTGTAGATCATCGACAGCCGGCCACCGTCATTCAGGACGTAAGGCATTGTGACCGCGTTGCTGTCCCAGCTTCCGGTCGGTCCCTGCGGCAACACTGGATTCGATTTCGATCGCTGCCAGTTGATTCCGTTTCCGGATGTCGCCAGACCAATGCGCCACGAGTTGTTCGTACCGGCTCCCATGTAATAAAGATGCAGCCTGCCTCCGACATCCACGATGCTGAAGCAGCCGCAACCTTTGTCGTCCCACTGCCCGGCCGCACCGACATCGAGCACCGGATTTCCAGAATGTTTCACGAGACGCTCGGCCTGTCGCAGCACGCGATCGTGGTCGAGTTCTCCCGCAACAAGAGGAACCACGGTGAGGACCACGATTATCAACGAGCAATAGTCAACTCGCTTGCGCATCACATCATCTCCCATCGAAACACAGCATCGCTTCAACTCATCCGGCTTCAGCAGTTACTTCCCGGTAACCGCCTTCTGGTCGCCAGATTCGGGTTCGAGACTTCGGACGCAACGAAAGCTGACTCCCGCCGAAGCATCTTCAAACGGTCCGCGACCGTGTCGCTTCGTGCAGGTCAGGTACTCCGCCCGGTTCGTTTTGCACCAGCCTTTGAACATGACGCGATACTTGAACCACGTGTCTGGCAGAAAGCCGTTCTCCGGCCCCTGCGGATCAATCGCCACGCCGCCGGGTGGAGCCTTCCGGTACGTCGAATTGTCGAAGTAATCAGCGACCCATTCGGCCGAGTTGCCGACCATCTGACAGACACCTTCGGGAGTCGCGCTTTCTGGAAATCGATCGACCGAAACTGTGTGCGGATACTGAACGGGAAAGTCAGCTCGTGTCTCATCGGGTGGTTCATTGCCCCACGGGTACTTGCGACCGTCTTTGCCACCGGCCGCGTATTCCCATTCCGCTTCGGTCGGTAGACGTTTCCCTGCCCAGGCTGCGTAACCTTTCGCCTGATACCAGTTGACCAGCACGACCGGATTTCTCGCTAACGAGCGGTCGGCGGGAACGAACTTCCCGGAGTCTTTCCCAAACACAGACTTACCGATCCGTAGATTCCACGGAGTTCTATAGCCAGCATTGCCGTCGTTGAGAAAGCGACAGTAGTCCTCGTTGGTGACCTTGAACCTGTCGATGTGGAACGAGGAAATACGAACCTGATAGCGGTCGCCGCGTGACGGCTTCTGATCCTCACTAATCCCGCCACCCGTCGAGTCCCAGAACTCGCCCGTCCGAGTGAACTCGCCGCCTTCGATCAGAATCATCCCTTCCGTACCAGCCAGTTGACCTTCTTTGCCGCGAACAGGAATCGTGTCCGGCTCCACACCGTTTTCTTCCAGCGTGACATTCATCTGGTTCGTCACCAGATTTCGAGCAACCGCCGGATTAGAAACCATGGCCTGAATACGCTGACGGGATTCAGGACTCTCAACCCACAGCCTCAGACCGGCTGCATCGACATACAGATCGGAATTGATTTTCGAACGGTCCACGACATCGATCGTGATCTGAGGACCGTTGAGCCCCGCAATAACTCGTCCGAGATACGTTCTGTCGGACGGCGCGGTGGCAACTTCCGGCTCCGCCGCCGACGCGAGTTGAAACGGAACAAGCATCAGCACGGAGTTGAGGATAATGCGCTGACGAGTCTGGCTGTGTTGAAGCGGTTTCATGCTTGCTCCCCCGTATTTTTTTCGAAGTTCGCTATCACACCTTTGAACATTGCGAATGAATCATCGCTCAGCTTCCTTGAACTGAAGTCGTCCCCGGACTGCGTTGCGATGCGACGTGGAAAGTTGGTCGATGACAAATCATTGAGTGCGGACCGCACTCGAAGGTCGTCAGTGTCAGGTGCAGCCCGGTTTCACGCAGCGGAAACCGATGGCCGACGTCAGCAGCGGCGGTCGTGCGTGCCGCTTCGTGCATTGCAGAAACTCGGGCGAGCCGGCCACTCGGCAAAAGCCCTTGAACATGCGTCGGTACTGCCACTTCGCCAGACCCTCTTTCGGACCTGTGGGATTCTTCAGAAGTCCATCTTCCGGAGCCGTCTCGTAGTAACTGTCGTCGTAGAAGTCGGCACACCATTCGGCAGCGTTGCCGGCCATGCCGAAGATACCATCGGGCGTCGCACCGGCGGGGTGAGCATCGACTGCTGCGTATTCTTTGCCGACAAAGTGGCCGCGTGTTTTGTCGGGAATTTCGTTGCCCCAGGGATACGTTCGGCCTTTTTCGCCACCGGCCGCGAATTCCCATTCCGCTTCGGTCGGCAACCGCTTGCCCGCCCACGTCGCGTAACCAGAAGCCTGGTAGAAATTCACGCCGACAACAGGCAGCCTTTCATGCCCTTTCGTCACGTCAAAACCGCCGCCCTCGTTACGCGTGATTGCTTGATTCCACGACGTCGAGTTCCAGTAACCCGGATTTCCGGCGTTCAAAAACCGAGCGTACTCGGCATTGGTGACTTTGTACTTGTCGACGTAAATCGCCGGCACTTTGACTTTGTATTTGTCGCCTTTCCGTTCGCCGAGTTCCGCGCTCTGCGACGTGAAGTAATGGCCGCTGCGTTCGTACTCGCCACCCTTGAGCAACACCATGCCTTCGTTGCCGAGTTCTTTCGCAGCGGAACCGATCACAGGAATCATCTCGGGCTCGATTCCGGTTACGGCATAGCGACGACCAAGCAGGTCTCTCACGAGCCACGACAGTGTGATCCCGGTCTCGCTATCCTGCGGCAGTGCGTTGAAGAAAGCCTGGCACTTTGCCGACTCCACATAAAGCCGCAGCCCGGACGATTCGACAAACAGTTTCGGATCAACTTTCGACCGGTCGACCACTTTGATCAGCGTCTTGCTACGCTGGTCGAGTTGCCGATGCAGCTCTTTCCAGTCATCACTCGCCTCCGGACGACTCAAAAGCGAATCATCCTGAGGACAACTCAACACATAGGCCGGTCCAGCCGGCACGGCGGCCTTCTTTTCAGGTGTTGCTTCACCGGGCTTCGCCTCTGCACCGAAACAGACATTCGCAGTCAGCACGGAAACAGCAATTGATGCAAACAGCCCGCAACACCGGATATTCATCACGCGTTTCATTCAGCTTCTCCTGCGTTTTGATTGAGCGATTTTCCCTGTCGCCTTCTTTCTGCGACTTCTTAATTCTGGAGCCTGCACAGGTGCTGAAGAAGACTCGCTACAGCACACGTCCTTCGCCTCCGTGCCGCACTCACCTTTGGCCTCAGACTTATTCTCGATGTTCTCAGAGACGCCGTTTCCAGCGGTGCCTTCCGGGCAGCATTCAGTAAGACACAATCCGCGTTCCAGCAGCACAGGGACGCACGGATCGACGATGCGGTAATAGATGCTGGTGCCGTCTCGTCGCGAAGCGAGAATGCCGCGATCGGCAAGTCGCTGTAACTGGTTCGAAACTGCCTGCGGCTTCATCGCCAGAGCGTTGGCAAGATCACCAACGCACAACTCTTCATCCCGAACGAGCGCATGCAGCAGTCGCAGTCGCGTTTCATTCGCAAATATCTTGAACAACCGAGCCAGCCGGCCCGCCTCATCGAGCGAAACCAAATCCCGCGTATGCACAGGCTCAGTCGCATCAACAGGGATCACATCCAACGTCACCATACATCAGCCCCACTGTTACTACACGATTCGATGTAACAATGAATGCTTATGTGAATGAAAGCAAGTCAAGGACGTCGTTGCCTCTCCGGAACGGCAGTACAGCCCGTGAAATTTAGACGCCGGTTAGAGAGTGTACCGCCGGGCTGGGAGTAGTAGGCAGCTCCGGCGCATTGAGGGTTCCAGTAGAGAATGATACGATTGCTGTTTCCCAGGCTGACATACGAAGGCACGCGCTGCCTGAACTGCGGAAGCGACTCGCCAGCAAGCCGAATGTCTGCCGCTGCGTCGACCGGCAGAAGTTCACGGCGGCTGAAAGAACTGTTACGCCGCTGTGATTGTCCCGGAAGTTCAAATTGAGCGGGTACTTGCTTTCCCACAGCTGAGGAGTCCGGCACCGGTATGCCATTCGGGATGAGATTCGGCTCGGCGGCTGGTTTGGAGCTGGCGGCGGAGGGCGGCGGGGCGGCGTTGATTCTTACGAAGCTCGGCGACGTTGACGCTGGCCGATATGTAATGCTCGTTCGATGACGAGTTCGCACAGCTGGCCCATGTCGAGACCGAGCTTCGCGGCGGCCTTCGGTACGAGACTGTGGTCAGTCATACCGGGAATCGTGTTGACTTCCAGAACCCATGGTTTGCCGGCAGCGTCGACCATAATGTCGACTCGTGCGACGCCTTTCGTGCCGAGGGCTCGGCAGGCTTGCAGGCCGATAGTGATCAGGCCTTCTCGCAGCACCGGATCGATCGTTTCGTCCATGTGGTAACTGGTTGAGTCGTCGCTGTACTTCGCCTCAAAGTCAAAGAACTTGTGGTCAGTACCGATCCTGATCAGCGGAAGCGGTTCCTCATCAATCACGCCCAGTGTCCATTCGGCACCGACGATCGTTCGCTCGAGCAGGCAGAAACTATCGAGGGAAAAGCTCTGATTGACGGCTTCCGCGAGAACCGGCTCGTCAGCGACCATCACGACGCCGAGACTCGATCCCTGCCGATCTGGTTTGACGACCAGCGGAAAGCCGATGCTTGTTGCCTGTTCGATAATTCGGGAGAAGTCGTCACTTTCATGAACGAGTGCGAATTCCGGAGTGCTGATTCCCGACAGCGCAAAGCGTTCTTTCGCGGCTGACTTACTGAAGGCGAGCTTCGAGGCTTCTGAATCGCTGCCGGTGAAGACGACTCCCTGTCGCGACAGTATCAGCTGAGCGCTTCCGTCTTCGCCGAACGTGCCATGAAGCGCCAGAAAAGCAACGTCGACGGTGTTCCAGTCGAAAGTTTCCAGTGAGGTTTCGGCGGGATCGACGGTGCTGACCGCATGACCTCGTGCGGCCAGCGCTGCGGCAACGACCGCGCCACTCTGCAGGCTGATCTGTCGCTCGGCAGAATCACCACCGGCAAGAACGGCCACGCGCAGCGGCTTCAGCGGGGTGTGAAGAATGCCTTCCATGGCGGACTCCCAATCAATTGTTTTGATGGGCCTTTGACAGCCCGTATGTCTCGACAGGAATGGCTGGCGAAGAGCGGTTCGCTACCAGACCTGAATTTCCAGTTCCAGTTCGACTCCAAACTGCTCAGAGACTTTCGACTGAATCAGATCGATCAGCCGTAACACGTCTGCCGAAGACGCTTCCGGATGCGTGATGATAAAGTTGGCGTGCCGATCGCTGACTTCGGCGCCACCGACTCGCGTTCCTTTGAGGCCAGCCTGTTCGATCAGGGCTCCGGTACTGAGCCCTCGCGGATTTCGGAAGATGCAACCGGCTGACTGCGAGGCCAGCGGCTGCGTCGCCTTCTTCATGATCCATAGTTTCCGCATGCGGCGAGTGATCTCTTCCGCCGAATCATCCTGCAGTTGAAACTCACCTTCGAGAATCACCAGCTCGTTGATGCTGCTGTTTCTGTAAGAAAACGAGAGTTCATCTTCCCGACGGACGAATCGCTCGCCCTTGGCAGTGAGCACGGTGACGGCAGACACGAACTGGCCGATATCTCCACTGCGGCCTCCGGCGTTTCCGCGCAGAGCGCCGCCGACCGTTCCGGGAATGCCGACCAGTGTTTCGAGGCCCGCCAGTCCGGCGGTCACGGTTTCCGAAATCACGTGTGAAAGCAGAACCGATGCCCCAGCTCGCGCCGTTGTGCCGTCGAGTTCAATCTGACCAAATGCGGGGTCAGTCAGCCTTAGAACGACTCCGCTGACTCCATCGTCGCGGACCAGAATGTTGGAACCACCGCCCAGCACGTGGATGGGCGTTTCGTCTGCGTGGCACCAGGCGACGACTTCCTGCAGCTCTTCATGACTGCGAGGTGTGACCACATACTGAGCGACGCCCCCCGTTTTCATCCACGTCAGGGGAGCGAGAGGCTGATCAGCCTGTGTAATTTCGCTGAACCGTTCGAGCAAACTCATGCGGAATCCGATTTATGTTTCCTGCGCCCAGGGTCAGCCAGACGTCCCCCGGTTGGGCCGAATCCTCCAAAGTTGCTCGAAGCTGGTCAAGCGACGTCTGCACTCGTGTGGCAATTCCCGCCAGATTGATTCGCCGGGCGAGCTCCTCAAGCGCCGTCTGGGCCACGTCGGCGCTCTCTCTCGCGGCAAAAATCGGTACGAGAAGAACCTCGTCTGCGTCAGAAAAGGCCGCCCCGAATTCGCTGATCAGAGCCTGCGTGCGCGAGACCTGATGAGGCTGAAAGGCCGCGACAAGCCTGCGACCCGGATATCGTTTTCTGGCAGCCGCGAGTGTCGCTCGCACGGCGGTCGGATGATGCGCATAGTCATCAATAAGCGTGACGCCATTCCACGTGCCGACTTCTTCGAACCGCCGACGGACTCCGCGAAACCGGCTTACCGCTGCACACGCATCGTCCGGAGAAACCCCGGCAGCGTGAGCCAGCGCAATGGCCGCCAGCGAGTTCTCCACGTTATGCCAGCCAGGCAGTGACAGTTCGACCGTGCCAAACACCCTGCCCTGCCGAACGACGTCGAACACGGTCAAATGCTGCTCTTCGCGCAGGCTTGAAATCGCCCAACTGGCGCGAAACGCGGCGTTCCTGCCGGTGCCGAAACGTTTGCCGACTGGAAGAAACGTTTCAAGATTCCCTGAGTAATCTGCAGTGAGACGTGCCAGCAGCGGGCAATCAGATCTGACGACGAGGGTCCCCGCCGGATCGACCTGCGATGCGAATTCGGCAAACGCGTCGTAAGCCTGGTCGATCGACGCGAAACAGTCGAAGTGGTCTGGCTCAACATTCAGGATAGCAGCAAGGCGAGGATGGAACTGCAGAAAGTGCCGGCGGTATTCACAGGCTTCGACGACAAACAGCGGCTCGACCGTCGCAACTGCACTGTCATTTGCTCGGCCCCAGCCGCTGCGTCCGTACTGAATAACTTCTCCACCGATCACTGCTGAGCTCGGCACGCCCGCCTCGCGCAGGATCGAGGCCGTCATCGCGGAGGTGGTGGTCTTGCCATGAGTTCCGGCGACGCAGACGCTCGTTTCATTTCTGAGCAACTCGCCGAGCATCTCGACATAGGAGACCTGAGGAATTCCCAGCAGGTGTGCGGCCATTCGTTCCGGGTTGTCCTCTGTGACGGCTGGACTGAAGACGACAAGATCCGCCGTCGCCGGGACATTCGCCGAGTCGTGTCCCTGATGAATCCGCAGGATTCGTCCGGGATTCTCCACCAGAATATCCACGTCGACCGACTCAGCAGCCTGCATATCCGAGCCAGTGAGTATCCAGCCGAAGTCCAGCAGCACTTGTGACAAGGCCGTCATTCCGGCTCCGCCGGCTCCGATCAGATGAACTCGAGGCACCGCCTCATCACTCGCCGATGCAGGCCACTCAACGCACCGTCCACGCGAAAACAGTCGACCTCGAATGTGAGATTCCAGCGGCATGAGCGTCCGTGCCTTGAGGATCGTCGGAAACAATTCTCGCGATATTCTCGCACCCTGCGAATACTGGCCAGCAGATCGGCAAACGGTATGCGGAAGGCCTGTTGATTGGGAAGGTCGAATATTCGTCCCTGTGTTGCTCATCTTCAGAACCCTGTACCAGCACGGCGGCACGGGTCTGTATCCTGGGTGTCGATGGAATGGGGACTGCGGTAAAGTGGAGAATTCGATATCCCACCGCTTCGCACCTCGTCCAACCAGAATTCCTGTCCCGCGTTACGATCGCCTGGCATGACTGAAACGAAACCCACCCAACCCCGCACTGTGCGGCGTCAGATGCTGAGCTGTCTCGTGGTACTCGGCGGGTTTGTTGCCGTCGAGCTCTCGCGAATGTCGGGCTGCTGTTTCGGATTTCAGGCGGCTCTGGCCGAGCAGGACGGTCGGTTGGGCACCTCAGACCCACAGCCCGAATCCGAGCTACAGAATTCGGCGATCAGTCATTCGGCGGTTCCATTGGGGAATCGCGTTTTGCGGGATCGGTTGCGACGAGTCCGAGAAATCATCGACCGGGCTGAGTTCACCTCGGCGATTGCGGAACTCAAAAAACTCTTCGAGGCGGAATCCAGCACACTGATACTGATTGAGGAATCGCCAGGAATTCGGCAGCACTACCGCAGCAGCCAGTCCGTGGCTGCGGAAATTCTTCGACAGCTACCAGCGGACGCGCAGTCCCTCTACCTGAGGCAGACGGAGCCAGCGGCACGCGAGCGGCTTTTGAAGGCTCTGCACGATTCAGACTTTGACGCGTTGCGGAAGATCGTCCTGCGGTTTCCGCTGACGTTGGCGGCTCGGGATGCGCGGCGTTACCTGCTCGCGTGGCATCTGGATCGACGAGAGTTTGCGACGGCGGCGTCCGTCGCCTGGCACCTGGCAAGCGATCCGAGTCTGCCGGACAAACTGCGGACGTCATTCTCTGCCACCATCGAGTTTTGCAGGAATTCTCAGCGTCGTGAAAAAGGTCCGGCAGGTCTTCAGTTGGCTCCCTCAGAAAGGCAAGCCGGCAGCAGCCACCAGCAGATAACTTCGAACGGGGAAGTTGTTGAGGGAAAATTCCGGAGCAGCGTGAAAGGCGGGTCGTTGCATGCCAGGCTGTTCCCAAGTCTGACGCATCCCGACTGGCAGGTGAACTCCGAACTGGACGACGAAGCGGCAACACTCGCCAGACACGCGCTGCACGAACACTTCGAACAGTCGATCCCGATTCTGCCCCAGGCTCGACCGATGGTGATCGACGGGTTGGTGCTGAGCCGATCTTTGACCCAGGTTTCAGCACACGCGCTTCAGTCAGGGCAGCTGCAATGGTCAGACGAGTCAGAATCGGAAGCCGGGCAGAGTGCCTCGCGCTTGACGATGAATCTGTCGCTGCAGGAGCTGATGTCTCAGAAGCTGGCACGAGGTTTACAGGTCGACTCGCTGCAGTCCCGTCTGGCCAGCGACGGCGAACGTGTCTTCACGGTAGAGTCTGGTTTCGGTGTCATGGCTGGCCGATTTCACTCCCGTTCCGGACTTATGGCTGGTTCGAACCATCACAATCGAATTGTTTCTCGTGAACTTCGCACCGGAAAAGTCGCCTGGAGTCTGACGGGCAACGCGATTCTCGAAGCCATGCCGGCGGGCACGCATATGCAACCTCCCAGACGAAATGGCGATGCAGATCAACCGACTCCAGCGACGACCGACAAGCCCGCCAGAACGGAAAGTCGCGAGGATATTCTCAACCCGGTCGACGTGTTCTTCTGCGGGTTACCAACATTCGTTGATGAACACGCGATCGGACTCGTGCAGGTCGAAGAATCGTTGTGGCTCTACGCCGCCGATCGGAAATCGGGAACGATCGAATGGTCGCTGGTTATCGCCGAAGCCACGCGGAAGTCACCAGCAGACGCAGACTGGCGATCACTCGATTGCCGAGTCGTGCTGAGCGACGGTGTCCTGGTTTGTCCAACCGGAACGGGAGTGCTTATCGGAGTCGATCTGGCGACTCGCTCAACCAGCTGGTGCCAGCGTTATTCTCGCGACGATCTGCCGTTGGAAGTTAAGAGACTTCCCGTCGCTGCGGCACGTCCTCAGCGTCCATGGTGGAATACCTGGCGGGACATCACGTTGACTTCAGTTGCCAGGCCAGTGGGGACAAAGATCGGCGTCGTGCGACCTGCTGACGTAACAACAGCGACGCTGCCGGATTCGATCCTGGTTGTGGCGAGCCCGGACGCTGATGGAATCAGCGTGGTTCATCCGCGAAGTGGCAGGCTGCTGTGGCAGCAGCCGATTCAGGACCCGATCGAACTGCTTTCGCACGGTGATCGAGTGGTCGCGGTATGTCGCCATTTCGTGTCAGCCTTCAGGGTAGACACGGGTGAGACGCTATGGAGTGTCCCCTGCAACGAGCCGGTCGGAACCGGTTACACCAGCATTGTGACAACAGACGTCGCTCCGCAGACCACGTCGACGTTTCATGTGTTTCCAGTGCGTGGCGGTTCACTGGTCGCCGTGAATCTTGACGATGGAAACGTGATTGAAAGTGTCGACCGGCTGCAATCTCTGACCGGCTGTCTGGTGGCGGTAGACAATCGCGTGATCTCATTGAACCCGGACCGTCTGAGTGTCTGGCCGCTGTTGGCTGCGAAGTTGGAACCTCGTTCAACGGTGGGTCCGACAGCGTCACCTCAGCCAGAAGCTGCAGTCTTATCCGAAGTGTTTGAGCAAGCCGCGTTCGAAACATCGTCCGGCCAGTTCGAACAGGCTGCCGACCGACTTCGCCAGGTGCAGGACACCCCGGAAGCGGCACGGCATCTGCAAAGGACATTGCTGGCCAGGCTGGAACTGGACTCACTTACCACGCAGCAGGTTTCGGAAGTCGCCGCTGAACTGGAGCAACTTGTTGGCGGGAAGTCGATTTCCGATCTGATTGCCATTCGTCACGCTGCCGCGCGAGCCGCTGCTGAAACGGGTGATGCAGTCCTCGCCCTGAACTTCTATGCGAAGTTGCAGTCGCTCAACCCGTCCGGCGAACCGCGATTTCTGAAGCCCGAGCCGCTCCGCAGTGTCCGACACGATCGTCTGATCCAGGGCGAAGTGATCGACCTGTTTAATAGCTTCGATCCGTCAGTCCGCCAACGGCTTCACGATGCGTTCACGAAACTCGCGACGGCAGCGGCAACAAGTCGCGATCCATTCTCGCTGCAAAGATTCACCAGGCAGTGGCATCAACTGCCGATCGCATCGGAATACGTGCTCGATGACCGGTCGAGAATCGGGTTGCGGTACGGCCAGAAGCAACTGGCATTACTCAGCCTCGCCGAGTCCGACAACAGACACACCGCCGCCGAGGCGTCCACGAAACTGATCGAGCTTTACCAGTCGCGAAGTTACACTCGCGATGCTGCAGTACTTCGTCAGTGGCAGCAACGTGTTCAGCCCGCTAACGGGGCGCAGTCGGCTGACGAGGCCGATCGTTCTCCCTGGAACGCGGGATCAGTCACCGTCAGCGAGCACCCGGAACAGAACCTCGATACGACGTTCATCCCCGTTCCGGTCGAATGTCAGCCGGGCACATTGTTCGATCGCCTGAATGTCGTCATCAACCCGCGGTCGTCACGGAACGAAACCGTTCTGCGGTTTTATGGAGAAGGGATTTCCGGTTACTGGGAGACCGTACTGGCGACGTCGCCGTCGACGTTGAAATCCGTCGGACAAGTGTACCGGGGCTGGGGCATCGGACATTTTCTGGTGTTGCAGCTTGGTGCCGAACTGTTTGGAATTTCGCCGTTTGACGGCAGCGGCGAGCCACGTGTGCAGAGGTTGTGGTCAGTCGACATGGCCGACGGAAACCGGCAGGAAGATCATCAGTACGCTGCAGCATTGCCCGGTTTCGCCGAGGAAGAACTGACCATGCTCGATCCCTTTGGCCGACCGATCGCGATCGTCGGGACGGTTCGAGCTGGTTATCTCTGCTACCAGACACGAAGCAAGCTGGTTTGTCTGGACACAGCGACCGGCCAGAGGCTCTGGCAACGATATGAGTTACCGAGACAGGCAATCTGCACTGGCGACGGTCAGAGCGTCTTTCTGATTCAGCCGCGCAGCGACCTCGTCACCGTTCTGAGAGTGGTCGACGGTGCGACGGTTTCGCAGTTCAAGTTGTCTGACCAGTTCAAGTTGCATGACCAGTTCAAGTTGCATGACTCAGTCAGGTTTGATGGAAAGGTTCTGCAGGCGTCGAACGAACGAGTCCTCGTCGCCGAGCCAGCAGCCGACAGCGGAAAGCATCCGGATGTGTTACGTGTGTCGAAAGTTGGCTCAGTAAACCTGCAGACAGCGACGGTCGAATGGCTAACCGACGTTGATCCCGACTCGACGATCTTCGCCGTCGGTCAGCGATGGCTCGGCATTCTTCAGCGGGGCGGTGAGCTTCGCCTGGTTGATTCCCGGACCGGCGAAGTCATATCAACGTTGAAGGTTCAACGCCCTGACGGCATCCGGGCCATTCATGTGTCATCCGATGCTTCGTCTCACGTCGTCGCTCTGTCGGAGTCGGCAGAATCCACTTTCCTCAACGCCCGCTCGCCGAGTGGTGGCTTTCGAAATCCGACGGTGACTGGTCAGCTCCTGGCAATCGATTCCCTGACGGCCGAACTCTTGTGGCAGCGGCCAGTCGACCGAATTCAGTTTCTGCTGGATCAGCCAAAGAACGCACCGTGCCTTGTACTGACCTATCGCCGCTCCCGAAGTTCCGGCACCGAAGCGATGGAGTCCGTGCTGCACGTCATCAATCGTCAAACCGGCGAAGATGTCCTGAATCGACGAGGTGCCGGCTCTGCGGAGACGTTCACGTTTGAGCCGCACGCGGATCAGAATCGATTCTCAATCCGCATGGCACGCAAGTCGATCCGCCTGACATTCGCGCCTCGATAATGCCCGGTCGATTATCCGCATCGGCACCCGGGAAAGCCGTCGAGATGATGCTTGAGCTGATTTCCTGGGTGCGGCAGCGTTCCCAAAACAGCCTGGTGACAGATTTCTTTTGGGTGGCCGCTGTTCCAGGCTGCGGCGATTCACGTCAGCCGTGCGAGTTTTCCCTCAGTCGTACGCGTTCGATGTTGTGAGTCTGCATGACTGGACGAAGATCCTGCAGTGAATCGCTCGACTCATCGAGACCGCCGCCGATTTTCTCAGTCGCATTTCAGCAGTGAAGTATGCTGAATGCGTCCAATGATTCACCGCGCTAACGGGAGTTCGAAGTCATGATCCATTCCGGCAAATCCAGGTATCTTCTGATTGTCCTGCTCGCCGGAGCCACGGTGCTTTCTGGCTGCGAGGAAGAAAAACTGACTTTTACTGAAGTCAAACGTGTTAACGATGATTTGACTGGCAGTGAGATTAGTACATTCCTCGAAATTGTCGATCACTTGCCAAATCGAAAGCTGCCGCCATTTCCTAAGCTGTATTTGCCCTTGCCGAACTGGAATGCAGAACGGACGCTGCCGGTCAGCAACCTCGTGGATTCCGAGCAGCAATCACTCAGTGATCGCTGGGCGACAAAGCATTTACTCGACACGCTGCCTCAAAGTCGCGACTTCGACCGCCGGTTGCGGCGTAAGCGGATGACTCGTGAACAGTTTATCGGGCTGACACTTTCCATCGGAGCCGCCTTGTCTCGCAGTACTGTGCGAGAAAATCAGAAGCTGGAGAACATTCTGAGCAAAGGGGAGCAGGTTGTCCTGAAGCTTCGCTTGAACTCCCGACCGTTCAACACCATGACGTCAGAATCAATGCACGCTGTCCTGCATGATGCCGCCTGGATCACTCGGCATGACCGGGCGAAGCGTCTGGTGTCGGTTCCGGACGGGAACGTTGAGCGGGTGTTGAAGTACTGGGATCAACTGGTGCAATTGTTTCCGGACGAACTGACTCGAAACCCATTCGATGACATTGCAGACCGACTCGACAAGCAGGGCATCCCTTTTGAAGAACTGCCCGGCAACGAAGCCTTCGACGACTTGAACTGGGATCCGGAACAGGCAATCGTTGGACACGACGAGCCACTCACTCTGGATGCTCAGTCGTTGTAGCCGGAACTGGTTATGTCGGCCTCAGTCCCACATCGACTTCGCCTGGTCACGGGCGTTGAACAGTGGTTTGATCTCTGACGGAGCAAGGGTCTCCGGTGGCAATGTGGAAACCACATCGTCGCTGTCCGGCAATCGCCAGTCGAAGCAGGCACGCGCTTTCGGAGTCAGAAACCGCGTGAGCTGCGAGAAACTGTAATCATCGCGAAACGATTTTCGTTCGGACCGGTAGTAGCGCTGCGGATGGCAAACGTAGAGATGATCTTTCGCCCGCGACAACGCGACATAGAACAGTCGTCGCTCTTCTTCGATCTGTTGCTCATCTTTCGTCGACATGTCAGAGGGGATATTCCCGTCGGCGGCGTGCAGCACAAATACAGAATCCCACTCCAGCCCTTTCGAGGAGTGGATCGTGCTGAGGACGAGATAATCTTCATCGAGAACCGGATCTGCCGCGAGGTCCTGCGTTGACGCCGGCGGGTCCAGAGTGATCGCCGTCAAAAACTCCGTTCGGTTCGGATACCTCGCTGAAATATGGACGACCTGCTCCAGATCGAGCAGCCGCTCGCGAGCGTTTGGATACTTCTCCTCCACGATCGGTGCGAAAAACTTTCGGACGGCGTCAAGTTCTATCGGGACTGAAGATTCTCCATTTCGACCGGATTTCAACTCGGCCAGTTGATTCAGCAAACCGACAAACTGCGGCCAGATGTCCTTTGTCGCCGACGGCGTCGGCCAGGACGCCCAGGTTTCGAAATTGCCGTCCGACTCGTACAGGCCATCGGTCAGGTCCATCGCCCGCTTGCGACCGATGCCTGGCAGAAGCATCAGAATCCGTAGCGCCGATACCATGTCGAACGGGTTATCGGCCAGCCTCAGAAATGCCAGGAAATCCTTGATGTGAGCCGCTTCGGCGAACTTCAACCCGCCGTATTTATGAAACGGAATGTTCTGCTCCGCCAGCAGCAATTCAAGATTCAAACTGTGATGTGACGCTCGAAACAGCACCGCCTGATGCTTCAGGTCAATGCCCTTGTCGCGATGATGAAGGATCTCACGAATGACAAAGTCTGATTGCTCCTCTTCGTCGCGACAGCTCACCACCTGAGGCCTGATCCCGTTGGTGCGAGCGGTCCAGAGTTCCTTGTGATGCCGCTCTGTCGCTTCTGCAATGACCATATTCGCCGCGTCGAGCACCGGCTGAGTGCTGCGATAATTCTCTTCCAGCAGCACGGTCGTTGTGCCAGGAAACTGCTTCGGGAAGTCCAGGATGTTGCGAACGGTAGCGGCTCGGAAAGAATAGATGGACTGCGCGTCATCGCCGACAACAGTCAGGCCGTTGCCATCGGGACAAAGTTGCTGCAGGATTTCTGACTGCAGCAGGTTGGTATCCTGGTACTCGTCGACAAGGACGCAGTCAAACTGCCGCCGGATCGCTCGCGCTCCGGATTCGTCGGAAACAAGAGCATTCCAGAACAGCAGCAGATCGTCGTAGTCCAGGCAGTTCAGTCGGTCTTTGCGTTCAACATAACCTTTGAAAAGCTGCTTCAGCTCGTCCTCAAAGTCGACGCACCAGGGAAAAACTTCTTCGAGAACAGTCTGCAGCTTCGCTCGCGAGTTGATGCAACGACTGTAAATGCTCAGACAGGTCTGCTTCAGGGGAAACCGCCGTCGCTCAGTCGACAGTTTCAGTTCGGCTCGCACAATGTCGAGTAAATCCTCAGAGTCGCTTCGATCAAGCACGGTAAAGTCCGGCTCCAGTCCGATGAGCCTGCCGTGCTGACGCAGCAGTCGCGAAGCCATGGCGTGAAACGTCCCACCCCAGATCGCGTTGGACAGAGCCCCGCCGCCACTGGAACCGGATGCGGCAGCTTGTCGCTGCATTCGTTGCAGGCAGCCGGAAACGCGACTGAGCATCTCGACTGCCGATCGCCGAGTGAACGTCAGCAGCAGAATCCGTCGCGGATCGACCCCCGAGTGGATCAACCAGGCGACTCGGTGAGTGAGCGTTGTCGTTTTGCCGGTGCCAGCTCCGGCCACAATCAACAGCGGCCCGTTTCCATGCGATGCAGCGGCCTTCTGCTGATCGTTCAAATCCTGCAGCAACGACTGGGCAGCGTCGGTCGACAGCGGGCTGGTTGTCTGATCCTGCATGAGGTGCTCGTCACGGCAGTAGGCCACAGGCCTGGCTCATGGAAAACTCCTGAGGAATTCTCAAGAGTGTTTGACGAGCGGCTAGTGTAACACTGCTGCCAATTGAGACGAGGATCAGCCGCCGAAGTCGTCGTACCGGATGTTTTCCGGCTCGACACCCAGGTCGTCCAGCATCTTAAAGACTGCTGAATTCATCATTGGAGGACCACACAGGTAGTACTCGATATCTTCCGGTGCCGGATGATTTTTCAGGGCATGTTCCAGCACAACCTGGTGGATGAAGCCGGTATAGCCAGTCCAGTTGTCTTCCGGCACCGGGTCCGACAGCGCGATGTGGAATTTGAAGTTGGGAAACTCTTCCTCAATCGCTCGGAAGTGGTCGACGTAAAACAATTCTCGAACGCTTCGCCCGCCGTACCAGTAGGTCACCTTCCGACCGGTTTTCAGGTTCTTGAAGAGTTCGAAAATGTGACTGCGAAGAGGAGCCATGCCCGCACCACCACCGATGTAGACCATTTCCGAATCGCTGTCGTTGATGAAGAACTCGCCGTACGGCCCGGAGATCGTCACCTCATCGCCGGGTTTCAAGCTGAAGATGTAAGACGACATTTTTCCTGGTGGAGTGCCTTCCGGAGATCGCGGCGGTGGCGAAGCAACCCGGACGTTGAGCATGATGATGCCTCTTTCGCCGGGGTAGTTAGCCATCGAATAAGCTCGGACAACCGGCTCGTCAACTTTCGAAACGTATTGCCAGATGTTGAAGCGGTCCCAGTCCTCGTGGTACTTCTCTTCAATATTGAAGTCTTTGTAATGCACCACGTGTGGAGGAGCTTCGATCTGGATATAGCCACCCGCTTTGAAATCGACCTGCTCACCCTCAGGCAGTTCCAGCACGAACTCTTTGATGAACGTGGCAACGTTTCTGTTCGACTTGACTTTGCATTTCCACTTCTTCGTCTCGAAGACTTCCGGCGGCACTTCGATTTTCATGTCCTGTTTAATTGCGACCTGGCAGGAAAGGCGACATCCCTCGCGCGCGTCCTTCTTGCTGATGTGACCGGTTTCGGTCGCTAGTATTTCGCCGCCACCTTCAAGGACGTTGACTTTGCACTGGGCACAGGTTCCGCCACCGCCGCATGCCGACGAAACAAAAATGCCCTGCGACGACAATGCTGTCAGCAGTTTTCCGCCCGCCGGAACTTCCAGAACCTTCTGGTTGTTCACCGTGATCTTCACATTACCGCTGGGCACGAGAAAACTACGTGCCTGCAGGATCACCCAAACGAGTGCCAGGACAATTCCAGTAAACATGAAAACGCCGAGAAAGATTTCCATCGTTCGTCCGCGTACTTTTCGGTAAAGGCTCAGCTTTGGTCGCATTGGGCCAATCGGCTGACAATGCGACGTTATTAGCTGCTCGAAATCAAAGCTGGATTCCGCCAAGGGCCATAAAGGCCATCGCCATCAATCCGACGGTAATAAATGTGATCCCCAGGCCTCGCAGGCCTTCGGGCACGTCGCTGTATTTCAACTTCTCGCGAATACCTGCCAAAGCGGTGATCGCCAGGGCCCAGCCAACGCCCGAGCCAACACCAAACACAACACTTTCCGGGAAATTGTAATCCCGTTCGACCATGAACAGCGTGCCGCCGAGAATGGCACAGTTCACCGTGATCAGCGGCAGAAAGATTCCGAGCGAGTTGTAAAGAGCCGGGAAATAGCGATCGAGAGTCATCTCGAGAATCTGGACCATCGCGGCGATGGTTCCGATGTAGCTGATCAATCCGACGAATGTCAGGTCAACTCCGCCGAGGCTTGTTGATACCCAGCCCAGTGCGCCTTCTTTCAGCAAATGCTGGAAGATGAGGTTGTTCATCGGGACAGTGATCGTCTGAATGGCGATCACTGCGATGCCAAGCATGAACGCAGTTTTGACGTTCTTGGAAACAGCCAGAAAGGTGCACATCCCGAGAAAGAAGGCGAGTGCCAGGTTCTCAACAAAGCAGGCTTTCATAAAGAGGCTCAGATAGTGTTCCATCTGATTGTCCTCAAAAAACGGTAAAGGGAAGTCGCGGAAAAATCGCCAGCAGTCAGACGCAGCATTCATCAGGACGCGTTGACCTGGGTCTTGTCGAAGGAGCGAATGGCCCAGATGATCAGGCCAATCAGGAAGAAAGCACTTGGTGGCAGCAGCATGAGTCCGTTGGAAACGTAGCCGTGAGCGACGATTCCTTCAGGACCAAGAATCGCATAGCCAAGCAGTTCGCCTTTGCCGAGCAATTCACGGCAGGTGGCGACGAGAATCAGGATCGCGCTGTATCCCAGACCGTTGCCGACACCATCGAAGAAACTCATCGAAGGGCTGTTTTTCATGGCGTAGGCTTCGGCACGACCCATCACGATGCAGTTCGTAATGATGAGTCCCACGAAAACCGACATCTGCTTGCTGATAGCGAAGAAGTACGCCTTCAGAAACTGATCCACAAGGATCACCAGCATCGCGATGATCGTCATCTGAACGATGATTCGAATGCTGTTTGGAATGTAGCTCCGAATCAGAGAGATTGAGGCGCTCGACAGTCCGGTGACCAGAGTCACGGCGACAGACATCGCAATCGCTGTCTCCAGTTTCGTCGTTACGGCCAGAGCTGAGCAGATTCCAAGAATCTGCAGAGCGATCGGGTTGTTCTTGACGACCGGATCAAGCAGGACGTCTTTGGTTGTTGATTCAGCCATTGGTTTCTCCCTCAGCCGCAGAGGACGTTGGGGCGGTTGCAGCACGTTCAGAGCGAAGCTGGTGCAGGTACGAGCCGAACCCGTCCGGCCCGAGCCAGTATTTGACCAGGGCGGTTACGCCGTTCGAGGTGATTGTCGCCCCACTTAGTCCGTCGACTTTGTGTTCGGCTTGAGCGGTCTCGGGAGTGACGTGCCCCTTAGCAACCTGAATGGTCGGGGTAGGCAGGTGGTCGAGTGAGGCGTCCTCGATGTCAGCCGTCATGAACGCGCTCTTGCCTGGCCAAAGTGCTTTCCAGGCAACGTTGTCAACTTCGCCGCCGAGTCCCGGCGTTTCACCGTGCTCGTAGAACGTCACTCCGCGGATCGTTTGCCCGTCCGCGTCGACAGCAATGAAGCCATACAGCGTTGACCACAGACCTTTGCCATAAACTGGCAGGATTACCTGATCCAGATTCCCGTCGTCTTTTCGAATCTCGTAGGCGATCGTGTAGATCTCTCGCCGTGAGATCTGAGGCAGTCCGCCGGGCGGATTGACGGCGACACTGTCGTACGTCTTCTTAGCGGCTTTTCGTGGGTCGTAGGTGTTCAGGTCGATACCTTCTTCGGAAGGATTGCTGATCCGTGGTCGCTTGCCGGCAAGTTCGATCAGAACGGGTTCGATCCTCTTGAACTGCGATGCGATTGAGCGACTTTCATCGTAGCGACCGGAAACCTTCAGAATGTTGCGTTGGATGTCGAGCGTTTTCTGAATCTGTTGAGCCGGTCTCAGAACCACAGCCGCTGTCGAGACCAGGACCGAGCAAACCAGGCAGAGGCAAGCGGCAACGATCATCGTCTGTTTGGGGGATTCACTTTGCATTGCGGGCGAGCCTCCGTTTGATGTTGCCCTGCACCACGACATAGTCGATCACTGGGGCAAAGACGTTGCCAAACAGAATCGCCAGCATGATCCCCTCCGGATAAGCCGGATTGATGACTCGGATCAGGATAGTCAGCGCACCGATCAAGGCCCCATAGAACCATTTCCCGCGCTCCGTCATGGCGGCGGATACAGGATCCGTAGCCATGAAGACCGTACCGAATGCAAACCCTCCAACACACAGATGCCAGTACCACGGCATCGCAAACATGGGGTTGGTGTCGCTGCCGACCGACGTCAGCAAGATCGAAAACGTAAACGCGCCCAGCACAACACCCGCCATAATTCGCCAGGATCCAATGCGTGTGGCGATCAGAATGAAGGCTCCGATCAGACAGGCAAGTGTCGAGGTTTCCCCCATTGATCCCTGCATCGTGCCGAGAAACGCCTGTCCGAGATTTTCGGAAATCGCTCCCAGGCCGACGGCGACGTCGGCCGTTGCCAGTGCTCCCAGCGGAGTCGCTCCGGAGAAACCATCGCACGCTGTCCACACGGCGTCGCCGACGATGGCTGTCGGGTAAGCGAAGTAAAGAAACGCTCGTGCGGTCAAAGCCGGATTCAGGAAGTTTCGTCCGGTTCCGCCGAAGACTTCTTTGCCGATCACGACTCCAAAACTGATACCGACGGCAACCTGCCAGAGTGGAATCGTCGGGGGCAACGTGAGCGGAAACAGGAATCCTGTCACCAGGAAGCCCTCATTGACTTCGTGTTTGCGGATCGCCGAGAAGATGACTTCCCACGTTCCGCCGACGATGTTTGTGATCAGGTAGGCCGGAATGAAGTAGAGCGCTCCGTGGATCAGATTCGCGAACAGACTGCTCGCGTCAAAGCCGACTCCCAGCGAGTTCATCACGGAGTATCGCCAGTTGGCAGCGGTGTCAGGGGAAACTCCAAGAGCGGCGATGGCGAGATTTGCCTGGTAGCCGGTGTTCCACATCGCCATAAAAATACACGGCAGCAGAGCAACGACGACGGTGGACATCATTCGTTTCAGGTCGATGCCGTCGCGGATGTGCGACGGTCCCGCGGTAACCTGCCCCGGCGTGTACAGAAACGTGTCGAGCGCTTCGTACAACGGGTACGCCATCCGCAACTTTCCTTCTTTGGAAAAGTGCGGTTCAACGGCGTCAAGTAACCGTCTGAGCGGCTTCATACAAGACTTTCACAATACAAACGTCGTTAGCCGATATCTGCCGATCATCGCCGACCGGTAATCTTCCCGATGCAATCTTTACGACGGGCTGCGTTTCTGGAATTGGCCGTTGAAAACAGCCGCGTTGCCACGGCGTCACATCTGGCAGTCGTTCCAAAGCGGCGCACTACCCTTCTTTTTCGATCACAGCCAGGCTCTTTCTCAACAGCGACCCGTATTCATACTTGCCAGGACAGACAAAGGTACACAGCGCCAGATCCTCTTCGTCAAGTTCCAGAGCTCCCAGCGCCGAAGCCTGATCAGTGTCTCCCGTGATCAACGATCGAAGCAGAAAGGTCGGAATGATATCGAGCGGCATGACGTCTTCGTACATGCCGATGGGAACCATCGCTCGCTTGCTGCCGCCGGTTGATGTCGTGAAGTTGTATTTTTGAGAGGGTCTCAGGAATGCTGAAGCGAAAATCTTCCGCAGCGAAAACTTATCGAGACCCGGCTTCTGCCATCCCAGAAATTCCCGTTCGCGACCTTCTATTAACGCAGACACCTGCAGGTGATATCTCGATAGAAATCCGAACGGCCCGTCGATTACCGCCCGACCTGAAAGGACCGACCCGGAGATAACGCGAATGTCGCCCTCGGCGAGTTCACCTGAGGTCAGCTCTGAAATGGACGCTCCGAGCCGAGTGCGAATCAGGCGTGGCTTGCTAACTGCCGGACCCGCCAGAGAAATCACTCGCCCTGCATCCAGGGTTCCCGTCAGAAACAGATGACCGATGGCAATGACATCCTGATAGTTGACGTGCCACACGTTTCTGGTCGCGCTGACCGGATCGAGAAAATGGATATGCGTTCCGACGAGCCCAGCAGGGTGGGGACCATCAAACTCCACATCGTCAACGTCGGACAGCTCTTCACCAGGCAGCGTGACGCCTGGGCAGCTGACCAGAAACACTTTGCCATTGGTCAGACGCCGGATTAACCGCACGCCGAACCGGAAATCGTGCTCACGTTCAGCGATAATGACTTCGGGCTTCGCACACAGAGGATTTGTATCGGTCGCCGTGATGAAGATTGAATGAGGCTCGGAATCCGGTGACGGAATCCGGCTGAACGGTCGCTGTCGCAACGACGTCCACAGTCCGGAATCCACCAGATTCGACACAACTTCAGCGCGACTGAGCGACGAAACGTCGGTTTTGCCGCAGGTCCTGAAGGTTTCCGCGTCGTCGCCGTCGGCGTCGATGATGATCGACTGAAAGGCTCGCTTGGCACCGCGGTTGATCGATCGCACCGTTCCGGCGGCGGGAGAAGTGAACCGCACTCCCGGATTCTTCTTATCGGTAAACAACAGCGTGCCGCGTCGGACGGTGTCGCCTTCTGCGACTTCCATCGTGGGTTTGAGGCCGATGTAGTCGGTGCCGACCAGGGCGACGGTTCGGATCTCCGGTCCGTCGTAAATCTTCTGCTCCGGCGGATTAGCGATCGGGACGTCGAGCCCTTTGGTGATCCGCTTCATGGCAGCCGAAGATCCCTGAAGAAAGTAGTCAATTACGGCAGTTTAACTGCCGTGTTCCGCGCGGAGTTTATCGTGCCAGGACGGAATTGGTAGCGACCGACCGACCGCACAAATGTCGTTCCCGAGGATGGGAACAGAGTCTCAAGGTCGAGTTTCCACCCCGCTCCGAATGCCAGAGAATCGCTCCGTGAAACGGACTCCGAGTGCCCTAAAACCGAAACATGACAACGTTCCAGCGGTTCTTTTTGCAGTTCACAGCTTCTCGTCTCCCCAGGCTCGCGCGAGTTCGACCAGCACGTTGACTGCGGTTTCGAGTTCTTCTTTGCTCGTCCATTCCAGAGGCGAATGCGGGTTGTGTTCGCCGGTGGACAGATTCGGCGTGGGGAGTCCTCGTTCGGTGAGAATTGATCCGTCGGTGCCGCCTCGGATGATGGTCAATTCAGGCGTCAGTCCCGCTGCGTGCATGGCCTGTTCAGCTTTCGGGATCGCTCGCGGTTCGGCCTTCAGGCCGTCGGCCAGGTTGCGGTACTGCTGCCGGATGTCGACGGTGATCGTCGCCCGCGGATAAGCCGTTCGCAGTTCTGCGGCGATCGATTCCAGCAGAGCTGCTTGTTCCGCAAGCTTCGCCGTGTCGAAATCTCGGAGAATGATTCTGGCGACGGCCTTCGCAACTCCGCCTTCCAGCACATACGGGTGCATGAAGCCGTCGCGATTGTCGGTGGTTTCCGGACTGAGGTGGTCTTCCGGAAGTTTCGCGATGAAGTGCGAGAGAATCCGCACGGCATTGATCATCTTCCCTTTGCCTTCAGACGGGTGAGTGTTGATGCCTTCGACAGTGATCGTCGCTCCGTCGGCGGAGAATGTTTCGAAATCGATCATCCCCTGACCTTCGCCATCGAGCGTGTATCCACAGACAGCCCCGAGTTGCTCGATGTCCAGCTTGTCTATGCCTCTACCGATCTCCTCATCACAGGTGAAGCAGATCCGGATCGGTCCGTGCGGAATTTCCGGATGGTTCATCAGCCAGTCGGCAGCGGCCATGATCGCGGCGACTCCGGCTTTGTCATCAGCTCCGAGCAGTGTTGTTCCGTCGGTTGTCACAATCGTCGCGCCGACGAGCGATCGCAGGGCACTGTTGTCGTCAACTTTGATCACCCGCGTCGGATCGGCGGGGAGAACGATGTCGCTGCCGTCGTAATTTTTGTGCAGGACAGGATTCACATTTGTCCCGGAGAATTCGGGCGATGTGTCAATATGAGCGATCCAGGCAATCGCCGGAGCGTCATGCTGGACAGTCGACGGAACCGTAGCGGTGACGATGCCGAACTCCGTGAGTGAAACGTCGGCCAGACCGATGTTCTGACACTCGTCCGCAAGTATGCGGGACAGGTCGAGCTGTTTCGTCGTGCTCGGGTATGTGTCCGATTTTTCGTCAGACTGAGTATCCACTTTGACGTAACGCAGGAATCGATCGAGTACGCTTTCCATGGCTGAGTAGCAATCTGTTGATCAAGGTAATGCGATTCAAAGATTCGTAAGAATGACACGGAAAGTTAGCCACTGATGGGCACGGATCACCTGGATGCTGCGTGAAGTGCCACGTGGCTGACTTCCAGAATCAGCAAACCATGTTTGGTGAATTAAAAGTCCTGTGTCTCAATTCTGGTCAGGATCGCTGTCAAGCATCCTTCCGGATCCGTGACCATCCGTGAAATCCGTGGCTCTTTCGTTCTGCTCGATGAGGAAGTACTTGCAGTGTTCCCGTCACAGATTCGCTGAAAGCAGCCACAGAATCACCAGCACGATAAACATGAATCCGATGATCGTGACGAACAACCGGATCGCTCGTTTGATGACGCGTTCGGTCAGTTCGTAGCGGCTCGCGCTGTAGACCAGGCTGATCGCAGCGGCCAGCGGAAACACATACCACGACGTGTTCTGAGCGACGGCAAGAACGAAGAATGCTGTCATCATTAGCTGACATCCGCTGAAGTGGTTTCTGATTTAACGGCTTCTTGAGTCGCCGCTTCTTCAGTCGACGTCGCCTCAGTCGACTGATCGTCGACGTCGGATTCCGGCTCCTCGTCCCCGTACCCGTAGGCGGGCCCCTGCAGCGCGTCCCAGATCGCAAGAATGTTCAACAGGCCGGCAATCCATGTGTAAACCAGAGCCAGCTCGTACTGTTTGCCGAGCTTTCCGTTCAAGTGCTGCAGAGCTTCATCGTCGAGCGGTGCAAGAATGTAATTGAGGAAAGAACGCGGAATGGTGCCTTCGATCATGCCCAGGTCCGCTGTCTTGTCCACCACTCGAACATAGAACCGACGTCGTTCTGCCGAAAACGTCTCCGGAGAGCGTTCCAGCACCAGTTCGGTCATCGTGACATCGTCAAGTCCCGTCACTCGGTCGCCGAGTTTCAACGATCCGCCACTCCGCGATCCCAGCAGGTCGAAACTCATTGGAGTTCCGTTTGCGGACTGGCCGTTGAATTTGCCCTCAAACTCTGTTCCGTATCCATAGTCGCCGACTCGGACGACTCCGGTGATGCGCCCGGCGATGTCGGCATGTCCGAGCGTGACATGGTGAACCTTGCCCATGAATTCCGCATCAATTTCTTCGAGCACTTCGCCGCGTTGCCGGTCAGCGCCTTCCGCCGCCTGCTGGGCTGAGTGCCTCATTTTCTGAGCGATCGCCGGAAGTGCCGGCAGACCGACTCCGACCTGAGCCAGGTAACCAATCGTTCTTTGCTTTGATTGTCCCGGCTCGGCCTTGTCGTCCCAGCGGAAGTGGACCGCCTTGGCTTCGCCCAGCGAGCATCCCCAGAAATAAATTCCCAGCACGCAGATGCTGTAAATCGCCGCCTTGAAATAGCGGCGCTGATAGAGATGCCCGGCTCCCGGAAACAGGAACGCCAGCACAGCAGCCAGCACGGGGTTGCGTAAGTCGATTCTCGGATCAGTCATCGGTCTGGAATACACCGGTTGAAATAAGTGATCTGTTTGTCCGGGCACGTCGACCGGCGAAGCCGCAATAGGCGCGTGCGAAGTAGCG
>JAQBWV010000029.1 GCA_027624335.1 Planctomycetota bacterium
GTCTATCTCGTCCGAAGCATCGGCGAGTTCAACTTCCCAGGCCGATTCGGCATTCAAGGTCGAAGACAATCGCAATCGGCACCGAACTGACCGCGCCTGTATCTATACGCTCGGCGGACTCAGATCGGCATATTCGGCGAGCGATGTAACAGGACTATCAAGTCGCATTCCCTCCGAGTCATCCCGAGCTGTCATTAGAAAAACGCCGCTCATCAACGATCAACGGGACGGTATCAACGCAATGTCGGCCAACTGGCGACGTGTTCCTGTCGAGAGAGTGGCATTCTGACAGCTTGTTCGGAAATGTCGGCTGCGGCATTCTCCATGACTGGGACTGAGACCGGTTCCGGGCTGAAATCACACAAACCGTTTGCTAGAGTGACCACAATCGTTCCCTGTTTTTGAACTGATCGACAACATTCCCGACGCGTCCTGGTACTCGTAACCTGAGATTCTGCGGTCCTGATTCCGGACCAGGTATTAACTCCTGGTCAACTCCACAAAACTTCTCAAACTCTCAGGAAGCTCTTGCAATGAGCGTCTCGATTATCTCGTGCCCGTCATGCAAGTCGCTGATCCTCAGCGATACGATTCAGTGCCCCACGTGCAAACATGTCATGAATGCGGAACTGGCAGACGGCCTGACCCAGGATCTGCCTGCGGTCGAACGAGCAGTCGACGAGATCCCATGTCCCGATTGCGGCGAACAGGTGCGCAAAGGTCTTGTTCGATGCTGGAGATGCGGAGGATTCCTGCGGCAGGACATCGCCGATTCGTACCAGAAAATGCTGGATGCTCCGCAGCAAGTCATCTTCAGTGATACTCCGCAGCCGGTTAATCAACTGCTGGACGACGAAGCCGATGGCGAAGCCGCAGTCAGTGCAGGAGATGACGACTTCGAACTGGCTGACGGCCTGAACATGTTGACTCAGGAAGAGCACGCTCAGATTCAGGCTGACTCGGCTGCGACGGACAACACGGGAGCAAAGCCATCCGGCGAAACTTACACGTTATCGTCAACTGGATCAGCCGTAAGTTCGGCACCCACTGCTGCCAGCACCTCAGAGAAATCCTCAGCTGTCGCACCGGCTGATTCCGGGATACGCGACAGCGGCTCCGCAGAAGTTCCCGCGGCTACACCAACACAGGAACAGGTCGTCGAGAAAGAACCCGAACCGCCAGCGTCAACGGGCGACCCGCTGCTCGACATTGCCCTGCAGGAAGAGCACGAAGCAAAACAGCGTCAGAAAGGTCGACGTAAAAAAAGAGCGTCCGGCGAACGAACCGCCATGCCGGGGTTTGTATTCGTCTTCTGCCCGAACGGACACCGCATTCAGGTGGAAGACAGGCACCGTGGGCAAACGGGTCGTTGCCCGCGTTGCAAATCGTATTTCCATGTACCGGGCGTCGATTGGGACGCAGAAAAGCGAAAGAAAGAACAGGCTGAGCAGGAAGGGAAGAAAGAAAGCCCGTACAAACACTGGAAGCTCGACGCGCGGCTCCACCAGGTTGACCCGACGAAACTGAAGCTCAAACCTGGCAGCCTTGAAAAAGATTTTCAGGAAGTCGATCTGGGCTACAAGTCGGATCAGATGCTGGTTGTCGCCAACGGAAAGCAGGGTGCTGGCCTGTTTGCTGGAGAGAAGAACAAGAAGAAGAAGGAAGAACTTCGAGAAGCAATGCAGGACCACCTGCGTCTCGAAAAAGAAATTCTCGACCTGCCGGCAGCGGGATACCGACTCTTTGAGCAGGCAGATATGGAAAAAATCTCTGTCGTCCAGCCTGCTGCCTATGCCCACGAATCCATGTTCGCGGGCGTCCCGGTATTTGGAGTCGGACGAATTGCAGTTCGACTACCCGTCACGGTCCAGGACAAGGACGTGAAGGACATCCTGTTTGTCTCATTCGGCCTGGCGGATTTTCGAGATTTCGCAAAACACCTGGATGAAATGTACGGTGTCAAAGACCTGGGACATGTCGAAGGTGTGCCACTTACAGACAGTGAATCGACGTTCAAGTGCCACTACAGCGACCGGCAGATCAAGGCGATCGAAACGACCGAGTTTCACACTGCTGACCCGAATATCGAACTGGAAATCGTCGGACGCAAATGCCAGGGATGCGGTCTTGTTGTCAGCGAAGACAGCCGTAAGAAAGAAAAACTCGGCGGAGCGAACGGAAAAGGAATCGCCAAAGCGACGTGCCCGAAATGCAAAGGGAAATTTGGTGACAAAACGCTTTACGCCATCAAAGTGCCTGAAGCTCAGGAGAGCGGGCTTTCGGAGTCAGGCGGCTTGAATTCCTGAAACGGCCCCTGAATTACCGAGGCCGGGATCTCATCGCTACTCCGCTCCGCCACGAGCCTGCCTTTTCCAACATAACCCCGACTTTTCGTTGCCAGAGGGTCCAGATCGCGGCTCGCATTGCTAAACGTTCCCACGTCGTCGCCGAGCTATCGGTGGGCCAAGAATTTCGGTAAGCAGTACAGCATTGCGAATGCTACCTGGCTGTCGCAATAACGCGTGAACTGACCCGGTCACGAAAGAGGTTTCAGGACTGATGTTCGGTGTCGGAGTGGGTTTTGGCGACTGCTCCATCAAATCATGAATTTGAGGTTCGAGATGTCGTCCCCCCACAGCACTCCGCACGTGCCGATGACTGACCTCGCTCAGATCGTTGGTTTCGAGGTGTCGCTTACTTAGCGACATTCGATTCTTCGCGACCTCGTCTTCCAGACGGTCATGCTCGCGTCGAGCTCGAACACGTCTCTTACGTTCCACTTCCTCAGGAGAACTCGCCCGCTTTCTGCGACGTTGTGGTTGAGTACCACTTTGGCGAGGCGACCGCGACGCGTTCGAGTCTCCCGGCGATAATTCCTGCAGAAAGCTATCGATCTCCGACTGCAATCCCTGATCAATGTTGGCATCACCTCGCATTCCGGCGTTTACCTGTTCGCCAGCTCGGCGTTCCTTAATGAAATTGACAAGCCCGCTGATGATCGCAATGACGACAAAAATGATCGGAAGAAAGTCGCCCGCCCCAGGAGCAGCGAGAAGCGCAGTCGTTGTCATCACCTGATTCCTTACGTGCCGAGGCGACAGAAAACAACCAACCCGTCGCCGATAGTCTGTTCGATATCACGAAGATCAGCCCAGCGTGGCTGGTTTGCCACAACCCAGGAAGCCAAGTAGACCCCACCGAATAATTCGTGCAAAGCACGCGGACGTTTCGCAGAAAGACTCTAATTGCTCGGCGAGACAACAGACCTCGAAGACTCGCCCTTCTCCGTAATTGAGATAGACTCGCGCATCCTGGTGTCTGCCTGGACATTCTTCAGGTCGTAATAATCGATCAGTCCCAGACGACCACTCCTGAACGCTTCGGCGGTGGCTTTGGGGACTTCGGCTTCTGCGAGTACAACCTTCGCCCGCGACTCCTGCACGCGAGCAATCATCTCCTGCTCTCTGGCGGTCGAAACGGCTCGCAGCTCTTCCGCCTTCGCTCGGGCAACCCGCATGTCGGCTTCTGCCTGATCCGCCTGCAGGCGGGCACCGATGTTTTCCCCGACGTCGATGTCAGCAATGTCAATCGACACAATTTCAAATGCCGTATTCGCTTCGAGTCCCTGCGAGAGTACCAGCTTTGAAATGCGATCCGGATTCTCAAGCACCGACGCATAATTTGAGTTTGACCCAATCGCCTGCACGATCCCCTGCCCTACTCGAGCGATGACCGTTTCTTCTGTCGCACCGCCGATCAGCTGCTTGAGGTTTGTTCGGACGGTAACTCTCGCCCTGGCCCGAAGCTGGATCCCGTCACCGGCGACCGCATCCAGGGTGCCGGCACTCTTGCCTGGATCCGGGCAGTCGATCACTTTCGGATGAACGCTGGTCTTCACTGCGTCGAGAATATCCCGTCCGGCCAGGTCAATGGCCTGCGCCGTTTGCCAGTCGATGTCGAGTCGAGCTCGGTGGGCTGCGATGAGGGCTCGAATCACGTTCGGAACATTTCCACCTGCCAGGTAATGCGCCTCGAGCTGCCGCGTGGTGATCGTGTAATCCTGATGTAGCCCTGCCTGAACTGCCATGATTTTGCTGCGGACGATGATGCTCGGATTAACCTTTCGTAGAGACATCATCACCAGATTCGGAAACGAAATACTGGCCCGAGTCATCTTGCACTGAATCCACAAGCCGATGTACCGGAAAAAGACGACGACAAAAATCAGCATCAGCACCATCACAAAGATGGACAGGCCAATCATGAAGTTGCGACTGGTGTTGTCAGCGTTCGGACCAGCGGCAAACAGGTTGCTGGCTGCGAGCATCAATGTCGGGTCAAACATGAGTCATCCTTCTCACCGGGTCCAGTCTCCGTGAACTGGAAGTCACAAATCAGTCGAGAAACTCTAACGCTGCTCGAAGAACACAATGCTCTTCGCGGTCAGACTGTCTCGGGTATATCAAAATCAATGGGATCGTCGCCTGAGCTTTCCACGGATGTGATGCTGTAAGGGTCGGCCCCCGTATTCAGCGGCTGATCAATTGCCGCAGTCTTAGGTGTCGGCTCCGTCTTAGCAATGCTGGCGTGCCGTTCTGCCGGCATGACGACAAGCCGATTTCCCTTCACACCGACCACAACAACGTCCTGTCCGGCCTCAATAAGAACACCGTCACTTTCGGCGTGAAATTTCTCCTGGCCGATCTGAACCATGCCACCTGGAGAAAACATTGTCGCCGCGCGACCAAACGAATTAATCAACCCGGTAAGTCGAGCCTCTTCTTCCAGGAACGGAGTCAACTCGGCGAGCGACTGGGGCGACGCGAATATCGCCTTTCCATAGGCGGTTCTGGGCAAAATGTAGACGGCCCCCGAAATTGCCGAGGGAAGCAGGACTAGCATTCCCAGTACGTAGCCCCACCACCAGGCGGTATGTCCGGTTTGATACCAGCCTCGCCAGGCACAGAAGGTCGCGCCGGCGTAACACACGATCGACAGCATCGTCAGGATCCCGGCCGACGGGATGAAGATTTCGCAGACGAGTATCCCCGTTCCCAATGCCACCATCAGAAAAACGAGTAATCCGTAACTGTCCATCGTTTTCGCCTCGTGAGATCGTCTCAGCCAGCTGCACGACTTTGCGCTGACAATCTGCCCTGTTCTCATCACCAGCCCTCACAACAGGGGCAAACATGAGTGTACTCGGTAACCAATCATCAGCAACGGCTGCCGCTGGCGATTGCCCAATGGCACCAGAGTTGTGAGCCGCAAGGCGCTAGCCGCGGGTGTACTTTGCGGAAAATACCGGCGGCTAGCGCCTTACCGCTCACTTACTTCGTACAACTCTGGAGCCGTTGGACGCTTGCCACCCGGGGTGCATTCAGTGAATTCGAGCAGGTCAGGCTGAGCCTGACCTAACCTGAGAAAGTATAGTCCTGCGAATCAGGCTTTGACCTCGATACTGACCTGCTCGATCGCGGCGTGACCGGACTTGCGGAAGGGACGCGGCATTGGCTGAGCGTGGCCCTTCTCGTCGATCGTTCGAGACCGCAGCGTGTATTTGCCTGCGGGCAAGCCGGGCAGCAGAATCGCCCAATGGACTTTCGACAGCCTCAGTGGCCATGTCTTCGGTTGGCCAGCCGCGTCGAATCCCAGCGTGCCTGGCGGAAGTCGGTCTTCAGGTAAGTCGCCTCCCCAGCTGACCGGTGGCGGAAGAATTTTCGCGTCGACCCACGGTGCTTCAGAGAAGTACTTGTCGCCGGATACCAGCGGCGCTTCATTGTTGTGAATGAAGACCTGCACTTTGGATACGCTGGAGATCCCCGCCTGTGCATATCCGGTGACGGCGATCGGCTGCCCCGGCTTGACGGTCGACGGATGACTGAGCGTCGCGGCGAAACTCTTCAGCGGGCTGTCGACATCATTATTGCCGCCAGCGTAAGTATCGTTGGCGCTGTGCAGGTTCGACAGGAACAGATGCGACAGCCACTTGATGGACTTAAAGCCGTACGCTTCCGGGACGACGATCCGTACCGGCCCGCCACGCTCGCTCGACAGCCATTGTCCGTTCAGCTTGTAGCAGAGTATCACCGGTGGAAGATCGAACGGGTCTTCCAGGATTCGACCGACCGGCATCGAACTGCGGAACATTTGCGACGGCTCTTCGTTGTGGTAGCCGTAATAAAACACTCGTCTCAGGTCCTCAGTGGGCTGAGCCAGCCAGATCAGTTCCCGCAGCGGCACGCCTTCCCAGATGCCCATTCCCAGGGGGCAGCCGATGTTGAGACACGTCATCACTTTCGGAAATCGCACGGCGTGCTTTTCTGCCAGCTTCATCAGCGCCGCAAAATCGAATGCCGTGTTGTCAGACTTCTTGAACTCGTTGCGAACTCGCGCCGGCTTTTCGGGATCTTTCAAAACTTCGAGCTTCCACGTATCGCGAGTCATGCCAACTTCGGCCTTCTTCTCATCACTGAGCGAGTGAGGGATCGGCTTCCCACGCGACACATCTCGAAAATCCGCCAGCGGCGTGAGCCACGGTTCGAGCTTCTCGATCGCTTCCCGCAGCGCTGGTTCTTCGATCGAATCTTCCGCCTGCAACGAGAGCGTCTTCAAAGCCGCAACACCCGCCGCTCCCAGACTCAAGAAGTACCGACGTGACAAAGCGACATGTTCAGCAATCAGCCGTTCGACGGATGGTTTCATGGGGAACGCCCCTGCTTTGAGATCAGTCTGGACCAGCGAAACAACGGCCAGAATGATAACGGCGGATCATGAAATGAAACGCGCCGAACGAATTCTCTGCCGGCGACGACACCTTCAAGCAAGTGCGTTTCAGAGTGGCTCGAGTTGGTAGTTGCGCAGGCCGATCAGGATGCACTCGCCGGTTGAGGCGACTTTCAGTTCTCCGTACTTTGCCTCGTTGAAATGTTCGGCGCGGCCTTCCTGGAAGAAGTAGGACTCAGCTCCAAACTGGATAGTGCCTGCGCCGAAGAATCCGGATCGCGAGCGAAATCGTACGCGCACCTCTGTTGAGGCGAGCGGGGTGTCGTTGTCGACTCGTTGAAACGTCGCCACGTCATTCTCGTCCAATGTGAGAATGAGGTGTCCGTCAGACGTTCCCTCGGGCACGTGCGAAGCAGCGTCCTGGGCGGCGGCATATCGCAGCACCATGTAGTCACCCTGCATGATTGACCTGGGATCGCGAGGGGCCAGCTCGCACAGCACGGTTCGACCGCTGCGGAGAATCATCTCCTTGCCGATGATCAGCCAGTTCAAACTGCCAAGAACCAGCAAGGTGGTAACGATCAGCACGGATGATTTCATGAGTTCGGCTCCGTAGCGCTGAGTGCAGCATGCTCGACTTGCCGAGCGATATACCACCGCCCGACCCACAACACGATGCCACTCCCGATCAGGACCAGCGACTTCGTCAGCAGGGTGGTTTCGAGGCTGTAGTGATACGTCGAAAGATAAACCGGAAGGAACAACAGACCGAGCCCTTTAAGAACGACATCCCGTTCAAGATGCCCCAGCACCGTCGCCCCCAGTGAAGCCAGCACACCGGGCAGCGACAGAACTCCCAGAAGAGCCGTGCCCGCCGCGGCGACCTGAAACACTTTCGGGGACTGGCCTGGCGACGTGACCCACGCTCGACGCAGAACCCAGATCTGAGCGACTGCCAGAAACACTGCCGACGGCCATGCAAGAGGGCCGCCTGGAAATTGTGTCACGAGCAGCGTCCCCAGCAGACCGACGGCGAAAGCGTATCCGGCCGGTCGTAGCAGTTGACCTCTGTGCCGGGAGAAAATCAGTCCAATGCCGCACGTTTCGAGCAGTAAGAGAATCTGCAGGCCCCAGTTGAATCGTTGATAACCGCTACCGGAATACTGGAACCAGTCGCTGAGCCAGGTCGCAGCGAATGTCACCGTCGTCAGGCATGTCAGAAATCGAAACTGCGGACTGTTAAATGGTCTGTAAAACACGGCGGTCATCAGTGCAAAGGTGACTGTGAGGCAGAGCATTTCGGATGAATGGGACAGGCCCTCCGCCCCAACACCCGTCAGCCCGAATCCGGTCAGGCCCGCCGCCAGCCCACACTGACGAAAGAACGCGCCCTCCGCTTTTCTATCCAGCACCGCTCCGCCTGCCAGCAGGCAAATGCCGACAAACGCAGCAACAGCTCCCTCGTCGAACAGTCCAGTGATCGCCAGAGCCACCAGAAACAGCAGGCAGGAAATCCAGGCTCCCAACCCGATCAACCCCTGGACGAACCATGGCGTTCGTTCTTCGTGCGCCTCGGCAGCGAGTATCGCGTAAGCCGCCTGAGCATTTTCATCGAAAAGCTGTCCCTGCTCAGCGAGTTTCGAAAACAGTTCGCCGACACAAACCTTCCGGTCCTGTTCCTCGCGGCTCGCGACATCCTCGCTGACTTTGTTTGCCGTCTCACTTCCAGCCGTCTGCTCGACGAAACCTTCTGTGACCTGCGACTCTGAAGCGACGCGAATCGCTTGGGCGGTTCGCATCAGCCAGCGAGCCATCAACGTCACCAGGCCGAGAATCGCCAGCCCCGACAGAAAGAACGACAGAACTTCATCACCGACTTCCCATGACACGCGCACGACCACAGCGCATGCCAGGGCCAGAATGGTCGTCGCTCCACAAGTGAGGATGAACAGGTCTGGAAACCGAAGCCGAAACTGCGCGTACAACAGGATCAGTCCGAGAATTAATAAGCTCAGCCCGGCCCAGTCGCCGGCGCCCGCCGAGTTGAAATCGACGATCATCGTAAAGGCCGGACAGACAAGTGCGAATAACGAGGCGGGTATCAGCACCCATCGCAGCCAGATCGGCGGACTGCTCCAGGCCTGTTGTGCCAGCGTTTCTCGAACTGCGGCAGCAGCACCGTTGACCAGGCCGAGGACAATCAGCAGCCATTCCCAGTCGACTCCGCCCGGCCCGACGACCTGTTTCCAGTACAGCGTTATCCCAAGGTTCACGATCGTCAGCCACAACAACCACAGTCCGGCCAGGCGACACATCACGACCCACGGCAGAATCAGAAGCGCCCAGCCAACGAACAGTTGATATGCGTCTGCCCCGGTCTGGTAGATCTGCCCAAACACCGCCAGAAACACGCCGACCAGTACGGCGGCGGCTGTCTGAGCTGCCTTTCCGGCAAGAGTGTCCAACCCTTTTTTCAACCCCACGCTGCAGCACGCAACGATCGCGACCTGCACAATCGCAAGCTTCACCAGGCCTGGCAGCGCGTCCCAGTTCCAGGCAAAGAAGCACACGATGCCGGCCAGTACCAGAATCAGACCGACAAACAACAACGCTTTCTCAACCCAGGCCCACCACACGAGCGGCCCGTTGACAATCTGCAGCGCAGCGAGCCGGCCTTCGTCATCGACCAGCCCGACGGACCGCAGACGCCTCACCAGGCTTGGAGTGGCTTCCAGCAGCTCGACTGCGTGACGTGCATCCAAAGGTGTGTCAGGCGTCTCTATTTCATCGTGTCGATCAATCATCGTTGCCGCTCCTGAATCGAGTATATCTCCCCAGGACGGCGTTATCGAAGTTCCGATATCACTCGAAAAGTCCAATAAAGAATCAGTCCCGGAATAACTTCCCGATTGCAGTGAGATCGGTGATTGGAGATCGGGAAGTTAGTTCGGCCCCATTCCTTACGTCGCGTGCACACGCCGCTCAGAACAGCAGGAACGTCGAAATGAACACACCTTCGCGTTCCAGCGCGCGGTTGTCAGACCACGACACGATCCCGGAGGCGTCGAGGTAGATCTGCGGGCCGAGCTTTCTTTGCCAGCGCAGGCCAAGACCCCAGACTGAATCGCTTTGCGGCTGCTCCCAGACGACTTCGGGCGTGAACGATTCGTCCTCGTTGTCGCGGAAGAGCTGAACGCCGAGTGATGCGCCGATCGTGTCCGAGGGGCTGAGTCCCTGGCCGATTCGAATCAGTGGATCCACTGCGAACGTGCTGCGCAGGCGGTTGAAATTCGCTCCACTGATCGGACTCCAACCACTCGTGGCTTTGAAGAAGTTGCCATAGAACACTGCGTGATCAATTCCTGTCTGGCAGGTCACTTCGTGCGGCATTGCCTGAGTGAGATTGCTTTCCGCAACGAACAACGCACCGTCGCCCAGACCGGCTTCGTCGCCTCCTTTGAAGAGGGCTCGGCCGGCCAGAGTCACCGGCCCGAAGAACTGCGTCGCGCTGACGGCGGCATATCGAGAGTCGAAGCGCGCATCGCTCGAATGGCTGACATAAGCGACTGTTGCTTCGACGAAAGCGTTTCGCCAGTCGGCTGACGCGTGCATGCCAACAAGCTCGGTCGACCGAGGTGTCGACGTATTGACGTCGTCAAAGAAGTAAAACCCCTGAAGGTTCAGATTGCTCAGTGGTGGGATCAGCAACGTATTCTTGTTGACGATCACCCCGGTGACTTCGTCATTGATCAGCAGTGAGTTGTGAACGGCGTACGGAACCTTTCCGACGGTGATGTGATAATCCAGTGGCGTGAACTCGTCATCGAGCAGCCCCGCGAACAGACTGTTGAATTCACCCTCGACCCACCAGCGGTCGGGAATGCCGGTCGAGTTGTCATCGAACCCGGTGGGATCATCGAGGCGAAAAAAAGAGCCCCCGGTGTTACGTCGACCGAAAGGTCGAAACTGAACATGGGCTCGTTCGGTGCCTGTCACACGCAGATCTAGATCGACAATCAATTGATGGCCGACGATGTCCTGGCGAGTTCTTCCCTGCTCGAGAAACATCCCGAAGACTTCGTAGGATCCGTGAGTGACAAAGCGGGGCTCCCACTGAAACCCATCGTCGCCAAACCACTTCAGGCCGTACCACGGTGCGATCGGATCAGCACCCTCGAACTCCTGAAAGGCTGTCACCGGAGGCTGAGGGATCTCCCACGCTTCGGGCAGTCTTAGAAATCGAACGAGCCCGCTGTCATGGTCCAATGCCGGCAAATGACTACTTTCGCCTTCAGCTTCGTAAAGCGATGAGCCTCCGAAACGCTGCAGTTCCTCTTCCAGCGACGGAAGGGGCTTTCCAGCATCAACGTTCATCGGAGACAATCCGCTGGCGGCACGATCTGCACTCGGTGATGGCAGTTTATTAGGTGCTTCTACAGACCGTGGCACAGGGAGCAGCCCGTCAGAAATCCGAACAAAACCGACGTCGTCTGCTTCGGCTCTGGCTGCGGATACGCAAATGGAAATTAGAATCAGCGACCACCCGGGGGCGATGTGCGCGGCGAGCAGTCCGCAAAGCCAGGCGGCTCGTCGCATGAATAGTCTGAAACTCGATGGGCGACTCATCGCAGTAGCCGCCTTCCCGCACCCTGCATCACCTGGATCACAGAATCGTGCTGGTCGATATTCACCGTTTCAAGCAATGGCTTCAGGTGCGGCGTGCCTATTTCGTCCATCAAGTGCGGCGGCAGATGCCGATAGTTCAGCCGCACTCGCAAACAGTAATCGCCCGCCTGCTCCGGAAGCCGGATGGCGTACGAACGGGAAACCGTACTTAGTGGTGCGATGCTGCCTTTTGAGATCCGAAAGGTCGACGGACGACCGAAGGCTGCTGTCGGCTCTGGAGCCGGTCGGAAGATGTTCAACGGAGCCAGCTGACGATTGACCGACAGAATCAGAGGCCGCTCGGTTCCTCGAGTTGCCAGGCCGACGAACTTGCTTTGAAAGTTCAACAGGTGGCGATCTCGATCAACATGCCGGGCGATAACGGCGTGGCTATGTTCGTCGCGAAGGTCTCCGTTGTGGTCGAAGTCGCCCGTCGTGAAAACCGATCGCCCGATCGAGTCGCACAGCTCGACAGAAACCCAGAGCTGCCGCTCCTCGGTGAAGCCCGTCGGGAAATTGTGTCCGGAAACAAGACTTTGAATATCGACCTGAACGGCAATCCGATCTCCGCAGGAAGCCGCACCTGGAGCATCGACGTGAATCTTCGCAGCGTTCTGCAGCAGCTCGTAGCGTTTGTCGCGAGCAATACTGAGTTGCTTGCGATTCTTTCTGCGGAGCTGATCGAGAGTTACTTGCTGGTGCCGCGTCAGCATTTCGGTGCGGCGGTAATCGGCCTCGTACATCCAGTCGAGCTTGTGTGGAAACTCGGTATCAGGCAGCAATGAATAATCCGGGCCGGCAAACGTGTGATCGGAAAGCGGACGCAGCGGGATCATCTTCGGATCAACACCCGGCACGGTCGCCGCGCGACCGACGGGGCGCTCACACTCGCGAAAAGGCTGTCCCTGAACCGGCCCCATATGGCAGTGCTGACACGTATGTTCGTTCTTTGCCGCCGGGCTGTTTTGCCACTCGCTGAAGGCTTCTTCCAGCCGGATGCCCTCCGGACTGAAGACGTCATGGCAGGATCCGCAGAAAGCGCTCGACCGAATCGACACTCTCTGAGCAGCTCCATGTGCATTCTCGTCCGGGGAAACTGCGTCAGCGAACGGTCCATACATGCAACCATCCGCAAGATTGCCGGGGACGATGTGTCGACGAGTGCTCGCTTTGTAATAGGACTTGTCAACGCGATGGCAACTGACGCAGGTGACGCCTTCCATCGAAAGCCGCGAGCGATTCACGTTACGCCGTTGCCCGTTTTCTCCCAGCGCGGTTCCGGCCGGCGTGTGGCATCTGGTACAGAACGTGCCGAGCGTGCCACTGGTACGCTCCTGCAAGGTCAGGTTGAACGCCTCGAACACCGGACTGTGCTGCGCGTAGGCATGCATCGATCGCGACCACTCTTCGAACTGCTTCGGATGGCAGATGCTGCATTCCTTCGCCGAAGGAAAATCAATCTCCATCAACGGCGCCGTCGAACACGTGTCCGGCAATCGATATTCCAGGGCTCCATTGGTGATCCACCGGGCGAGGGTTTCCAGTTGTCCGGCAGTCAGCCACTCGGCCTGCTCGGGCGGCATCAACGGTTCAGAGGGTCGATCCGAAACCGGATCTTCCGAAACATTCCAGGTCACGTACTGCCAGAGCGGTGAAGACTCCGGTTTACCTGGCACCACCAGACTGGCGGCGAGTACATGCTGTGTGCCGACAATCGTTTCCCAGCTGGTCAGGTCGGTTTGCTCAAGGCCGGGCCGATGACACGCATTGCACTTGTGAGCAAGCATCAGTCGTACGTCCGGCCAGTCGGCATCATACGGATGCTCGACACTGCTGACGGTATGGGGCGCAGCGATAACACGCGAGGTGAACTCTGCGCGTTCATCGTCCGTGAGGAAACACGTTGCCAGGGCGACGGCTACGCACACGGCGAGTACAAGATGACGGCGACTGCGGGACATCCTTGTCACCATGCGAGAAGTAATGGATTCAACTTCCTGCCGCGTGGCAGAAGACCGGTCCACGCGAAGACGCAGACGCTTCAGGAAAATCGGTACGATCAGTCCATCCCATTCGACCAATCCCTGTCGCAGTCCGACTCGACGCAACTCATTGGGCAATCGGGCGGATGAATCCGCATAACCCGTAATCTCCGCCACACACGCGAGCGAGTCTGGTGGATCCAGAAAGACGCCACACCCGACATCCACGAGGCCTGACGAGGCTGTAACGAGTGTCTGGCGATTCTTTGAGTGAATCTCTCAAATTCGCTGCCATTGACTCAAGTCGGTTACTCCATACCACTACAGATCGTCGAAACCGGTCACTGACGTACCAGCTTCGACACAGCACCGTGTCAGATTCCATCCTGAGAACGACGTTGCAGATCTGAGTCGATGGAGCAGTCTGAGCGAATTCATGACAGAAGAGTCAGTGGATTTTCGCGAGTTGTCAGTGGCAGATTGACCGGACGCCCCAGACGATGAGACTCGAACACAGCAACGATCAACTCTGTCGCAACCCGAGCGTCGTACATGCTGCTTACTGGTTGCCGGTCATTCTCGATCGACGAAATCAGGTCCATCACTGCCGACGTGTTACCACCGTCGTGGCTGTCGGTCGTTATGGTTTCCGGCTGCCCGACACCATTGGAAGTAATCGGCTGCCATTTCGAACCAGTGCGACCGGGAGACCAGCTGGGATCTTCCAGCAGATAGGCAGTTCGTCCATAGCCGGATTGCATTTCGATCAGACCTTTGGAGCCAACGATCACCAGACCGAATCGCGTCGGACTGCTTCCAGCTCCACGTTTCGAGGCAAAGAAGGCATTGCCTCCTTTCTTGAACCGATAGACTGCCTGAATGTCATCTCCGGCAAGCTGGCCAATTCCTTCGTTGCCGGGCTTAACATGTTTCTTTGAAACGGGCTCGCCATTTTCTCGAACAGTCGCAAAGCATGACTCGATTTCGCCAAACAGCATCGCGGACAGATCCAGCATGTGCGAACCTAATACCCAGAGGTCCTCTCCACCACCGCGTCGCGAGTCTTCTTTTCCTCGAATGCGAACTTCAAGCACGTCGCCGATGCGACCGTCCCGAGTCAGTCGCTTAACGACTTGCACTACCGGGGAGTGCCGGGTGTTATGAGCGACGGCCAGCTTGAGATGCCGCATCTCGCACGCCTGAACAATCTCGTCAGCTTGCTTCAACGTCGGACAAAACGGTTTTTCCATGTAGAGATGGCAGCCGTTTTCAGCACACGCCAGCGCCATCTCGTGATGCCGGTCCAGCCAGCGCGGACAAATCGCGACGATGTTCGGCTTTTCCTTGTGGAGCATCTCTCGATAGTCAGCGTAGCCGGATTTCGCCCCGGATCGTTTGATTGCCGCCGCACGCCCACCTTCATGCTCGTCGGCGACCGCGACGACCTCGCAGGAATCCAGATGCTGCCAGGGACCATCCAGACCGTGCCCGTAATCACCTCGACCCGTACTTCCGATAATCGCGACTTTGAATTTCGCCATGCTTGAAACTCCCTTCGTTGTTTTTCCAGACGATAGTTGCGGAAAGAGGCATCGAACAGCGAACCCATCTGCCAGAGCCGATATGTGCCACCAGCTCGCCGACACTGGCTTGCGTTCGTGCAGTCACGACGTAGGATCCGGGCCTTCATTTCTACACCGAAAACGCGGTCGATTCGCTCGACCAGAACTCTCAGGAGCGGTTCGCAGTGGCAAAGAAAACGATCAAGAATGTAGACGTTTCCGGCAAGCGGGTCCTTGTTCGAGTCGACTTTAACGTACCGCTCGACGACCAGTCGCAGGTGACGGACGACCTTCGGATCCGCATGGCTTTGCCGACGATCACTTCGGTCCTGGAACGTGGCGGAAGTCTTGTCCTGATGAGCCATCTTTCGCGTCCGGAAGGCAAAGTAGTTCCGACGATGAGCCTCAAGCCGGCTGCAGAGAAACTCGCCGAACTCATCGGTCAGGACGTTGTCTTCGCCACGGACACCGTTGGAAACGACGCCAGAACGAAAGTCGAGGCGTTGCAGCCAGGACAGGTACTCGTGCTGGAGAACCTTCGCTTCAATCCCGGTGAGGATCGCAAGCAGGACGACGACGTCAAAGTTCCGTTTGCTGAAACGCTGGCTGCTTTTGGCGATGTCTATGTCAACGATGCCTTCGGAACCTGCCACCGCACGGATTCGTCGATGTTTCTCGTGCCGTTGAAGATGGAAGGCAAGCCGCGAGTGGTAGGATTCCTTGTTGAGAAGGAAATCCGCTACCTCGCCGACACCATCGCAAACCCTGAGCGACCTTTCGTGGCGATCGTGGGCGGGGCCAAAGTCTCGGACAAGATCAACGTCATTCGCAACCTGCTGGGCATCTGTGACAAGGTGCTTATCGGCGGCGCGATGGCTTACACCTTCGAACTTGCCCAGGGTCGTAACGTGGCGAAGAGCCTTGTCGAACACGACTTCGTGAAGCTGGCCAAAGAACTTTTGAAGGTCGGTGGAGACGTTCTTCAGCTTCCCGTCGACACTCACTGCGGGGACGCTTTCAACGGTGACTGCAACAAACTTATCGTCGAAGCTGGCGATATCCCGGTCGGATTTGAAGGATTCGACATCGGCCCGGAAACGGCGAAGAAGTATGCCGAAACACTTTCGACGGCAAAGACCGTCGTCTGGAACGGTCCGATGGGTGTCTGCGAAATTCCACCCTTCGATGCCGGAACAAAGATCGTCGCTCAAGCCATCGCGGACGGCGACAGCACGAGCATTATTGGCGGTGGAGACAGTGCCGCAGCAATCCAGCAGCTGGGATTTGCGGACAAAGTTTCACACATCAGCACCGGTGGTGGCGCGAGTCTCGAAATGCTCGAAGGCAAGAAATTTGCTGCCGTTGACCTGCTGGATGAGGAGTAAGCTGATCATGACACGACGCATCCATTCGTCGCTGACCAGAACTCTGCTGGTCGTCATCGCCGTGCTGCTGAGTTCGCGATTCGTGATCGGGGCAGACCGTCCCAACGTCCTGCTGATCGTGAGCGACGATCAAAGGCCGGACACCATTGCGGCGCTCGGCAATAAGATCATTAGAACGCCGAATCTCGATCAGCTGGTTCGGGAAGGTACCGCGTTTACACGAGCAACCTGCGGAAATCCAATCTGTACTCCCAGCCGGGCCGAGATTCTCTCTGGATGCTCCAGCTTTCGCAGCGGCGTGATCGACTTCGGGAAACCGATCAACCCTGAGCTGCCGCTGATGGCTCGCTGGTTCGCTGACGCCGGATACCGGACCTCGTACGTTGGAAAGTGGCACAACGATGGAGCACCGATTGAGCGTGGTTATTTGCGGACGAACGGTCTGTATCGAGGCGGCGGAGGCAAATGGTACAAGCCTCAGGTCGATTGGGTCGGGCGTCCGGTCACCGGATATCGCGGTTGGATATTTCAATCGGATGACGGAACGTTGTTTCCGGATCGTGGAGTTGGTCTGACTTCGGACATCAGCGAGAAGTTTGCGGATGCCGCCATCGAACTGCTCGGACAATCCAGCGACAGACCGTTCTTTCTGCACGTCAACTTCACCGCTCCGCATGATCCGCTGATGGTGCATCCGGATTTCGCGGACATGTACGACGCCGCGCAGATGCCGCTGCCGAATAACTTTGCGGCGAAACATCCGTTTGATCATGGAAACTTTGACGGACGAGACGAACAGCTTTTCGCCTGGCCAAGAACTCCGGAGGAAACTCGCGGCGAGTTGGCGGCGTACTATGCGGTCATCTCGCACATGGACGCTCAGATCGGACGGATCCTGAAAGCGCTTTCGAAGTCGGGCGAATTGGAGAACACGATCATCGTGTTCTCAAGCGACCATGGTCTGGGACTCGGCAGTCACGGCCTGCGAGGCAAGCAGAGCATGTACGAGCACACGATTGGCGTGCCTCTGGTCATGCGCGGACCTGGCATCTCGCAGGGAAAACGCCTGGCGACACAGTGCTACTTGCGAGACCTGTTTCCCACGCTGTGCGATCTGGTCGGCATCGAAGGGCCGGGAGAAAAGATCGACGGGCGGAGTCTTCTGCCAGCGATCAGCGGCAAGAAGTCGCAGGTTCACCCGTTCGTGGTGGGGTACTTTCGAACTTTTCAGAGAATGATTCGGTACGACGACTGGAAATACATTGAGTATCCTGCCGCCAACAAAGTCCAATTGTTTCATATTTCCGAGGATCCAGACGAACTGCGCGACCTTTCAGACGATCCGGCGCGGACGAAGACACGAATCGGAATGGCAGTGACTCTGCATCGTTGGATGAAGGAGAACGGCGATCCTTTGGCGACTTCAGAATAGAGCAGGCGTTATCAAAGTGGTTCGCAAACTGAGACTGGCAGCAATCTCAGCACTTACAGAATCAGAATACACCCATGCGGCACCCCGCATCGACACATTCCGATGCAGCAGAGTGCCTGGAGCATTCTGCGAGGAACCGTCGCAAAAAGCTCCACTGTAAATCCAGGCAAGAAGCGACAGCAGAACTTGATGAATGTGTTGGCGACTGTGATTTGCTACGAAACTCATCCAATCTGAGAAATTCGGCAAACAACCTGGCGATTGGCACAGCGAGTGCATTAAGTAGTTTCAGCGGTGACAGGCGTTGGCCCGCACTTGTTGCCGTCGGTCTTAGCGTGGCGGATGACTTCGGTCATCCGTCACGCTTTTTTTGTGCGCTGAAATCCGCTCGGCCGGTCAATCCAACAGGACAGCGGCAGGAATACTGCGCCGCAGCGTGACATCCTGAGTGCCAGTCTCAATAATCAAGCTTCGTCGATGTGACCTGACTCAATCATCAACTTAGTGCGATAAGGCTTGTGATGGACTATCGAAATCTCGGCAAGGCGGGTGTCAAAGTCTCACCGATCTGTCTCGGAACCATGATGTTCGGCGGGCAGACCAGCGAAGCTGACGCGATCCGAATCATTCACCAGGCGAATGATCAGGGAGTCAATTTCATCGATACGGCGGACATGTACGCCGGTGGCGAATCGGAAGTCGTCACGGGCAAGGCGGTCGCTGACCGACGGAATGACATCGTGCTGGCAACCAAGGGTGTGCAGAAGATGGGCGATGGTCCCAACGACATGGGAGCCAGCCGAAAGCACCTGATGCACGCACTGGACGAAAGCCTGCGACGGCTTAATACAGATTTCATCGACATCTATTATTACCACGCTCCGGATTACTCAACGCCGATCGAGGAATCGATGCGGGCGCTGGACGACATGGTCCGCTCGGGCAAGGTCCACTACATCGGTTGTTCAAACTTCCGCTCATGGCGAGTCTGCGAAGCACTCTGGACAAGCGACAAGCTGAACCTGCACGCGTTTTCGGTGTTGCAGCCGCTTTACAACATCATGAACCGCGACATCGAAGTCGAAGTTCTGCCGATGTGTCAGCAGAAGGGGCTCGGCGTTGTGAGTTACTCACCGCTGGCCCGAGGCATCCTGACCGGCAAGTACAAGCCGGGCGAAGGCTATCCGGAAGGAAGTCGGGCATCGCGAAATGATCCGCGCATGCAGCAGGCGGAACTGCGCGACGCCAGCATCGAGCTTTCACAGAAGATCGCCGACTACGCCCGCAACACAAAGGGTTGCGAGCCGACTCACTTCGCGCTGGCCTGGTGCCTGGCGAATCCGATTCTGACGTCGATCATTCTCGGACCGAAAACCGAAGCGCAGTTCGCAGACAACATGAAATGCCTGGACGTCAAGATTACCGCAGCGGATGAGGACTTCATCGACGACCTGATTCCGGTTGGCGAACACAGCGGCAAGGGCTTCCAGGACACCGCTTATCCAGTGACAGGCCGGCCTCGAGGTTAAGCTTGTTCGGTCAAGCGGGGATTTTGAACGCAGAGGCCGCTGAGCGAAAAAGACGCAGGGGATGAGGAGATTTCACCTTATTTCTTCGCGAGGCCTCTGCGTTCTACTTTTGAAAGAGTTTTCAATCGGCAAGTTGACGCGCCAGACTCCGTCAGGCACAGCCTGATCTACGAGGGAATTCATCGATGGACGCATCTGCCACCTGGACCATCACGACGCTCTGCACGGGAATGCTGATCGTCATCGGTGGCATTCTGGTACTGCGACTGCACGCCTTTCTGGCTCTGACGCTGGCGGCGTTAACGGTCGCATTCATGACGCCACGCGAAATCGTTGAGCGATCACTGATCGAACAGGTCGCCCGCCCCATCGCAGCGGTTGAGCTCGGACCTGAAATCGCGCAGTCGACACAGTCAGCTCATGGTCCGGTCTGGTTGAGAATCCTTACCGTACGCCCCGGAACCCGACAGCCACCCGAACAGTCACAAGTGCTGCGTCGGGAAGGAAACAGCCTGATTAAGATCGGCTGGTTCATCTATTATTCGAATACTCATATTTCGGATCAGGAAGGGCCCGAAGGAGTCGAAAACGGACGCACGACCCAGGTCGGTCGATACTTCTATATCGGCCCGCAGAGGCTTCCCCAACCGGGGGATCTGCTGGTTCCTGAATCGTCGATGGCCGAGATCGTGTCGACGTCGAAGCAGACAATCGCGAATCGGGTTGTTAATGGATTCGGATCAACCGCCGGCAAGATCGGCATTCTGATCGCCATGGCGTCGATCATCGGGAAATGCCTGCTGGACAGCGGAGCGGCGGACCGGATTGTCCGCGCGGCTCTTGCGAAGTTTGGAGAGAAGTTTGCGCCGCTGTCGTTTGTGCTGAGCGGATTTCTGCTGGGCGTCCCCGTGTTCTTCGACACGGTATTCTATCTGATGATTCCGCTCGGCAAGGCGATGCAACTACGGACCGGACGCAACTATCTGCTCTTTGTGCTGACCATCGTGGCCGGAGCGACGATGGCGCACTCGCTGGTTCCACCGACGCCCGGCCCACTGGTCGTGGCTGAGGAACTCGGAGTCGACATCGGCGTAATGATCCTCGCTGGTTGCATCGTCGGATTCTTCACGGCTGGGTTCGGTTACCTTTACGCGTCGATGTTTGCGAACCGAATGTGGACGCTGCCATTGCGCGAGACTCCCGATTTCTCAATGAAAGACCTTGAGGAACTATCAAATCGCCAGGAGTCAGAGCTCCCTCCATTCTGGCTTTCGATCATCCCGATCGGGTTGCCCGTTGTACTGATTGCCGGCTACAGCGTGATCAAGGCTCTGACGAAGGCCGAAGTGTTGACTCTATCCGCCCCGGTGAATTCGATCCTCGCCACACTCGGCGACAAGAACATCGCGTTGATTATTTCCGCCGTAATCGCGATGTCGACGCTGATCTGGTCGCGCAGACTTTCCCGCAAGGACCTGGCCGATGCGGTCGGGTCGGCTCTGGCCGGTGGAGGGATCATTATTCTGATCACTTCTGCGGGAGGGGCGTTTGGATCAACACTACAGGCAACGGGAGTCGCCAATCTGATCCAGGATCTTTCAGTGACGTCGCCCGCTATGATCATCACGATGGCCTGGCTGATCACCGCCGCCATTCGAACAGCACAAGGGTCGGCGACTGTGGCCATGATGACTGCTGTGGGAATTCTGGGCGGCCTCGCTCAGTCGGGATCGCTGCCCTTCCACCCGGTTTACCTGGCTCTGGCCATCGGTTGCGGTTCCAAGCCGATCGCCTGGATGAACGATTCGGGCTTCTGGGTGATCACTCGCATGAGCGGCATGACTGAAGGCGAAGGCCTGAAGTACATCACTCCCATGACAACGTTGATGGGAGTTGTCGGCCTTGTCGTCACCATCGCTGGAGCACTGCTGTTTCCGATGGTGTGATCGGTTGCCAGAGCGACCAGACAATCTGTCAATGAGTTTTGAAGCTCAGCAAAGGCGAAACGCATGTCTGACGCAGCAATATCGCAGTCAACGGCCACGCGAGTTCGCTACGTGATCGTGGCCGCGGCGACTCTGATGTCGTTCCTGTTGTACCTCGACCGATTCTGCGTTTCCTTCGCCGTTGATTACATCAGGCAGGATCTGGGGATGACACAGGGGCAGGCCAAATGGTTTCTCAGCGCGTTCTTCTGGTCGTATGCGCTGGCTCAAGTTCCGGCTGGCTGGTTGAGCGATCGATTCGGCGCGCGGATCATGCTTGTCATTTACATTTTAACATGGTCGTTTTTTACGGGACTCATCGGTGCCGCACCAACTTTTGTCATGCTTATCGGTGCCCGACTTGGCCTCGGTCTCGGTCAGGCAGGGGCCTATCCGACCGCTGCTTCGATCGTCGGTCGCTGGATGCCTATCGGGGCCCGCGGAAGCGCGAGTGCCACGGTTGCCACAGGAGGTCGAATTGGTGGAGCAGTCGCTCCGTTGCTCACCGCGTATCTCATCGTCCAGTTGGTGCCCAGTGATGCGCCGGTGAGAATCGCGACGAATGATGTGCTGATTCCAAATCAGATTGCCGCTCGGCTGACGTCGAATGAGATTTCCGAATCTGCCCTGGAATTCAGCCTCACGAAACGATTGAATGATGACGAACGTTCTGTGCTCTCGCCGGGCGGTCATCTGTACCGTTTGAACAAGTTGAATGAAGAAATCGCCATACTCACTGACGAGTCGATCGCGCACTGGTATGACGCGATCCTGGAGGGACTCTGGCTAAAGCGACCACCAGCCGATGTAACTGCGGAACTTGATAAGAAGTGGCAGCAGGCCGGTATGGAATCAGGGCGGCTGGGTGTCAAGGAATCGACCGTCGAAGAACTGCTTAACCAAAGAGGCACGCAGCAGCTTTTTGAGATCATTAAAAAGTCGCCCAATGCTGATCCACAGGTCATCGTGGACTTCTTTGATCGACTTATTGATTTGCCAGACCTTTACGACCCGGCAACGATGAAGTCGCTGAATCTTCCAAAAGAAGCGTTGAAGACGCTTGGACGGATGGAGTCAGGTGACTCGCAGATTGATGATGCGACGAAACTGCGCTTCAATCGGTTCGTCCTCGAAGGTGTTTTCGGTAAGGAAATCAAGAAGTTTTATGGGCAGGGGTGGCGACCGATTCTCTACATTTACGGAGCGGCCGGCATCTTTGTAGCGGCGTTCTTCTGGTTCTTCTTCCACAATCGACCGGAAGTTCACCCGTGGAGTAATGAGGCCGAACACGCTCTGATCCTGAAAGGCCGAGAAGACCTCGCGAAGCATGATGGGCAGAAACTGGAAGCTGCTCCGGTCAAAGAACTCATAAAGAGCTTCAACATGTGGTGCAGCTGCTTTTCACAGTGGGGCACTAATGTCGGATGGGTCTTCCTGGTAACCTGGCTTTCACGATACCTCATGGACGCTCACAACGTTCCGATTATTGAACGCGGCACGATGGCGATGACGCCGGTTCTAATCGGGATGCTCGGTATGATGTCCGGTGGCACCGTCACGGACATGCTGGCGATGAAGGTTGGAATCAAATGGGGACGCCGGATTCCGATTGCCGGATCGCGAGTCGTCGCGATGCTGGCCTATCTTGGCTGCATCGGCATTACGACACTGCTGGCTCCGGAATCGCCACTGAATACGCCGTGGGTCTTTGTGGCGTTGTTTTCGGTCGTTGCTTTCTCGACAGACTTCGGAACTCCATCGAGCTGGGCGTTCACACAGGACATCGGCGGACGTCAGGTGGGCTCAGTCCTGGGCTGGGGCAACATGTGGGGGAATCTGGGAGCCGCAGTTTCGCCGCTGATTTACGATTACTATCTCGGCGAAAATCCGGGACTTCGAGAATGGAATATGATGTTTGCCGTCTGTGCTGCTGCGTTTCTGTTTTCGGGTGTCTGCGGTCTGCTGATGGACGCCACAAAGCCGATACTTCCTGAAGAAAACGACTGACGCTGGTTTTGTGAAACACGCGTCGAAATTGCCGTTACTTCGAACAGAATTCTTCGCAGGAATCCAATTGCCATGAAGGCAGAGATTATTTCGATCGGCAGCGAACTCACCAGCGGAGCAAAGCTCGACACCAACAGCCAGTGGCTCAGTATGGAGCTTTCGGAAATCGGAATTCCGGTCCATTTCCACGCCACGATGGCCGACGACCGCCAGACGATGCTCGAAGTGTTTCAGACAGCGGTCAAACGCTCGGATATCGTTCTCGTGACAGGAGGACTGGGCCCGACTCTCGACGACCTGACTCGAGAATTAATTGCCGAGCTAACTGGCACTGAGCTTGTCCTCGACGAGCCCTCGCTGAATTTCATCCGGCAGATGTTTGAGAAACGCGGCCGAGTGATGGCCGACCGGAATAAGATCCAGGCGATGTTCCCGGCAGGCAGCGAAGTGTTGAGCAATCCGGTGGGAACGGCGCCTGGCATCTGGATGGCGATAGCCCGCGAAGATCAATCACCGTGCCTGCTGGCAGCGCTGCCGGGAGTACCGAGCGAAATGAAGATCATGTATCGCCAACAGGTGCTGCCACGTTTGCCACAGGGCGATCGAGTCATTCGTCGCAGTAGCGTTCACTGTTTCGGGCAGGGCGAATCCAACATCGAAGAAATGCTTGGCGACCTTACCGCACGGGATCGGAATCCTGAAGTCGGCATTACCGCATCGTCGGCGACCATCAGTCTGCGGATCGCGGCGCATGGTTCAAACATCGCGGACTGCGACAAGGCTCTCGCTGTAACCAAAACACTGATCAGAGAAAAACTCAGCACGCTGGTGTTTGGAGAGGACGACGACACACTGCAGTCGGTCGTTGTCGGACTGCTGAGAAAGCGAGGCTTGACGCTGACCACCGTCGAAGCCGGCACGCGAGGAATGCTGGCACAGTTGGTGTCCACTTCTGCTGGAGCTGACTCCTGCCTGCTGGGGTCGGTCGTCCTCAACGGTTCGCCGAGCGTCGTGATTTCGATTGGCGACGCTGACGACGCATCATCTGCCGATGCTGCAGACTCCGGCACAGGCTCTCTGAGTCTCGTCTCCGCCGAAGAGACGCTCGAAATGGCACAAAATTCACGCCGTCGATTTGAAAGCGACTTTGCGCTTTCGATCTCACCATTCAGCGAGCCGACCGCTCCGGGTGAACCGGCGACATCGTTCATCGCTCTGGCAGGGGACGGCATCAACGAAGTCCACGAGCACCAGATTCTCATCGACCCGGCAATCGCTAGACCGAGGGCCGCGAAGGGTGCTCTCAATCTGTTAAGACTCCATCTGATCAGCGACAACTCATAACGGGATTCAACTTTCGATTTGAATCGGCTAATCGGGTGATATCATCAGTCTCGTCGGTCGAAACATCGAAGTGTGCAGGGTGCGTGTAGTGAAGCGAAACGCAAGTGTGGTCTGCAGACTGTTACTGCAATCTGGTGCGTTTCGATCCGCTGTACGCACCCTGCGAATATTCGATATTCAAAAGTGGCACAACCGCTTGAGGAGAGGTGAACAATGCTGATGTCAGGTTCCCATCGATTCGCAGGAATGGCCGCGGCCCTGGTGATCGCCACATTCATCGGTGTTATGCCACCCGTTGTGCAGGCGGATTCTGACTCCGAAATCATCAGGAAGATCAACGAGCACATTCGCCAGGGCTGGGAAGACAACGAGGTCACTCCGTCGGAAACTGCAGATGATGCCGAGTTTGCTCGGCGAGCGTCGCTGGACATCGTGGGTCGCATACCTACCTACGCTGAACTGACGGAGCTGCTTGAATCGGAATCGCGAGACAAACGCGGACGATTCGTGGACCAGCTGCTCGACAATCCGGACTACATACGCAACTCAGCCGGCATCTGGGGCAACCTGCTGGTCGGCAGGTCAAACAATCGAGGCGGCGGACGTGACTCACTCGACCGATGGCTTCGTAACGCCTTTTACACAAACATCCCGTACGACCAGTTCGTTAAAGAGCTGATCGTCGCTGAAGGCAGCAGCGACGAAAACGGAGCCGTTGTCTTCCTGTCCAGCCATCTGAACGAGATGGCTGTCCCCGCGACCGCCATCACAGCACGACTGTTTCTCGGTCGACAACTTCAATGCACGCAGTGCCACAATCATCCCTTCAATGACTGGCAGCAGTCACAGTTCTGGGGGATGAACGCCTTCTTCCGAGGCACTCGACGACAGGGTAACGCGAATCGTGGTGGAGTAACGCTTACCGATAATCCAGCGGCAGCCATGGTCGACTTTGAAAAACGCAACGGCACCATGCAAGCCGCCAAACGTCAATTCTTTGACGGAGATGGCACTCAGGTGGCGGCTCTGGATGTGACCGTCGACATTCTCGAATTGAAAGCTCGCGGTCAGAAGCAGGCGTTGATCAAACCTCGAGAAGAACTGGCCAACTACATCATCGATCCAGATAAGCCGTACCTTGCGGAAACTCAGGTCAACCGGGTTTGGGGTAACCTGTTCGGGTACGGATTCACGAGACCAGTGGACGATATTGGACCTCACAATCCGTCGTCGCATCCCGAATTGCTCGAGTACCTCGCCCGGCAGTTTCGCGAATCGGGCTACGATAACAAACGACTCATTCGGTGGATCGCCGCAAGCGATGCTTACAACCTTACCAGCAGATTCAACGATACAAATCTCGACGACAACCCCGGCGCCGGAGAGATTCCGCTGTTCAGCCACATGTACCTGAAGCAGTTTCGCGCGGAGCAGCTCTACGATTCACTTCTGATTGCCACGGCGGCGGACGAGGCCAATCGAACATCCGACCAGGCTGAAGCTCAGCGGGCGACATGGCTGCGGCAGTTCGTGCAGACATTCGGAACGGATGAGAACGACGAAAGCACATCGTTCAACGGAACGATTCCGCAGGCGTTGTTGCTGATGAACGGGCAGTTGATGAATAACGCTCTGGGTGGGGGAGATGGCAGTTTCCTGCGAAAGGTCGTCCTGTCAGCAACGGGCCGCCCCGATGTCGACTCAAAGACCGCTCCCAAATCCGCGAAGCAGGCACGTTTAGAGGCGATTCGCGCCGGGCGTTCCAGGAACCAGAACGCAGCGGCAAAAATTGAAACGCTGTTTCTCGTGGCACTGTCGCGCACGCCGACCGCCGAGGAATTGGACGCCTTCAACAACGTCTACAGCACCGCAGGATACAAGGATCCGGTCGTCGGCCTGCAGGACGTCTTCTGGTCACTGTTGAACTCCAACGAGTTCGTCATCAATCACTGAGAACTGAGAGGCAGGGTTGCCAAAATTGTCGGCCAGCCGCCCAATTCGCCCGGCAGAGGATGGCAATCCTGCGTTGCTTCATGTCGTCAATGACTTGAGTATCGCGACGACTTCCGCTGCCGCGTTCGGTTTGCTGAGAGTCTTCATTGCCTGACTCATTTTCAGCAACTGTGGCTGATTGGCCAGCAACGATGAGAGCACCGGGACAAGATCGACAGGTGCGAAACTTCGGTCGGGCGATGAGACCATCATGGCTGCTCCCGATTCCACAAACAGCTGAGCGTTTCGCGTTTGATGATTATCAGCCGAGGTTGGGTAAGGCGCCAGAATGGCTGGAATTCCAACCGCAGCCAGCTCCGCCAGTGTCGTCGCTCCGGCGCGAGCCACTGCCAGTGTGGCGTCAGCCAGTCTGGACGGCAGGTCCGCAAAAAACGGCGAAACATCGTGCGAGATGCCCAGTTCCGAATACAAACGGCGAGCCGCATCGGAGCCTTCCGGACCGGTTTGATGAAGGATGCTCCAGCCAGCAAGCGCTGATGAGCATTGCTCGACGGCTGCCTGAACCGAGTCGTTGATCTGCCGCGATCCCAGACTTCCGCCAAGAACCAGCAGCGTTGGAGCCTCAAGCGGCAACGTGTGATTCGCAGCCGCAATCCGGCAGACGTCGCGACGAATCGGATTGCCTGAAACGTGATAAATCGCCTTACGAGGAAGATGGCTGGCTGACTCGCCAAAGGTCAGACAGATCGGATGCGATCTCGACAGCCAGCGGTTTGCCTTTCCCGGAACAGTGTTCTGTTCGAGCAGAATGCACGGCACGCCACATTTTCTGGCGGCCATCGCGAACGGGACACTCGCGAATCCACCCAGGCCGATGACAGCGGATGGCCGATCCAAACGGATAGTTCGCAGAGCTGCTCGAAAAGCCTTGCAGTGAGACCATACGAAGCGGTGCGGTCGGCGACGCAGAGCTGTCAGCGGCAGTGTCTCGCATGACGTGTACTCGAAGCTGGTCGGCTCCAGCATTTGTTGTTCAACCGGTCTCCCGGATCCGACGAATCGGATACGGCTATCCGGCTGTTCAAGTCGCAGCTGTTCGGCGACTGCAATGCCCGGAGCAAGGTGACCACCAGTGCCACCTCCGGCAAACACGTACAGTGGCGACTGAGCATTCGAAAGCTGGTTCAATGAAACTCGTAGGTCTTTCCAGGTTCACCGATTTCGACATGCGGCAGGTTCAGTTCTGCAAGTTCTTTTTTTATCTGCGTGTCAAAAGCAGCCTTGATATGGATGGCGATCACTCTCGCGGGCAAATGCAGTTTCGTAAGTTCTTTGGCAAATAGTTCTGGCGTCAGGTGCATTGCCCTTTCGGCCAGCCAGCCCATGTGATTCGGGAAACTGGATTCCAGCAGCACGGCTTTCAGGTTCTTCTGCTGATTAACGACCTCCCAGATCCGCGTCGTGGGATCAGTGTCAGAGATGATGGCTATCGTCGCCTGGTCATCTTCAAGAATGAAGCCCATTGCTGGAACGATATGATCAATAGCCACCGGCGTAATGCGCACGCCGTCGACTTCAACGGGCGTTTCGCTGTGGAGTTCTTCCATCTTCAGAAACGGAGTTTCTTCGCCAGACAGGCGAATCATGTCCGGCCAGATTCGCTCGTTAAAAACGTGTTTCTGCAAACAGTCCAGCACGTCGGCATTGCCGTAGACGATCGGACATTCCGGGCTCGGTGCGTAAACGTTGTCGATAAAGATCGGCAATGACGCCAGATGGTCCGTGTGCGAATGCGAAATAAACACGTGATTCACGCGTTTCTGCACATCAAGCGGCGACACAAATCCAATGCTCCCAGCATCGATAACGATCGTGTCGTTGACGATGTAAGAAGCCAGAATCTGCTGTCGCGGCCCGTGGCCCACGGACGACTCGACTATTTCAATTTTCACGGAGCTTACCCGTCCTTCCGGAAGTAGTGCTGTCGCACGGGTACTTTTCTTGTGTGGCTACTTCTGCGTCATGTGAATGACGCCGTCCCAGTCTTTCGGCGGTTCGTAATTATTCGTCGCGACGTAGATCATCAGAAAATCCTTCGTTCGATCATCGACTGGCATCCCATTCAGTAATTCGAGTGATTCCTGCCATCGACCATCGACCAGTGCTTCAACGGATTTTTCATACAGGGCAATCGACTCGTTGCTGACCGTCGCATCCTGATGAAGTGCAGGCAACAGTTCGAACACCGTCATGTCCGTGTTCATGCCCACCGGCCTGACTCGGCCCAGCTTGCGGCATCTCAAATCGTCGGCAGGAAGTTTCTTAACATAGCTGGCTGTCACTTCATCGATCAGGATCGACGCTCGCAGCTGTTTAGTCATCGTCTCCAGCCGTGCGCCCATGTTGACGACCGGGCCGAACGCGCCAACTTTGATCTGTTCCGTCGTCCCGATCCGACCAGCGATCGCAGGCCCGTGCGAGATTCCGATTCCCACGTTGAAACCACACAGCGGGCTTTCGGGGGTATTCATCGCGGCACGAAAAGCCTGATGGATATGGACGGCTGCACGACACGCCGCCACTGGACCTTCTTCGTTGTCACTCGGCCAGCCCCAGAACCCCAGCGCGGCGTCGCCCTGAAAGTCTGCGATGACACCGTCGTATCGAATGATGCCGGCTGTCATGACACCCAGCGCCTCGCTGACTCGATCGAGCAACTCTCGCAGGTTGTCTTTCGCCGCTTCGGACTTCTTTGAAAACCCTCGCACATCGCAGAAGAGCACCGTGATGTCTTTTTCGCGAGGTTCAAGAATGTCCCGGTTGCCAGCCGTCCGTACGGCCTCGATCACTGCGGGAGAGAAAAACTGAGCGAGCCCGGCCTGCTGAGTTTGTAGAGTCTTGACCTGTCGAATTGATCCGATGAAGTCGGAAATCAGCTCCGTGAATCTCAGATCCCCCTTGAGATCCGTTTCGCTGATTGATGTTGCTCCTGGAGCACCGAACTGACCGGAGACATACAGCGCCCATCCTCGAGAATGCTCACCCTTGAAGGGAATGCAGAAGGCCCAATCCAGACTACCGGTCACCGTGAATGCCGGATTCGAATCTTCCGTGTCGTGCCAGATATGGAGGACACCTTCAGCACGCTCGATGGCTGCCGTGATCAGTCGACGGCTGGGATTGAATCGTCCGATATCCTCGTACCGGCTGTCCCACCGCATCATCAGCGGCTCGTCGTCCGGCGACGGATTCTCCGAATAGCGTACGCACGCCGCAGCTCGCGCGTGCGGCATCGCATCGAGCATGACTTTGACGGCGGCCACCGCAAGCTCTTCGTCTGTCCGCGTGCCGGAGATTGCTTCGGGAAGTTTTGCGAGAACTTCGAGTCGCTCTTCAGCATTATGGAATTTGAACAGCCTGAGCTGATCCGGCCCGAACGAGTGTTCCTCGATGTTGGAGCCGGACAGTCCGTCGGCCAGCGAGGCGGACACCAGTTGAAACGTCGTCTGACCGATGCGAAATCCCTGGCCAGCGGAGATCTGAAATTCGGGTGTATCAACTTCCTGGAAATAGACAGGATTACGAGCAGCGTCGAGTCGCTTGACCGAGACGTTTCCTCCGGCCTGCGTTATCTCGCAGTGCTCGCGGGAAATGAGCAGATCCCACGGCACCGCCCATCCGCTGCGCGGAGCTCGTCCCAGACGAATCACTTCGCCGTTGGGGATCTCCCGCCGCCATTGCTGAGTGGGCTCGGGCCCGTTGACTATCAGCTCCAACATCTAACGCAATTTCCCGTTACCTGGGTGCACGTCCCACAAAACAAGGGTTGAATTTTGCGCAGGGTGCGCCTTGACGCACCATCGATTCACGTGACGCTGTAGTGCGTCGAGACGCACCCTGCTCATTTCCAGAACTGCAACCATCCATTCGTGGGACGTGTACTAAAGGGGCGATCCGATAAGGCCGATCTGTCTGTGGATAGCTGTAACCTTACTCCATGACTGACTTTGGAATGAGGTCGATCGTACCCGAAGCAGCTCAGAACCATCAAGACACAGTATCGCCTGCTTCTCAATCGTCTCTTTGCGATTAAATGCGCCAACTTTGAGCGTGTCAACCACGACAGCGAGCCAGCTCCGGCTCCTTCATCCGTAACGTCTGCGTCTTCCGGAAAGATCGACTGATCCGGTACGTCCGCCTCATTCGGAAACTTTCCGCGACCGGGAAAGTTTCTCCAGGCCACCTACCGATACTAACTGCGTGGGACCGCATCTGGTCCTCATGGTCTGATTGTGTCTCTGCGACCGCTGGGTATTAACACACAGCGGCAGTAATGGTGGTCTCAGAGAAGTTTCAGTCCAGAGGGCGTGGTTTCGTCGGCGGGTTTTCGGACGCTAGCGCGTCTTCCATGAATTCCGGTTGATGGCTCGCAGGTTGGTGACCGTTCCAGCACCAATTTCGGCGTGTGATTCCGCAGCTGCTGACCCGTTTGTCTGGCTTCCCCGGCTGGGCTGACGTTGGATCCGAAATGCATGGAGGTGGACAAAGCTCGTCTCATCGATTGACTGAGGATCCCGACTATGACTTTTGAAGATGCTTCTGCGACCGCTGAGCTGATTACAGATCGACGGTCCAAGTTCCGACGTGTTTCCGGCGAATCCAAGGCAGCCGCTTTGGACTCGGAACAGTTGGATGATGAAGGACGCGAAGTGCTCGTCGAACGCCGCAAGGTGGAACGACGTCGCCAGATCGATCCAACAACCTGCGAACGCGACTACGGCGACGCCGAGGTTGAGTTCATGGGCGCAATGGATACCTACAAGCGTCGAAGCGGTCGACAGTTTCCAACGTGGAGTGAAGTGCTCGAAGTGCTTCACAGCCTCGGCTACCGTAAGGTTGCGGAACCTGTCGAAATCGAACTCTAAGGGCCACAAGCGAACGCCAGGGGCGGTGCAAACAACACCGCCCCTTTGTTCGTGTACTGAGGATCTCGAATTCTGGTTATTGAAGTGTTCATGAGTATCGTCAGCCGTTGTACTTTCACGCCAGTTGACATTGTTGCAGAGAACAATCCGTCAGCGAGCCAGCAGTTGGACTGGTCGCCGAGTAATCTCCTGACCGCCGCTTCGCACGACCAGATAGTACGTGCCAGGTTCCAGCGACTCAGGCAGAACGAATGCGTAGCTGACGCGCAGCATACTTCGATCAGCGACCTGACCGACTCGATCAATGATTCGATTATCGGCGTCGTGCAGATTGCACTCGATCCACATGTCTTCGTGCGGCGGGTTCAGCGTGCACTGCGCGAGAATCGGATCGCCGTGCTGGAACGTGTCCCGGCGATTGATCAGGACATCGCCCAGCATGCCTGATCCGATACCGAATGACAGATACTTATCGGATTCTCGTACTCGCTCAGACCGCCTCAACATCGAATCGACAACCGTCGGGTCGAGTTCTTTCAACGGCCAGGCTCCCTCCGCGCGGCGAGCTCCCATTGGATCGAGCTGGTGTTCGAATCCGACTCCGCCACAGACAAGCAGCAGAAGGACTCCGCCGAATACAAGTAATCCCTGTCGAGGGCTGACTTCCGGAATGGCTTTGCCGATCGACTCGAACGCCGATCCCACACGTGTCATGACACGACTTCCTCGCTGTTCCAGCCGCGAGAAAAACGCCGCCATGCGGTTCACGTCCTCCTCGTAGATGTAACACGAGTAGAGGGAAAAGCAGACCAGGGGGAAAATATAGAGTCCCAGCAGCAACGTCGTTCCCAGGTGAAACGTCACCCCCAGCCCGAGCATGATCGTTCGACCCCAGCCTCGCCACGCGACAAAGATAAACAGCACTTCCCAAAGAACTGTCACGTAGGCAGATACAACCAGAGTCGCCGGATAGAATGAGAGGTACTCGCCGACCGGATTCGAGTTGTTGACGTTAGTCATCAGCCAGTGAAGCATTTGGTCGCTGCTGAAGAAGGCGGGCGTGTGCATTTTCGTAAAGGCGGCACCCAGATAAATGACGCCGATCAGCAACTGCATCAACCGTCGAGGCCAGACGGGAAACCGGTGGCGCTGCCAGTTTGCAGGACTGCCGTTTTCAGGACTATCCCCTCTGAGCCTGGCGGCAGCTCGGCGTTTTAGAAAACTGTCAACAGACCAGACCGCTCCACAGTTCGACAGCGACAGGATCAACATGCCATGCGCTGCAATGGCCGAATACTTGGTCAGTGTCGACAGGCAGTCCAGCAGGTTGAGATACGTGTAAATGATAAGCGACACGCACAATGACAACCGGGTAAACCAGCCGAGACTCGAAGTCACGAGTGTCGCCACCAGCAATGTTGCCAGAGCGACCGCCAGTGTACCGCCAGGGACCGGAACGAAATCGAAGTACCCATAGTTGTCAGCGAGTGGGGCTGCGGCCCCATCCAGCGAGAACAACTCTCGAGCGTGAATCCAGCGCGGCACCATCACCAGCAGCAGCACCATTGGGAGGAGCATCCGTACGAACGCCATGCCGTATGGCACTTCTTCAGCAAAAAAGAACTCTGAGAACGCATTCCGTTTCGTGTCCGACGCGTGTTGAGTACTCATGCCGACCTCTGTCCGTTGTTGCTGCAATCCCGATTGCGATCCAAAACATTGCCGTTTCGAAAACCGCATTTGTCCATGTCAAACCGGGCGGCTACTGGTTCATCGCCAGACCGTCTGAGACGGAATTCGTAATCATTGCCTGTGACCGCACATCGAAATACGGGCGACCGCGAGTGGAATCCGCCTGGAGTCGTGGGTTGTCAGACAGACACATCTGGGCCTGGTAATCAAACCAGTGCGGGTTTTCACTCTCAAACCGTCCGTCGGGCGCCAGAACCCGCCGAATATGGAAGTACGAATGCGGGTCTTTGGGTCCCGGATAACGTTGAGCCCACAACTCGTCAGGCAAATTAAACTTCTTCGCCCAGACTTCCTGCACGACGAACAATTGACGCATGGGTTCGTGATCTGAATAACGCAAAGTATTCTGAGCCAGCGCCGCTGCGTGCATCGAAAATGGGTCGTAGTGATGGCGGGCAAGATTGCCGAACGGCTGATAATCTCCCCACGGCCCTGGAGCGAGTTCGTAGTATTTCCCGCTCTCGCCCTGCCCAATGACGTGAGTTCGTTCCTCGTAGGCCGACCATCCGCAGAACATGTCCCACACAATGAAATACATCGTGGGATGCGAATTGGTTTTATAATTCAACGCGTGCGATCCGAGCCCAGCCCCGAGCAGTCCGAGGTAGCCAACGATGATCCCGACAGCGAATAATCGCTTCATTCCGTCACTCCTTTGACGACACAAACCGAGAAGTCGCGAGACTATGCGTCAGCTCTGAAAACAGGTCAAGATGTGATTCCGCTTGAGCCACTGTGAACAAAGACGGTACTCGGACGACGATTCGACCGTTTGACCCGTTCACCATTCAAGTAGATACTCGCCAGAATGAGGTTTTCAGTTTCCTATTGCGTGAGTTAAGAGCTGACAGGACGCCGACTGCTATGCGGAAGGGCGGAAGGGCTGAGGATTCGGAATCCTTCGTCGCCTCGAGAAGTCAACTTCGATAGTCAACAACAAGGGGTCCAGATCATGTTCCTTTCCCTAAGACGTTCATTACCCGCAGCCCTGTGTTCTGCTGCCACGTTGATCTTCGGTGTCCTGCTGCCAGGGAGCCGCGTTTCTGCCGCCGAGGCTTCCCGTCCGAACATCATCTACATCATGGTTGACGATCTCGGTTATGGAGACCTCGGCTGTTACGGCCAGGAAGTCATTAAAACGCCAAACCTCGACGGGATGGCTGCCGAGGGAATGCGTCTGACCGATCACTACGCTGGCCACACGGTGTGTCGACCATCGCGACTGGTGCTGTGGCTCGGACAGCACGTGGGGCATACCGGATTGACCGGGAATCGTCCTCGAAGCCTGACTTCAACTGAGCAGACCGTTGCACGAGTCCTCAAAAACTCCGGGTATGCAACCGGCGGAGTTGGTAAGTGGGCTCTCGGACATGTTGAAGAACCATCTGAGGTGAACAACCCCGGGCATCCGAATAAGAACGGGTTTGACTACTGGTTTGGATACCTTAACCAAAGCAACGCCCACAACTTCTATCCGACGTTCTTGTGGGAGAACGACAAGCAGGTTTCGCTGCCAGGCAACGTCATCGATCCCAACCCTGAAGGTCGCGGACGCGTCTCTTCGAAACGAGTCAGTTACTCACACGACTTCATGACCGACGCGGCTTTCCGCTTTGTCCGCGACAATAAGGACCACCCGTTTCTGCTCCACATTCACTGGACGATTCCGCACGCGAATAATGAAGGCGGCCGAGTCCACGGCGACGGCATGGAGATTCCCAGTTACGGGATCTACGCGGACAAGGAATGGCCAAATCCCGAGAAGGGGTTTGCGGCAATGATCACCCACATGGACGCCGATGTCGGCCGACTGTTCAAACTCCTCAAGGAGCTGAACCTCAACGAGAACACGCTTGTCGTTTTCACTTCAGACAACGGCCCACACAACGAAGGCGGCCACAATCACGAGTACTTCAACTCCAACGGTCCGCTCAAGGGTTTCAAACGGTCGATGCACGAAGGCGGGTACCGAGTTCCAATGATCGCCCGCTGGCCCGGAAAAATCGCCGCTGGCACGATTTCAGATCATCCGTGCGGAAGTTATGACTTCCTCGCTACCGCCTGTGAATTGACGGGAGCCAACACTCCCCCCAACCTCGACAGCATTTCTTACCTGCCAATTCTTCTGGGCCAGCCCGAAAAACAGCAGCAGCACGAGTACCTCTACTGCGCGAGTCAGGAAGGCGAAACATCCGTCGGAGTCCGATATGGAAACTGGAAGCTGGTCAGATACAACGCCGTGAAGAACGCGCCGAAGAAAGCGAAGGCTCCTGCAAGCCCGGACTGGCGTCTTTACGATCTGAAAAAAGATATCGGCGAGGAACACAACATCGCCGACGAACATCCCGAGGTCGTCGACCGGATTCTCGCCCTTCTCAAGCGCGACGGACTGCTGTAATCGCCCGCCCGAAACCTGATTCACTTAATCTACTTCACTGTACTTGATGCGAGAAACGGGCCATGCAGGAAATCAATTTGAACTACTGGCGAACACTCATTGCAACCCTGCTGCTGGCCTGGCTTTCAACAGTGTCTGCTGTTGCTGACGGCCCGGCGGAGCCTGTCTGGAAGGCGGGAGTAAGCAGCGTGAAGATCACTCCGGATGGACCGGCATGGATGGCTGGTTACGCGTCTCGTGACAAGCCGTCAGATGGCGTCGAACTGGATTTGTACGCCAAGTCTCTTGTCGTGCAGGATGGCTCTGGAGAGACACTGGTCGTCGTCACTCTCGATCTGATCAGCGTGCCGGGGCCTTTACGAAAATTCGTCGAACAGAAACTTGCAGAAACGCGAGGTCTCAAACCTGCCAATCTGTTGTTGAATTGTTCTCACACGCACAGCGGTCCAGAGATTCGGACCACCGATTCCGCACGAAGCGGTCTGGAACCCGAACGTCGGCAGCAGGCGATCGCGTATGTTGAAAGTCTGCAGAAACGAATTCTGTCGTCCATTGATGCCGCCTTTGTGAAGCTGGCTCCGGCCAGACTTTCGTTCCAGAAAGCTCGAGCGGGCTTCGCCATGAATCGCCGTCTGGCTTCGGAACAGGGTTATCGCAACAGCCCGAATCCTGACGGGCGAGTCGACCACGACGTGCCGCTGCTTCGAGTTGAGGATGCCACAGGAGCCATCAAAGCCATCGTTTTCGGATATGCCTGCCACAACACAACGCTGAGCTTCTATCAGATGAATGGTGACTACGCGGGCTACGCTCAGCAGTATCTCGAAGAGGCTCATCCAGGTATCGTGGCCATGTTCATGATGGGTTGCGGCGGCGACCAGAATCCGTATCCCCGTCGAAAACTGGAACTCGCCAAACAACATGGTCGTACGCTGGCAACAGCCGTCGAGGCCGGACTTGAAACTCCCAAACGCGAAATTTCAGGTTCACTCAAAGTCACCTTCCAGACTGCTGATCTGGAGTACGCTGACGCCCCTGCGAAGGACGAGTTGCTTCAACGCGCCCAGTCAACCAGCGAGCACGAGAAAAAGTACGCGGAACGCCTGCTCAACGAACTTGAGAACGGCACGCTGTTAACGAGCTATCCGGCACCCATACAGGTCGTGAGGTTTGGCGACGCGATCCTGTTCGTCGCGCTGCCGGGTGAAACGGTTGTGGACTACTCGCTGCGTATCAAGCGGGAAAACCAACTGCCCGGTGGCCCGGATGTCTGGGTGGCTGGTTACTCCAACGATGTCTTCGCCTACATCCCCAGCCTCCGCGTCCTGCTGGAAGGCGGATACGAAGCTGGCGGCGCGATGCAGTACATGACGACTGTTATTCAGCCCGGAGCATTCGCCCCCAACGTCGAAGACCTGCTGATGAAAAGCGTCAACCAGCTGATCAAGGCAACAGCTCTTGAACTGCCAGTTTCCACAAGCGAGTGACAGCAGCGCTGAGTTACCAGCGTTCCACCGGGCCGTTCGGAACGCTTACGAGCGCCGTCGCAACAGTGGAGCTTCGTTCGCCATGCCGGGAAAGGACTTCGTCTGCGATCGTTTCGAACTCGCTGATCGACTCGAATCGCCGCAGTCGGTCTTCGAGGTCTTCAGGAATCCCGAGTCGAGCTCCGTACCACCCGGCGAACTTGCGAAACAGTTTGCAACTGTAGTCGTCGTGCTGTTCGGTCATCAGTCGAAAGTGGCGTCGCAAAAACTGAATCTGCTCTTCGGCAGTCGGCTCGAAGTTCCAGTCGGCGTTCTGCGAAGCCAGCTCGAGACGCCTGAAGATCCAGGGGTCAAGCATGGCCCCACGACCAATGGCAATCGCCGAGCATCCCGTTGCCGCCTGCATCGCGGTCGCGTCCTCGACACTTCTGACATCACCGTTACCGACGACGGGAATCTGCTGCACGGCTTCTACGACCGATCGAATCCCTTCCATGTCGACAGTTCCACTGAATCCCTGCGCGCGAGTTCGACCGTGGATCGTAATCGCCGCCACACCAAGATTTTCGAACGCTGCAGCCAGTCTGGGGGCGGTCAAAGAATCCCGATCCCAACCCAGTCGCATTTTGACAGTGACCGGAAGCGCGACGGCATCCACAACTCGAGACACCAGTTCGCAAGCGCCATCGAACTCGCAGGCGATTCTCGCACCGCCGCCCTGTCCGTTCACTTTGGCCATCGGGCAGCCCATGTTGATATCAACACCTTCGTAACCATGATCTTCCAGCCAGACCGCAGCCGCGGCCAGGACATCGGGCTTACTTCCGAAGATCTGAATCGACAGAGGTCGATCGGCATTGCTGGTCGCGATCAGCTCAAGTGATTTTCGGTTCTCGGACAACAGCGACGTGGCATGAACAAGGTCTGTTGTCGCCAGCCCCATGCCGCCCAGTTCACGAATCGCCGTGCGGAACGCAAGGTGCGTGTAACCAGCCAGCGGCGCGAGGAAGAACCGCGACGGCAATGCCCGATTTCCAATCCGTAGTTCACCAGGCAAGAGAGTGCAGCGTGGTGCAACTTGAGAGAGATGACCGTTCAGCATGAGGCAACGATTACAGGATGGATTCAGAATAAGTGAGTAGCGACGACGTAAACTTTCAGGCGATATCAGAGCGAGTTAGGAGTCCGGACACAGAGCAAACGCCTGCTCCGGTCGAGGTCGAGTTGCCAATTGCCTTTCTGCGAGGGTCGTGAAATGCTACTGCCGAGGTCGGTAGTTGTCCTTCCCTGGAATCTTTGTCCGGATACTGACCAGCAGAGTGCCGCAAGCGACAAACAGTGTCTTCAGGTCGGAACCACCAAAGGTGCAGTTGGTGATGGTATCTTCGGGCGTTTCCATGAACGCCAGCAGTTTGCCCTGAGGGGACACCACGTGAATGCCCGGTTTCGTGTCGAGCGTTTCACTGGTCTTTCTCGTGGCATGCAGACCGGCAGCAACGTACAGGTTGCCTTGCGAGTCGATACACATCCCGTCTCCGCTGCGTCCCGGATAGAAGTCGATCAGCGTCCGTCGATTGCTCAACGAGCCGTCGGGAAGCAGATTAAAGGCGAGGATGTTTCGATTCCGATCCGCTTCCGGATGCGCCTCGATCAGGTACAGCGTCCGATTGTCTGGCGAGATCACGATGCCGTTGGGCATGTGAATGTCAGGCCATTTGAGCAACTGCGTCAGCGTGCGGTCGGAGTCGATCCGGTACACGGCGTTGACGTTGCCCTTCGTTGGATCTTCACCACCGGGACGTGATGTGAAATAGATGCGGCCTGAAGCGTCGCAGCAGAGGTCGTTCGGAGAGGCCAGTGGAAACCCGTTGTAACTGTCTGCGAGAACTGTGACCTCGCCGGACTTCATATTGGTGCGGGTAACGCGTCCGACTCCGCCCTCGCAGGCCAGCAGGCTGCCGTCGGGTTCAAAGTAGAGGCCATTGGCGGCGTTGGAATTCTCACGAAACACGGTCAAAGACGTGCCGTCCCACTTGAGGATTCTGTTTGCGGCCACGTTCGTGAAGTAGAGATTCCCGTGCGCGTCCGCGGCGGGGCCCTCCGTGAAGACTTTCGAATTCTCAATTTTCGCGAGAACTTTCAGGTCGCTGAGATAACGACTTGAATCCAGGCCGACGTACTCATCAGCGACTCCCGCCGCCATCAGAATGCTCTGCGGGAACGCAGCGAACGCACCTGCCGCAGTGATGCGGCGTAAGACATCGCGTCGACTGATGTCGTTGCATGGCTTCGTAACAGTTTGAAGGTGACTTCTCATCAGGTGGCTCCGGTTGTTTTATCACGTTGCTGTCGTTTGGCCCCAACACCTTCGTGCAGACGCTGGGTCGAACATCTGTCGGACACTCGGTCAATGATCAATTCATGTGGCGAAGTCAGCCGATATGGTGAAAATCGAAACCCAGATCGAAACACCGTGCGGAGTGTGTCAATGCTCCGATGCTGATACGCTCGACGCCAGTTTCGGCGATCGTTCGCACAGTTCCCAGCGTTACTCCTCCCGATGCTTCCAGCAGGACTCGCGGCGCGATTTCGTTTCGCAATCGTACTGCTCGAGTCAGTTGGTCTGGCGTCATATTGTCGAGCAGTACGATGTCCGGCTGACCATCCAGGACGTCTCTTAACTGCTCCAGCGTGTCGACTTCGAATTCGACGGAAACTCCCGGCGGCGCACCGGCTCTCGCCTGTCGCACCGCGTCGGCCAATCGAGAATTTCCGACGAGCCGGGACCAGGCAGCGATATGGTTGTCTTTCACGAGAACGCCGTCAAAAAGTCCCATCCTATGATTCGTGCCGCCTCCGGCACGCACGGCGTACTTTGCGAGACTCCGCCACCCCGGCAGCGTTTTCCTCGTGTCAAGAATCGTGGCTGCTGTTCCGTGAACGGCATCGACGAACTCGCGAGTCAGACTGGCGATCCCGCTGAGGTGACTGAGAAAGTTAAGAACGGTGCGCTCACCAATCAGAATCCCAGAAAGTGGTCCGGCGGCCCGAGCGACTATCTGCCCTGGTTGCACCAGCGTTCCGTCCGGAACTTCTGGAACCCAACCGACCAATGGATCCACCTGGTCGAAGACGAGCTCCCCAATTACCAGCCCCGCGACGATTCCAGCCTCTCTCGCGACAACCAGAACTTCGGCGCGGTCTGCAGGACCAATCAGGGCGTCGCACGTCAAATCGCCAATACCGGCCAGGTCTTCCTGAAGAGCCAGTTCGATCAATCGATTCGCGGCTTCGCGATCGGCGTTCGAGAATTCAGATCTGGAATTCGTCACAGAGACTGCCTGCAGGATTTTTCCCCGGTTAAGCGAGCGAGCTCAACATTCACGCGATCAGAACTGCGTTGTGTCGAACGAATCCGGTGCGATCGGAGGCGGTGGATTCTGGGAGTCTCTCACTTTCCTCTGATACTGTTCCCACGAGTGCTTCAGCGACTCCAGCAATCGAGGCACGTTCGGAGCCGACAGGAAGACTCGACTGGAAACAACCGACTTCGGGAAAAATGTAGTAATAAAGTCGAATGAAAACTCGGTCGGAGTGTGCCCGATCATGACGGCGTTGGCATAAGCACCACTCATTTCAGTCTGCCCCCACTTGAGCTGCTCGTACAACTCCTGAGCATTAACCTGTGGCTGCGGCTGGCCTGGCTTTGGCTGCGCGGCGTCCGGCAGTTTCGGCTCACCGAATTGTTTCCGGTAATTCGCAATGTTCTCGGTAAGTGCCTGGATCATCCGCGGGACCACCGGCGGCGGGATCACGACACGCGCAGCGACCTGGTGCGGCCGAGTCATTCTCAAAAGAAAATCGATCACAAACTCGTGCGATCCGTTCAGCACGACAGCTCCCGTACTGAAGACGCCCCGAGCGACCTTTTCGGGAACAAGTGCCCCAATCTGGCTGTGCTGGATTTCCTGGCTCTGAACGTCCGGATTTTTCCCCGCTTCATCGCCCGATCCAGCGCCGGAATTCTCGCCGTTCGAATTCTCCGGTGGAGTGAAATCGAAGTCGTCATTCATAACATTTTGCGCCGTAAATAATTGCGTGAGTGGGGGAAGTTTCAGGCCAATCCCGCGACTACTCACTCACAGAAGCAGACATATCCGCTGCAGATAAAACCAATTCCAACAAAAAACGTCATGCCTTCAGGTGAAACCATTCATCCCCACAGGTGACGCCTCGCGTGCGTTCCTCGAACCCAGCGAGACGCAAACTGCAATGCAGTCGGCAGGAACCGGTCCACCAAAAAGCTCGTGTTCGCTGACAAACCCGGAGTTTGCACAGACCAACCGAGGCCCGTCAACTGTGGTTCCCGGAAGTTTGATCATCCAGCACAACGGGTTGCGGAAATGCCGTAACGTCTGACTCTA
>JAQBWV010000030.1 GCA_027624335.1 Planctomycetota bacterium
CCCGGCACGGACCTCGTCCCGATCGGCGGCGAGCTGATGCGCTGTCAGCCGAGGCTGATGGAGTCAACGCAGTTCATTTTCCCCCAGGCTCCACTGTCGCTCGAAGAGTTCGGCATGATCGGTGGTCGAGCCTGGTGGCCACTTGACGTCGTAAAACTCAACGCGGCGATTCAACGCGGCGAGTTTCGTGATCAGCGAAAATACAATCCGCCGGAACTCGCCAACGCTCGTCAGATGCTCATGGCACTGATCGATGAAGTGCGAGGCCGTACGGGCTTGCCAGCATCGAAGATCGTGCTCGGCGGATTTTCACAGGGTTCGATGCTGGCGACGGATGTTGCATTGCGGATGGATCAGGCGCCGGGAGCGCTCTGCGTCTGGTCGGGGACGCTGCTCTGCGAAGAAGAATGGCGTGAGCTGGCACTGAAACGCGGCCCGCTGAAAGTGCTGCAAAGCCACGGCACCGTCGATCCGATCCTGCCATTTGAAGCGGCGACCTGGCTGCGGGACCTCTTTGTCAATTCGGGATTCAATGTGGAGTTCATTGAGTTTCCAGATGTCCACACGATCCCTCGGAAAGGGATCGAACAGTTTGCCGAGTTACTGGTCGCTCTGCTGGACGAGTAGGTTCAGTATGGCTGTGGGCCGAACCTTCTGAAGCACACCTACCCGGCACGATATCGCCTGAGCATGGACGAACTGCCGTACCGCAGATTCTGCCAGCCCGTGCTGAAGCGGACCGCCTGCGATGGCTGAAAAAACGTAAAGGCCACAAGCACCAGCACTGCCGCAACCAGCAGCGACGTCGTTCGCAATTGACGATCTGTCGCCATTTCCATCAGAAGGGGCAAGTACCACTCGATCGACGTTTCCAAGACCGTGACTCGCTGCGTTGAAATACGACTTTGAAGCGTCAGGTCATCCTGCAGGGGGATCTGTTCCTCACCCGGTCGCGTGGCGTCGAGGTCTATCCTGGCCAGTTCTTCCAGCAGCGACGGATCCCGCTCAAGTGACTCCGTAATCTTTCGCAGTTCCAGAACCTGCTGCTCCAGCCTCACGAGCTGCGTCTGAGCCGCGACGTATTCGTCATTCAGTTCAACATACCTGGCCAGCTTGGGAGCCATCGCGACGCTGCCGTACAACGATCCCGCGAGCAGAAGCTGGCCCCAGAACAGAAACGAAACGACCCACTGCAGCAGTGACGTCTCATGCGGCGAGACGTCGCTGCTTTGCGAGCGGCGGTCTATGTTCTGTCTGTTCGACTTTGCCATAGTGCGTTGTGACTTTTGAGTCTCAATTCGGTGTGTCGCTGCTAGCCAGAGCCCCTGGGCGTGTGAAACGCAGCGGAACGCACTTTTTCACACGAGTCTGCAACCACGATCTGGTGCGTTTCACGCACCCTACTGCCTGCCTGCGTATCCGGTTCCTTGAGCTTGCAAGAACCATGTGTCGTGCATGTCTTCGCGAGTTCACTACGTCTAACAAAACCAGCCCGACTGTCCAGGACAGCCGGGCTGGTGAATAAAATCAATTTAGAACCTGAGACGACTAACTGATCGTCCCACCGAAGGTCGCGGCACCACCCAGAATCTCTTCAATGCGGAGAAGCTGGTTGTACTTGCAGATACGATCCGTACGACTTGCAGAACCTGTCTTGATCTGACCGGTTCCCAGGGCGACGGCGAGGTCTGCAATCGTGCTGTCTTCGGTCTCGCCCGAGCGGTGACTCATGACAGATGTGTATCCGGCGCGGTGAGCCATTGATACGGCTTCGATCGTCTCGGTCAGTGTTCCGATCTGGTTGACCTTAACGAGAATGCTGTTGGCGATGCCTTCCCTGATTCCGCGAGCCAGACGTCTTGGGTTCGTCACGAACAGATCATCACCGACCAGCTGACACTTGCTGCCGATAGCAGTCGTCAGTTTTTTCCAGCCGTCCCAGTCGTCTTCCGCCAGACCGTCTTCGATCGAGCAGATTGGGTACTTCTCAACCCAACCAGCGAGAATTTCAATCATGCCATCCGAATCGACTTCGCGACCTTCGAGTTTGTAGGTCTTCGACTTCTCGTTGTAAAACTCGGTCGCTGCACAATCGAGCGCGATTTTCACCTGCTCACCAAATTTGTAGCCAGCGTTTTCGACGGCTGAAGCGATCATCTCGATGGCTTCTTCGCTGGACCCGATGTTCGGAGCGAAGCCGCCTTCATCGCCGACAGCAGTACTGAGGTTCTTGTCGTGCAGCACTTTCTTGAGGCTATGAAATACTTCCGCTCCGCAGCGCAACGCATCGCTGAAGTTGTCAAACCCCAGCGGCATCACCATGAATTCCTGAAGGTCGATCGAGTTGTTGGCATGCTCGCCGCCATTGATGATGTTCATCATCGGAGCCGGCAGGCAGTTGGCACCAACTCCTCCCAGATAGCGGAACAGCGGCAGCAGGCTGATCTGAGCTCCAGCATGAGCGCTGGCCAGCGAACAGGCCAGGATCGCGTTGGCTCCCAGTCGCGACTTGTTCTCGGTACCGTCGAGTTCGATCATCGTGGCATCGATCATTGCCTGATCGAATACATCGAGGTCGATCAACCGTGGAGCGATCTCATCGTTGACGTTCTGCACAGCTTGCAGCACACCTTTGCCGAGGTAGTAATCCTTGCGGTCAGTATCACGAAGTTCGCAGGCCTCGTGCTTGCCAGTGCTCGCTCCGCTGGGAACAGCCGCGCGACCGACCTGTCCGTCTTCCAGAATGACATCGACTTCGACCGTTGGATTTCCTCGGCTGTCAAGAATCTGTCGTGCGTGTACGCCTGCAATTGCGCTCATGGCAATGGTCCTTATTTCTTTGAAACTCAAATCAGTCTGTTGATCGCCTGTGTGATCCCGAACCGGTCCTTGAGCCTTCTGTAAGGAGCGACTCTGGCGGGCCTGGAACCACAGGCGGCGACGTGTCCGGAGCGAAAATCCGGATTGCCAGCACGTCAATTCGAGCGGCTGCCTGACAGTCAGACGCAGCTCGAAAATGGCAGTTTCTGCCACTTGAAACGTTGTGAACCGCGAACTGTAACAGATCCGCCTGCAGATTCTCCATGCGCCGCCCGCAAGCCGTTTTTGAATCTTTGTCAATCCGGAAGCAATCGCGGCGTGCCTGCGACATGATGGCCACCACACTTAGTTTTGCCAGGCACTTCCGTTTGGATATTCGAACTCTTCGAGCGATTCGGGCGTCATCGTGATGCTGTATCCCGCCGCAGTCGGGGGCATGTAGCGACCGTGTTCCATTCGGACCGGATCAACGAAATACTCGTGCAAATGATCGGAATACTCTGTGAGACGGTCTTCGAGCGACGCGCTGATCGAGACGTAATCAAAAATCGCCAGGTGCTGGACATATTCGCAAAGCCCAACGCCACCGGCGTGTGGACAGACTGGGATGTCGAATTTTGCGGCCAACAGCAGTACGGCCAGGATCTCGTTCACGCCGCCGAGTCGGCAACTGTCGATCTGACAGACCTGCAGACCTCCGGCCTGCATCAGCTGCTTGAACATGATCCGGTTCTGACACATCTCGCCGGTAGCCACAGCAATCGGTGCGATGGCCTTCGCAATGGTTGCATGACCGAGCACATCGTCCGGGCTGGTGGGTTCTTCGATGAACCACGGTTTGAACTCGGCCAGCTTCTGCATGTGCTCGATGGCCTGTTCGACGTCCCACACCTGGTTGGCATCCATCATCAGACGGCGGTCCCAGCCGATCTCTTCGCGAATGATACGGCTGCGTCGGATGTCGTCGTCCAGGTCGCGACCGACTTTGATCTTGAAGTGCGTCCACCCCCGTTCCATCAGGCTTCGGCAGAGTGATCGCAGTTTGTCGTCTGAATAACCCAACCAACCGGCTGACGTCGTGTAGCTGGGGTACCCCTCCTGCTCCATGTGGGCAATGCGTTCGGCCTTCGTGGCATCGTGACGCCGCAACAGTTCGACGGCCTCTGCCGGAGTCAGTGCGTCAGTGATATATCGAAAATCGATGCACGACACGAGTTGCTCGGGAGTCATGTCGACGAGCAGTTTCCACAACGGTTTCTGTTCGACCTTCGCGTAGAGATCCCAGACGGCGTTGACGACAGCTGCCGTTGCCAGATGGATGACCCCTTTGTCGGGACCCACCCAGCGGAGTTGACTGTCGCCAGTCATGTGTCGCCAGAATGCTCCCATGTTTTCAGTGAACGATTCCAGGGTGTGGCCGACGATCAGCGGTCGCAACGCTTCGACTCCGGCAACACAAAGTTCGTTGCCGCGTCCGATCGTGAACGTGATCCCGTTGCCTTCCAGACCGTCCGGATGATCCGTGTGCAGCGTGACGTAGGCGCACGAGTAATCGGGATCGGGATTCATCGCATCCGAACCGTCAAGATTCTGAGACGTCGGGAACCGGATGTCTCGAACGCTGAGACTAATGATTCGAGTTGGCATGTCCGCATCCATATAAGGTCACAAACCGGGAATCCCGACATGTTCGCGCCCAACGGGAAGAAGCTCAAGTGGCCGCGCTAATCTACAGCTCATCTCAGGTAACTCACCAGGTTTTGCTCCGCACAGTTGACTTCACATGCCTCGCAGATACCTTAGTCACTGTAGGTTACGCAGACAGCTTGACCGTCAGAATCGGAATCTTCAGAAGCCACGTAACGCCACTGACTGGCGGCGGCTCGGCAAGTCTGAATCCACGAGACGCAGTGTTTGCGTTAAGTGTTGCTGCGAAACAGTTTGTACTTGCGGGTCTGTTCATGTGCAGATTCGCTGACTCTGACACTCCAGGGAGAATTCTGATGAGACGTACTGCAACGATTTGTGCTGCACTGGCGGCGTTCGCGCTGTCTGGAGCCCAGGCTCAGGCCGGTTTTCTGTTTTTCGGAAATAGCTGTGCTCCCAAGGCTTCGTGCTGCAATTCCGCTCCGAAGTGCTGCAACGGCGGTCTGTTTTCCAACTTCAAGCTGCCAAAACTGAGCCTGCCAAGGCTCGGCGGCAACAAGTGCTGCAACCCGGCACCGTCATGTTGCAACCCGGCTCCAACGAGCTGCAGCGGCGGTCACGCTCCGGCTGCCGAACTGAGCCCATCGGCTGGTGGCAGCAAGGTTGAAGACGCTCCAGCTCCACCGCCGTACGAAGAAAAAGCTCCGGCTCCGGCAGCTCCAGCCGCAGACGCTGCTCCAGCTCCAGCGAAAGAAGCTGCTCCCGCAGCTCCGGCCAAAGAGGCTGCTGCTGCACCGGCAGCTCCAAAAGCGTAAATAGCAGAGAAGCCAGAAGTATGCGGACCGGGACTAATCGGAACGCTAAACTGAAATCGCCCCGTCAGATTCATTCGGATCTGGCGGGCTTTCTTTTTGACGATCAGCGTTGCTCGTGATTCAGCCGTGAACGCAGGACTTGATCGCGTCGAAAATACCGTCCCACGTGTACGTGGTTGCTTCGGCGTGGACGGGAAGACCGGCTTCCCTGGCGGCGGCACTTGTCACGGGGCTGATCGTAGCAATACGCAGTGATGATCCGAATTTCGCCCGAGCAGATTCTGGAAGCAGCTCGGCGATGCGGCGCGCGATCGACGGGCTGCTCAGACCGATCCAGTTGAGTTCTCCGGCACCAAGCGCCGCGAGGGCTTCGTCAGAAAGTGATTGCGCGTCGAGGTTCTGATAAACGACCAGTTCTTCGATCGTCGCACCAGATCTCTGCAGTTCACGAGGCAGAACCTCACGACCACGACTGGCCCGAGCCCAGAGGATCCTCTGACCGTTGACGTGGGGGGCCAGGGCTTCGGCAAGTGCCTCGGCACGAAACTCGCCAGGAACAAGATCGGCACGCAGGTGATAGTCGGCCAGTGCTTCTGAGGTTGAGGTACCGATCGTGGCAATTCGGAGTCCGGCCAGTTGCCTGGCGTCGCCGCCCAGTTCCCACAACCTGTCGAGCAAAGCGTGAACTCCGTTCACACTAGTGAAGATCAGCCAGTCGAACTCGCTGAGCCGCTGCAGCGTGTTATCGACTGTGGTCCAGTCATCAATGGGAGCAATTCTGATCGCGGGAATGAGGACAGGTTGAGCACCAAGTTCAATCGATCGATCGATCTGGGGTTGAGCCTGGTCGGCTGGTCGAGTGATTCCAATCCTTTGTCCGAACAGAGGGCGATCTTCAAACCAGGCGAGTTCATCCCGCTGTCGGACGCAGTCGCCGACGATGATCAGCGACGGCGCATGAAACTTTGCTTGAGCAACGGCGTTGGCGATCTCGACAAGTGGAGCCACAACGGTCCGCTGGTCCGGAGTTGTGGCTCGACTGATGACGGCGGTCGGTGTGTCGGAGCGCTTGCCGTGCTGCAGCAGCGACGCGGATATCCGTGGCAACTGATTCAGCCCCATGTAAAACACCAGCGTGCCAGGCAACGCGGCGAGCTGTGAATAATCAATGGCAGCGTCGGATTTGTCGGGCGCTTCATGGCCAGTCACGAAGGTCACCATCGACGCCGATTCACGATGAGTCAGCGAGAATCCGGCGTACTCACCGGCGGCAGTCGCGGCGGTGATACCGGGAACGATCTCGTACTCGATGCCGTGTTTCCGCAGGCAGGCAGCTTCTTCGGAACCGCGACCGAAAATGAAGGGATCGCCACCTTTGAGTCGCACGACAGTTTTTCCCGCGAGGGCCGCATCGACGAGTCGCTGGTTGATCTCGTCCTGCTTCAGGATGCGTCCTGCGGGACCATCTGAGCGGCAGGTTCTTTCGCAATGCGCCTTCGTGTGTCGCAGCAGAAGCGGATTGACGAGCCCGTCGTAGAGCACTTCATCTGCAAGTTTAAGGCACTCAACACCGCGCACGGAGATCAGGCCAGGATCACCCGGTCCGCCGCCAACAAGATAGACTTTTCCGATTGCCATGAATTCGCGTTCGGTTCTGATGACTGCCTGCGCGAAGCACTTCCGCATGCAGCATGATTCTGTGATGTATCGTAGACCGGTAATTGTTGAACTCTTGGAACTTCAGATTCCAGAATCTTCCTGATGCTTCAGTAACTCTGCCAGTTTCTCGACCGACTGTTCAGTAGCGGGATAGACAATCCGTATTCCCTCGGCGATCCGGGTTGGCGTGATCTCCCAACCCATTGCTGTTCGACGCAATGGAATGATGAACTCGCCAGGTCGTGATACCTCTTCTGGAAGGACAACGCCGAGTTGTTCCGTGTCAACATTTCCTCGCCAGACTTTGATGACACTTACACCGCCTTTGACTCCCACGAACGCTTGCACGATCGCGTCTGACTCCGCGATCTGCCGCACATTCAGACTGACAGGCTGCTCGGCGGCAATCAGATATCCCAGGAAAGAATACCACCCCAGCCCGGCGGCTAGAGCAATTCGAAGCAACAGATCCGTCGCTGGAGACGTTGTTTCCGCAGACGGCGCACCGGAGTCTGCATCGACCGGCGTTGCTTGCCTGGATGAATTTCGAACGGACGACACGGAGCGAATACCTGGACTTTCTCGACTGAATTCTGCCGGACAGACTATCTACTGGCTGTTTTCGGCGAACCGGCGTCTCGGATCCGGACGTAGATCCGGGACTCTGTCCAGACGGGATTTCCTTCGCCGTCTTTCATCTTCGCGGTCACCACGAGCGGGGCGTTGAACTGGCTGGTTGCCTGCTCATCAAGATGCAGTTGCAAGAGGCCAGAATCCTGATCCCTCGCAATAACGAACGGCGTTGCCGACCATCCTTGCAGATGCGACGGTGCTGAAACGTTGATCTCGACAGCGCCCTTGAGTCCAGTACCTCGCTGTACCGTAACCGGGATCTCGATCGAGTCACCGCAACGCATGACGAACGTTGTCGCCGGAAGCTGAACGCTGATCCTGACGGGGTCAACGAGAACGATCACCTGGTCGTCCTGTGCCTGAGACGAGTAACTGACTCGGTGTTTCGTACCTGACTTGTCCTCAACAAACGCCGAGCCCATCAGGCAGAAGCGACTTGTGCGACCAATCTCCATCCACGGGGGAAGACTGACGGTGTAGTCGAATTCCGATTCACCTGGCGGGACGATCAGCTTTTCGCCGATCACGCCCTGCAGATGTCGAACCTGTCGGTCGGCAGCCTCAATTTCTATCGGACCTTCGTAACCGCCTCGATCGATCTGAAAATGCCGTGTGTAAGTGGTGCCGCGCGACGCGTAGCGAGTTTCAAACGGCGAGAAGACCTTGAACGGTGTCTTGATGGCGACACCAAGAGTCAGTCCCGCGACCGGTTTCTCATTGGCCGCCCCTTCGAACATCGCTTCGCGTTTCAATTCCGGTTCGATGTCGATGGTCTTGCCGACGACTCGAAGTTCCGCCACTTGAGGAATCGCCGACTCGTCTGCCTTGAGAATCAATTGCACGTCCTGACGATTCTTCGCGATTTTCACCGTTTCACAAGTGACGCCTTTGGGGAGCCCTTCGACTGAAACTTCGACTTCACCTTTGAATCCGTACGAGCGGTCAAGCGTGACCTTGATTTTCGTTTCGCCGCCCTGCGTGACATTCGCCGTTTCTGCAGGAAGTCTGAGTGCAAAGTCAGCAGCAGACACCTCTGTGATCGAAACTCGATACGCGAAACGAGCGTCACCACGATCGTCAAACTGGTCTTGAATCTGCACGAAGAAGAACTCTCCATCAGGAACCTTCCAGACAATTCGCGAATCCTGTATGCCCCCGGCAAGGTCGTCGTTTGCCATAAGCTGCTGACCATCACTGGAAAGCACGCTAAGTACCGAGTCCAACGGAGTTCCGAGTCGCTCCGCATGAACTTCCAGAAGGAGTGTTCTGCCGGCTTCGGCGGAGAACTTATAGAGATCGACGTCTCCTGGTTGATCGATTCTCCCGTTAAGAGTCAGCCCTTCCTTCGAAAAACCGACGTCTGCCGAGGCGGCTTCAACCGTGTTATTTGGCTCCGCTTCCAATCGTTCCGGCGCGTTGCCGGCCACGAGCGTCATGCTGTTAAACCGGCCGTCTGGCAGACTCCAATGAAATTGATCGTCTGCATTCGAGGGAATCAGAATCGACGTTTCTCTTAAGGGAAGGTCTGTCCCGGCGAAGTGCAGCGTTACCTGTTCTCCACGGCGTCCGCCGAGCGGGAAGACGGAATCAATGTGAGGCCCCTTGCGAATTGTCAGACGGTAGACGTAATCCTGAAGACCTTTGAATTCGATGTCGTGAATTCGGCATTCATAATGACCAGTATCCGGAGCCACGAACTGCAGGAACGAGTCGACTCCCAGAGCGTCGACGTTTTCAATCAGCACGTCGCCCCTGGGACTGCGGACTTCAATACGGGAATCCAGTGGTGAGCCGATTCTGGCGGCGTTCACTTCGCAAGCGATTCGCTCGCCAGCCTGAGCTTCGAATTCCCAGATGTCGACGTCTTCTCTCGGAAAGATGCGACCGTTGATCGTTACGGGAAGCTGGACGCTGACAGACACAGACTCGCCGTCAATTTCTTCCTCGACAACTTCCGGGAGGTCACCAACGACAAACTTCAGTTGTGGTGTGACGCCCTGCGAAGTACTCACTCGCCAGCGACGCGAACCGAGCGTTGCGTCGCTCGCAATGGTGACGTGTCCGAGGTAGTCCTTCGGATAGTCCTCTTTCTGCTGCGAAGCTGGCTGCGGAATGAGTGGACCTTCGAACCAGACGGTTTCCGTTCGTTCAATCCGGGATGCCGCCAACACCCCTGGCCCGGCCATCTCAAACGGGCAGCCCTCGTGCAGATAGTGACCGCCGACTTTGAACGAGACGTCTGTCCCACGCTGGCCGCCAGCCGGGAAGATGTAACTGACATGTGGCGGCTCCGCGAGACAATACCCGACCGTCAGAAGCTGGAAGGCAGCGATCGACAACACAGTGAAGAATCGTGTGACCATTTCACTTCCCTGAGAGTTGGATAATCCCCGTCGAGCCTGCCCGTCTGACTTCGAACGTTAGTCGAGAATCGTCTGCGCCCGGTCCGGACCGACAGAAATAATTTCAACCGGGTAGCCTACCAGCTCGGAAATTGTGTCGACGTAACGCATCGCGTTTTCCGGAAGATCGGCTCGCTTACGAATTCCGGTGATGTCCGTTTTCCAGCCTGGCAGCGTTCGATAGATTGGCTTCATCTGCGCCAGATCTTCGACGTGCGACGGGAAGTCGGTTGTGCGAACACCGTTGAAATCGTACGCCTCGCAAACCTGAATTTCGTCCAGCCCGTCCAGCACATCGACCAGCATCACGGCGATGCAATCGACTCCACTGAGGCGCGCTCCATAACCTGTGGCGACAGCGTCGAACCAGCCGCAACGGCGAGGTCGACCAGTGACTGTCCCGTATTCACGACCGACTTCGCGAATGTGCTGGCCGATTTCATTATCGAGTTCTGTCGGGAATGGACCGCCGCCGACTCGCGTTGTGTAGGCCTTGACGATTCCGATCATCCGATTGATGACACGTTCGGACACGCCGCTGCCGCTGTGAATGCCGCAGCCGGAACTGTTGGACGAGGTCACGTATGGGAATGTTCCGTGGTCGATGTCGAGCAGGCACCCCTGAGCACCTTCGAACAGCAGTCGGCGTCCCTCATTGATCGATCGGTGGAGGAAGGCCGTCGTGTCTGTCACATAAGGACGAAGCTGGTCGGCATAGCCGCAGTACTCTTCAAAGATTTCATCGACCGAGAAAGGTGTAAACTCGTCGTCGAGCGAAGCAATCGCACGGTTCTTCTGCGGCACGACTTCCTCCAGCCGCCGCCTCAATCGATCCGGGTGGGTCAGATCGCCCATGCGGATGGCGTGAGTTCGACCGGCCTTGTCGCGGTAGCAGGTTCCAATGCCGCGCATCGTGGTGCCGATGGCGTCACCACCGCGAGCCTTCTCGAACGCGGCTTCTTCCGCCGTGTGGTATGGAAAGATGACGTGCGCTCGGTCGCTGATCTGCAGTCGCTCCGGAGGAACTTCCCCTCGCCGTTCCACGATGCCAGCCAGTTCCGTGAGGAACGCTTTGGGATTAATAACAACACCCGTCGCAATTACCGAGACGACGTGGCTGTGCAGAATGCCGGCCGGCAGCAACGAGAGCTTGTAGGTTTCGCCGTCGAAAATGACCGTGTGGCCGGCGTTATTGCCGCCCAGATAGCGGACGACGACGTCGTGTTCCGCAGTCAACAGGTCGACGATTTTCCCTTTTGCTTCGTCTCCCCATTGGAGCCCGATTACCGATGTTGCAGTCACTACGAAGTCCGCCTGTGAGAGTTGTTCAATTGATGTGAATCGACAGGAACGAAAAACTGTGCCGCCCGCAGCGTCGCTAATCCACTTCCGAAGATAAACGATTGGCTGTCGCCAGATATTCTGCCCTGACGCGAAAACACTAAGACGCGGCTATTGGCAAAGACCTGCTCTTGAACCCGTCCAATTGAGGGCGCATCGACAATCATGAAGGAGCCAACAGGGCGGCTTCTTCTTTGTGATCCTTTGTGTCTTAGCGTCTTTGCGTCAGCCTTCCGAATATTTGACCGTTATTCCTGGGCCGCATCCTTGCCTCGACTTGTCGGGACGGACGACGAGGCGCAGCGTCCGAGTCTAACAGAGCTTTTTCAGAAAATGGAGCGGCCTGAGGGGACATTTGCCGGTTAATCTCGTGCTGGAGGAATTGCGACGATTCGAACGGAAACCCGTTTGAAACTCGAAAAAACTGCTATTTGTCGCCGCATGGCCGTCCGTTATAAACCGCGACCTCCTCGATGTTCCCTTCGCTTCACATCATTCGACGTCCTGTCGAGCACTACGCACGTCTCAGCCATCTCCCTCCCTCAACGTACCCCTTCGACAGCTTCGGTCTGAGTTTCGAGCGTTCCTGTTTCCACAGGGCATGCGACGCTTTCGCCGAGTCCTGTTTCTCCTTCTTCGACAACGATGCCTTCCCGCGGGCCTGCGTGTCGCCTCCCTCAAACAAACTGCCTCTCTCCTGATTATCAGTGCAGACGGTTCGAAAAGGAGTTGTGAATGTCTGTTTCGTCACGCGCCCTTATCTGTCTTTTTGCGAGTGCTCTCGCCGTGGGGCAATCGGGCTGTAATCTCGTTCCAAACACGTGGCTGCGACAAAGTCAGCTGCAACTGCGCGATCTCCACGGCCAGAACAAAGCACTGGCCGATCAGAATGCGGCGACCGCTCAGTCGATCGCGCAGTTCAATAAAGAGAATGCGGATCTGAAAAGCCGACTACAGGTTGCCAACTCACGGCTGGACAATCTCAATTCCGAACGAACACAGCTGCGAGACCGCTTCGTCTCGCTGCAGGATCAGTTAAAGAATCTGCAGAATCCGCTTCCGCAGTCAGCGAATCAGAAGTTTGCAGACCTGGCGAAAAAGTACCCGGGATTCAACTTTGATCCCGACACGGGTGTCAGCAAGTTTTCTTCGGACATTCTGTTTGACTCGGGAAGCGCGACGATCAAGTCCAGTGCGTCACCCTTGCTGAGCGACTTTGCAAAGATCATGAACGAAGGCGAGGCTCGCCGACTGAACATTCTGGTTGTCGGCCACACGGACGATAAACCGATCAGCAAGGCTTCAACTCGAGCGCAGCATCCGACCAACTGGCATTTGTCGACCAACCGGGCAGACAGCGTGGTTGTAACGCTGGGCAAGAATGGGCTTGGGAAAGAGCGAATGGGAGCAGCCGGTTACGCCGACAATCAACCCGTTGTCCCGAACACAGACGATAAGTCGCGTGGCCTGAACCGCCGCGTCGAGATCTTTGTGCTTGCTCCGGAAGCAGCGATCGCAGGCTGGGACCCGATTGGTAGTCAAAACTCGACAAGGTAGTTGCCTGGCGGTTTTTCTTCCGCAACTGAATACACTTTCGACGGCGGCACGGTTCAGCATCGTGCCGCCGTCTTTTCGTGCGCGGTGCGATTGGTGACCTCCGTCAGACGGAAACTGACCTAACAGTGGAGTCAACGTGAAACTGCCATTGTCAGGCATTTCGGATCACGAAATTCTTGCGGCGAGACCTCAGCGGAACTCGCTCGACGTCGATCGACCGTACGAGTTTCTTGTCGAGAAAGAGCGAACGGCTGACGGAAGGATCGACGACGTTGCGACCATCTTTCTCACGAATCGCGAGTGCCCGTTCCGCTGCCTGATGTGCGATCTCTGGAAAAACACGACGGTCGAGTCACTGCCCATCGGAGCGATTCCGCGGCAGATTGATTTTGCCCTGGAACGGCTACCAAAGGCTCAACACGTCAAGCTATATAATTCGGGCAACTTCTTTGATCCGAAGGCAATCCCACGGGAAGACTGGACAGCGATCGTGGACCGCGTTCAACACTTTCGATCGGTGATCGTCGAAAACCATCCAAAGCTCTGCGGCGATGGGTGCTTCGTGTTTCGCGATCTGCTTGCAGTACACAATGTCGAACTCGAAATCGCGATCGGTCTTGAAACCATCCATCCGGAAGTTCTACCGCGACTCAACAAACAGATGACGACGGACGATTTCTCGCGAGCGGCGAGGAAACTCAGCAGCGAAGGAATTCGGCTTCGGACGTTCATTCTGCTGCGGCCCCCGTTTCTCAGTGAGGCTGAAGGTGTTGAGTGGGCTCTGCGGTCGATCGAGTTTGCGTTCGAGCAGGGAGTGTCGTGTTGCTCGATCGTGCCGACTCGTGGCGGCAACGGAGTCATGGAGCAGTTGCGACTCGCCGGATGGTTCGCTCCGCCTCAACTCGCTTCGATGGAAACGGTGCAGGAGCAGGGATTCGAACTCCACGCCGGACGAGTTTTCATGGACACGTGGGATGCTCAGAAGATTGCTGCATGTCCAGATTGCGCTCTACGGCGGATCGAAAGAATCTCCGCCATGAACTTGAGTCAGCAGATCGAACCTCGCATCTATTGCGGAGTCTGTTCGTGAACTCGGACGTTGGCTCAAGCGTGGCCAATATTAACTGCCCTGCAATTGGGAGTCTCCGATATCGAACCCATTCCCTACCGACTGAAACGGGTTCGTGGTCCGGATCGGTCGGCGATCTTTGTCGGTGCCACCGAGCGGGCGGGTGCGAATCCGTCGATCTTGTAGAGTTCCAGCATGTTGTTCACGCGAATCTCGATGCGAGTCAGTTCGTCGCCCTGTTCTCGCGTTACAAACATGATGGCAATGCCAGGAGTGTCTGATGACATGCGACCGGTACGCCCGATTCGATGCACGTAGTCGTCGCAGAATTCAGGCACATCATAGTTGATGATGTGTGAGATCCCGCTGACGTCGATGCCTCGCCCGACGACGTCCGTCGCGATCAGCAGTCGGACCTCACCTGCGCGAACGCGCTTCATCACGCTGTCACGTTTAGATTGCTGAAGGTCTCCATGCAGGGTCTCAACACTCGGCAGCTTGGCGCGGAACTTGTTGAATAGTTCGTCAGCCCGTCGCTTTGTTCGAGTGAAGACGATCGCCTGCTGAGGACGTTCCTGAGCGAGCAATCTTACGAGCGTCGGAAACTTTCGATCTTCGTCGACCGTGACGTAATACTGCTCAATCTGGCGAGTGACCACTGCATCCTGCGACAGGTCGACCATTTCCGGATTCTTCATATACCGCTGCGCAAGCCGTTCAACGGGCGGCGGCAACGTCGCTGACAGCAGTAAAGTCTGACGTTCTGCCGGGCAGCGTTTGAGGATTTTTTCGATGTCCGGGCGGAAGCCGATGTCGAGCATCCGGTCAGCTTCGTCCAGCACGACAAAGTCCAGCGTCGAAAGATCGAGCGACCGGCGGTTCATGAGGTCGATGATACGGCCAGGCGTTCCGACGACAATTTGAGCTCCTCGGTTCAACTCATCAACCTGAGCCCGAATTGATTTCCCACCAACGATCGATACGACTCGGACATCCCGGTTCGTCGACAGCTTCCGAACTTCTTCGGCGACCTGCTCGCTGAGTTCTCGCGTCGGCGTGAGAATCAGGGCCAACGGTCGCTTTGAGTCGTAATCGATGTGCTCCAGAATCGGGATCACAAAAGCAGCAGTCTTACCCGTCCCTGTGTGCGCCTGTCCGATGCAATCCTTCCCAGTCAACGCGACAGGTAACAGACCTGCCTGAATGGGACTGGGCGCTTCGAACCCCATTTTCTTAAGGGATTGCATCATTGCGTCGCTGAGGCCAAGGTCCTCAAATCGAGGGGCTGCCGGGGTGTCTAACTGACTCAAGAAACTCTCCAATACTGAAATTCGTACATCCGCTCGGGGATTGCACACGAAATCGGGTCAAATCACCAGTCAAGTGAGTCCTGAAACCACGAATTCGCTTGTCAAATCGGCTCTGGATGCCGAATAGGAGTGCCAAAAAGTGACATTCCTCAGCTTCCGGGTCAGCTGTGACCGATCCGTCGCCGACAATTCTGTCTGTGGTGACGACTTTTCGGGAAACACAGATCCCTTACCTGGAAGCAGTCATTTCACAACGCTATTGAAATCCGCCGACGGCAGGGCCGGATTCTACTGACCGGTGGGAACCGGCCCTGCGAAAATCCGGGAACTGATTCCTTCCCTGTTTCTTAAAACAAAGCGGTGGTTATCGGCATTTCATCATTTGATATCTGATGAGGTCACGTTTCAGCCTGATCAATCGACCGCCAGACGATTCGTCGCGACTCTCGCTCCGGTAACGGAGTTGGGATACGCCTGGAAATTCAAGGATTTAAACCAATGTCGAATGCCGCAGAAGTGATCGACATCCACAAGTATTACGACCTGGGTGGTCACATCGTAAAAGCACTGCAGGGAGTCTCGCTGGTAGTCCCGGAAGGCGACTACATTGCGATCATGGGCTCGTCCGGCAGCGGGAAGAGCACCCTGCTGAACCTGCTGGGAGCGCTCGATCGACCGACGAAGGGTGAGTACATCATTGGCGGCAAAGCGGTTTCTCAGCTGAACGACAATCAGTTGTCCGCCATTCGCAACCAGATGATTGGCTTTATCTTCCAGTCGTACAACCTGGTTCCACAGTACACCGTACTGGAGAACATCGAAATCCCGCTGCACTATCGCGCTGGGGCTCCGTCGCTGTCTGCTAAGGATCGAGCATGGTGTCGAGAACTGGCTCGAATGGTTGGATTGGAAGACAGATTGACGCACCGTCCGTTTCAACTCTCAGGTGGACAGCAGCAGCGAGTCGCGATCGCGAGAGCACTGGTCAGTGACCCGAAAATCATTCTGGCGGACGAGCCAACAGGGAATCTGGATTCGGCAACCGGGGCCGAGATCATGAAGCTGCTCAAAAATCTGAACGCGGAAGGGCGAACGATCATCATGGTGACTCATGAAGCAGAAGTTGCTCGCCAGGCGAAACGTCAGATCTACATGAAGGATGGTCTCATCGCCGGAACCGGTGTGTTTCCCGGCGTGTAACGTCGCCACACGCAGGGTCTCAAATATTATGCACGCGTGCGGGAATTCACGCGGACGGGTCGCGAGACCCATCCGCGATAAAATTCAAAACGTCTTCGCAAATTCTTTTCTATCCCTGTCATGAATCAGACCGAATCTGAACATTGCTGCGCGACGGATTAATCTTCGATGATCGTCAGACCGGAAGAGGTTGCTATGATGACGCACGTTCAGCAACGAATCCGGCACACGACTCGCAGGTCAATGTAGTCCGGATGCGATCGTGATTGAGCATCAACGGCGAGTCGCGATTTTCCAGTCGAGGCGGCTCAATGCAGAGACAACCAAATCAGTTTCCGGATCGTGACTCCATTCACCCAAATGGTGGCCGCTGTTCGGGATGGGTGAATCGAAATCTGACCGTGAGTAGTGCGCTTGCTTGAAGCGCGGGCCGCAGGACCTGGTATGCCACGTTTGCTGCAGGAAAGTTCGTTTCGGTACCCGCTCATTAAGGCTGAGGGCTGCCCGCTGGAACTTGGGCGCCAGCATGGTGAGCAGGCTCGACTTAAGATCGCCGGGTTTTTCGGCTGGATGTGCGAGTCGTTTCGGCTGCGTCATGGCGAGGTTACTCGCCAGGCCCGGACGTTTCAGCCTTTATTCGAAAAGCACTGTCCCCAATTGCTCGAAGAGGTCAGAGGTCTCGCCGAAGGAGCAGGCATTCGGTTTGAAGCCGCTTTGGCTCTTCAACTTCGAGGCGAACTTATCGGACGCACGACCGAAGCGTGTACCACGTTCGTACTTGGTCCGCAGGTTACAGCCAGCGGCGAAGTGCTGATCGGACAGACGAGCGACATGGACGGTGAGATGCGGGATTTCGCGTACTTGCTGCATCTTAAACCCGACGGGCGGCCAGAAGTCATCATGTGGACTTTCGGAGGAATGATCGGCTATCACGGGCTGAACGAGCACGGCGTGGCTCACTTTGCTAATTCACTCGGAGGGGGCCCAGCGTGGCGTCCTGGACTTTCGCACTATCCGCTGAAGCGATTGATTCTCGAACAGAAAAACCTGCCAGCAGTACGGGCCGTGATGAATTCTTACCCTGTTTGCTCGAGCGGAAACTACGTTCTGTGTGACGGTGCCAGCGAGATTCTCGACGTCGAACTGACCGCTGAAGGGCCTTCAGAGATCGCAGTCGACAGTGAAGGATTTCTCGCGCATTCGAACCACTTTCTCTGTTCGCCGTATGCCTGTGAAGCGAACGACGCTGCCAGCCTGTCGGACTCGTTCCCCAGGCTCGACCGGATCAACACGTTGCTCGGCAAACGAAAGGGATCGCTGGACGTCGCCTTGATGAAATCGATTCTGGCGGATCATGACGGCCATCCGGTCAGTATCTGTCGACATCCGCACACAGGACACGGGAACGCCATGTTGCCGAATTCCGGTCGGACAGTGGCCGCGATTATTGCAGAACCTGGACGCGGACGGTTCCACATCGCGAGCGGAAATCCATGCGAGGCACCGTTTGTGGAGTATCAGTTGTCACGATTTCCTCAGTCGGACGCGTCATGAATTTGCCGACTGCGCATTTTCGATGTTCCTGACAGATGGCCACTGAGATCGCGCGAGGGTGGTCGAATGTCATTCGGAACCTGCAGAACGGCCAGAGGTTGCTGGAAAGCTGCGGAATTCGCTGGTAGTTTAGCAGTTGTTACCGCGAGTAATTCGTCATCGGAGATGTCTCCGAATGCTCGGCTTGAATCCGCGGTACTTATTGCCGCGCAGCCTGTGCAAGAGCATCCATGTCCAGAATCAGCGCCGAATCATTTCTCAGTCTGATCCAGCAGAGTGGTCTCATCGAAGCAGATCGTCTGAAGCGTGAAGTCAACGATCTGGAAGATCACGGTCATAACGTCGCCGATGCAGCGGCTCTCGCGGATTCTCTGATTGACCGGGAACTGCTGACCGAATGGCAGGCGGAGAAACTGCTCAAGGGAAAGCACAAAGGATTTTCACTGGGCAAGTATCGACTGCGGCGTCTGCTTGGAAAAGGCGGGATGAGTTCGGTGTACCTGGCCGAGCACATTCTAATGCGTCGCCAATGTGCGATTAAGGTGCTCCCGATAAAACGTGTTGATGATTCATCGTACCTGGCGAGGTTTCATCGCGAAGCGCGCGCAGTCGCGTCGCTGGACCATCCGAATATTGTTCGCGCGTACGACATTGATCACGAATCCGAAGGTGACAAGGATATTCACTTTCTCGTGATGGAGTACGTCGATGGGGAAAGCCTGCACGACCTGATCAAAGCGAAAGGTCCGCTTTCACTCGATAACACAGCCGAGTACTTCCGCCAGGCGGCATTGGGCCTTGAGAATGCTCACAAGAACGGATTGATACATCGCGATGTCAAGCCGGGAAATCTGCTGGTTGATCGATCAGAAGTCGTCAAGGTGCTCGATCTTGGACTTGCCAGGTTTTCAGAAGTTGCCGATGACAACCCGCTCACACTGGCGCATGACGAAAAGGTTCTGGGAACTGCTGATTACCTTGCTCCTGAACAGGCAATGGACAGCCACACCGCCGACCATCGGGCGGACATTTACGGACTGGGTTGTTCGGCCTACTTTGCGCTGACCGGACATCCTCCATTCCGAGAAGGCACTCTCACGCAACGGCTGATGTTTCATCAGACAAAAGAGCCGCCAGCCATTGCGGAAGAACGACCGGAAGCAGGCGACACTCAACGCGGTAGAGAGCTGGTCATCATCGTCAACCGTATGATGGCCAAGAAGCCGGATGAGCGGTTTCAGACGATGGGTGAAGTAGCGACCGCGTTAACACGCTGGTTGAAGATTTACGCCACGCCGGAATGGCGTAAGGCTCATCCCGACGCGTTTCTGAAGTCGGACATTGGCGCGTCTGGTGGAGCGATTCCGGTTGCTCGAGCGGTCGTACCTGCTGCTGTTGCACTTCCGATAGCGGCACCCGTTGCAACTGCACCCGTTGCAACCGCGCCTGTACCAGCTGCCCCTGTACCAACCGCAGCCGTTTCCTCAGCTGCCTTGCCTGCATCAACAACGGTTGCAACGAGCAGCGACACACTTCTGCAGAACTCCACGCCGCCATCGCTGGCTGTCGATGTGCCAGTGATCACTCCTTCGGGAGATGTCTCGTCGCACGAAACAGTTCAAGAAGCCGTTTTCGGTGAACCTGCATCGTTTGCAACAGCGGACGGTGGTGCTGACCCAGGATTCGGTGCATTTCTGTCAGGTTTCGATGGCGGTGGTGACAACTCACACGTCCCCGCGTTCGCCGAACCCGATCTTCCAATCAAAGTTGAAGCTGCGGAAATTCAGGTCGAGGACAAGATCGTCGCAGAAGACTCGACTCATACTTCAGTTTCTCAGCACTCGGTGCCAGTAGAAGGCAACCAGACTGAAACGTCTGAGTCGAATTCTCCACCAGTTGCCGCAGCTGTCCCCGCAGCTGTCGTTGCTGAGCGAATTCCGGTCGCACCGATCACCGGCGCACCTGACTCAGCTCCGGGTGCGCTGCAGGAGGTCGCCGCAGCAATCCCGGTTGAACCCGTCGAAACCGGAGATGAGCCAGAACTCGAATCGGCCCCTATCGCTAAGTTGGTTTCAAACTCGATTCCCGAGCAGTCTGTCGAACTGGAACCAGCTGAATTGGAATCCACTGCTCTGGGACCTGCGGAGGATGAGCTTGAGCAATGGTCGCCCGACCCTTCGGCTGGCGAACCACTGGCCGACTTCGATCCGTCGATTCTTCCCGAACCGATTGAGCAGGACGATGAGTATCCGAGCTTGCTTGGTGGAACGCCGACCGGCCAGGGATTTCCGGGACTCACCGATTCGGGAGAAGAGACACAGTCAGCCCTGGCACAAACGGGTACTTTTATTCCGTCGACGACGAACACTCCCGCCGAGCCTGCTTCTGATGCCACGCTTCTGAATCCTGTCGACGATTCCAGTCAGGGAAACGTGGATCTGGTGCCGTCTTTTGCCCAGCCAGTTGCTCCGCTTAACCCGGAAGTTCCACAGTTTCCGGGAGTGGACGCGGCGCCGATGTTTTCCGAACCCGCTCAGCCCTTCGATCCAGGTATCCAGCCAGACTTTGCTGGGGAACAATCTTTCGGACAACAGACTCAGCCTGCGTTCTCGACAGAAGTCCCTGCGTTTGGAGCCGCACCTCAGGCAGCCGCCGGTCAGGTTTCTGCGGGAGCGACCGCAAAGAGAAAGAAGAAGCCGCCAATCGGGATCATTGCCGGAGTCGTTGTCGCACTTGTCGTGGCTGCCGGGGCATACTTCGCATTCACTGGTGGGGACGAGGGCAAGCCGGAGCCAAAGAAGACTGCGGGCGGAACAAAATCAAAATCGTCGACAGTCGAAAAGGGGGCGTCGTCTGGTTCCGGAACTTCCAAGGTAGTGCCTGGCACGGGCGGCAAGTTTCTCGGTCCATTGGTGAAGGTCGGACCTGGAGGAGACTTCCCAACGATCGGCGCAGCACTTAATTACATCAAGGTTAATAAAGGCCGCTACGACACGGGCGGCAGCTCCCGACGCGCGAGTTGTAAAGTCGAAGTAACCGGCGGAGAGACATACAGCGAAGCCATCATCGTCGATAATTCGAAAAGTGCTTTTCCTCCTGGGATTCAGATTCTGTCGGTCGGAGTGTCGCCAGCCAGGTTGGCACCAACTGGCAGTGGCCCGGCGATTCGACTCACTGGTATCGAGAACCTGCTGATTCAAGGCTTCGACGTGGCCGCTTCCGGCAAGGATGTGGCCATTGAATTGTCGGGCTATCTGAGTCGCACCAGTCTGAAACAACTGGCAGTGTCAGGATTCTCGAAGGTCGGTATTTCAATGCAGGGAGTTGTTGGCTTCAGTGGCAACGAGATCATTCTGGAAAACATTGATCTGCGAGGCAGTGGACGCACGACTGCAGGCATTCATTTTACATCCGGAGACGACGGCACCAGCCGTATCAGATTGCTGAACTGCCGCCTGTTCGGTCCTCAGGAAAACGGCATCCTGATTGAAGGCGACGTGACATCCATCGAGATGCGAAAAAACATCATCGCCGACGCCGGTATCGGCATCTCCTTTTCGGGCGGCCCGCCGACTCTCAGAGACGTTCAGGTCTACAACACGACATTCTATAAGTGCAGCCGCGCCGGAATGGCCATGAGCCACATGCCGTCCGGGGGCGGGGGCCTTTCAGGCTCTTCTGGCCTGGCGATTCAGCGGAATCTGTTTGCTCAGGTGAATGGTCCGGAACTGCTGATCGAGAACGAGTTCGACGACAAGAGCTTTGACCAGTTCTTTTCGGCAGCCGGAGGCGGAGTGGATCAGAACTGGTCAGACCGAAAGCTGCCTGCGGACATTAAAGCCGGAGAACGGGAAATCATCATTCGTGATAATCAGCGAGTGTCTTCGATCGACTTTTCCTCGACTGACGAAGGCAGCGAAGATTTTTTGTCGCTCAAGAAACAAACGCCATACGCCGACGTCAACGGTCCAAAACAGAAAACGGAGAAGTTCATTGGAGCCCGACCAGCAAAGTAGTAACTTCAGAGCCGGGTCCGCTGCGCGAACAGAAGATGTTTAATTTCCGCCGAAGCCGGATGACTCACGAACGCCGAAGCCTTCGGGCTTCGGCTTCTTTTTTGAAAGATCAAGTAACATGCAGCACAACGTTTTGATCAATGGCCAATGGCGAGCTTCCACCGGCACCACATTCTTCCAGGCGGTAAATCCGGCCACGTGCGAACCCATCGATGGTTCTTACCCGGTCAGCCCGTGGGATGACCTCGAACAGGTGATCGCCGCCTCCGTCGAGGCCTCGCGTGAGATGCGAGGTTGGCCCGGCGAACGCTTCGCTGCTTTTCTCGAACGCTACGCAGACCGAATCGAAGCTCGCGCTGATGAGCTGGTCGCTCTCGCCCATCAGGAGACGGCATTGCCGGTTTCTCCCCGGTTGAAGAGTGGCGAACTCCCTCGCACGACAGACCAGTTGAGACAGGCCGCCAGAGCGGCTCGCGAGGGTTCGTGGGCCTGCCCGACCATCGACACGAAAGCCAACATCCGCTCGATGCACGGACCCATCGGACCAGTCGCTGTCTTCGGTCCAAACAATTTTCCGTTCGCCTTCAACAGCGTTTCCGGAGGCGACTTTGCCGCAGCGGTCGCGGCTGGAAATCCTGTTATCGGCAAAGGGCACTCGTCCCATCCTGGAACGACCCGGCTGCTCGCGGAAGAAGCGTTTGCGGCCTCACAGGAAACGGAGATGCCCGCCGGATTCGTGCAGCTGATTTACCGGACGAGCCACGACGATGGTTGCCGGTTTGTCGGACACCCATCCGTCGGAGCCATCGGCTACACGGGTTCAAGATCAGCAGGCCTTCGATTGAAAGAAGCTGCCGACAAAGCCGGAAACCCCATCTATCTGGAACTATCGAGCATCAACCCGGTCTTCATTCTGCCGGGGGCGCTGGAAGAACGTCTCGACGACATCGCTGGCGACTTTTCGGGCAGCTGCCTGATGGGCACCGGCCAGTTCTGCACGAATCCCGGCATGGTGGTGCTGCTTGCAGGGGGAAAGACTGATGAGTTTGTTTCTACCGTCGCCGCAAAGTTCTCCGCAGCTCCTGTCGGAACATTCCTCAGCGAAGCAGTGCAGACGAGCTTTCTCTCAGGAGTGGCGGCGCTGCGAGAGGCTGGCGCAAAGTTGCTTGTCGGCGGCGAGCCTGGCGGCGGTGCCGGCTTCTGCTGCCAGAACACGCTGCTGACAGTGGACGGAGCAAAGTTTCTGGAGCACCCGGAAGCGCTGCAGGCTGAAGCATTCGGCAACGGCTCGCTGTTCGTGATCGCTGCGGATGCCGCTCAGGCGGAACAGATCGCCGAGTCGCTCGAAGGAAACCTGACCGGCTGCATTTACAGCAACACGTCCGGCACTGACGACGCGGTTTACGACCGGATTGCTCCGGCGCTGCGCACGAAAGTCGGTCGACTGCTCGACGACAAAATGCCCACAGGAGTCGCCGTGTCTCCCGCCATGAATCACGGCGGCCCGTTTCCCGCCACCGGGCACCCGGTATTCACAGCCGTCGGCATGCCGCAGTCGATTTATCGTTACTCAATGTTGCAATCCTACGACGGAATCCGCTCTCACCGGTTGCCCGCCAGCCTGAAAGACGAAGCTCCAAACGAAAGCCGCTGGCGATCTGTCGACAGCAACTGGCAGCAAGGCAACGTCCGAACGGAATAATCCCTCCACATGGAGCTTCCACTTGATGTTTCCATGCTGCCACACGTCCGCGACCACGCGATCGTTGACCGCCCAGACCACAGCCTTCCCGAGTAAGTCGCCAGTGAGTCGCGCTCACGATTGTGAGTGTCTTCGCTTCGTTCTGGTTTTTCGTTGTTGACCACCGTTGACCGTGAAATGTTCCACCTCAAAACGTGCCTCTGTTACGGAATGATTCGCCGCAACCCGGAACCCGCCTCGAAAGACGTTGCGGCATTCGTGCTGTGTGTTGTGCGGAGCATGGTGGCGTCGACGAGCTTCGATCTGCACGCGATCCGTAGCGACGACGAAAATTCGGAGCAGCCATGATGCGACTGCTCGCCCGCTGGATCTTTCCCGTTGATCAGCCGCCGATTGAACGCGGTGTGGTCGAGATTTCCGATGGCGTCATTTCCGCCGTCGAACCGCTGCCCGGACAGACAGACAGTAATACTCTTGACCTGGGTAACGTGGCGATTGTTCCCGGTCTGGTGAACGCTCACGCCCACCTGGAATTCAGCAACCTCGATTCCCCGATTGAGCCGGCACTGCCGTTTACGAGCTGGATCGGTCGACTGCTCGCTCATCGTCGCGAGCGTGCGGGTTCTCTGGCAGATTACACCAGAGCAGGCTCGGTCGAGGCTGCTGCGACAGGCTCCACGCTTGTCGGCGACATCGTGACAGGAGACTGGTTCCCAGGTTGCGTTTCTGACGGAGGCCCGTCCATCGTTGCCTTCCGGGAGCTGATCGGCCTGTTGCCTGACCAGGAGGCCCCGCAACTTGACATCGCCAGGCAGCACATCGTGGATTGCCTTGCTGCTCAACACGCGGGCCATCACCGACTACTTCCTGCCATTAGCCCACACGCTCCGTACAGTGTTTCTCTGGACCTGTTCCATCGTCTGGTGAATCTGGCCGCCGCAGAGGACGTTCCGCTGTGCATCCATCTGGCAGAGACGCGAGCCGAACTCGAATTGTTGAACTCGGGCACGGGTGAGTTCTTCGACATGCTGACGCGATTCGATCTGTGGCGACCGGGAATCATTCCAAAACACACCCGTCCGCTGGATTACCTGCTGCCGCTCGGCGAACTTCCTCACTCGCTGATTGCCCATGGCAATTACCTCGCCGACGACGAAATCGATTTTCTGGCAACGCATCCCAACGTGACCACCGTCTTCTGCCCGAGAACCCACGCGTTCTTTGATCACGCAGACCATCCATGGGAAAGGCTTCTGGATGCCGGGGCGTCAATCTGCATCGGCACTGACGGTCGCTCGTCAAATCCGGATTACTCGCTGTGGTCCGAAATGCAGTTTCTGGCACGGCAGGTCACGCCGGACCGTCTGTCGCAGATTCTGGAAATGGGGACCCTGCGAGGATCACGATCGCTCGGCGCGGCAGACATTTCCGGAACAATCACTCTGGGAACCCGGGCAGACCTGTGCATCATCTCGCTCGGTGCAGAATCAGCGACCGACCCATGGTCGATGTTATTCGAGAAGGATTCACGCCCCGTCGCCACACTCATCGGCGGAAAGATGGCAACCGCCGTTGAGCCTTCGTCAGGATTCCACCATCCTGACCGGGAACTGCAAGCAACGCTCCGGCGAAGCGTTGAACAGACTTCCGAAGAGACGTGAGGGAACGAGGCAGGATCGTCCCGGCATCGCGTTGCATGTGATTCCGGCATTCGTCGCTTTATCGTTCGGGGCAGGACGCGGGCGATCAGAATTCCGACCCGATGGATTCGAAAACGCAAACCGGTGCAGAGATTTCATATGCTGTTGAATATTCGGCTGTTCGCTCGCGCTAAAGATCTTGCTGACGCGGAGACAATTTCCGTCGACGTTCCGGAAGGTGCGACTGTCGGCGATTTGAGAAAGGCGATCCGAAAACAGTATCCTGCACTCGAACCCGTCATCGCCAACCTGCACGTCGCTATCGGAACGGACTACGCGAGCGATTCGGCATCACTGGCAGAATCTCACTCGATCAGCTGTTTCCCACCCGTCAGCGGCGGTTAGACCGTGACCGATCACAGACGCAGAGCAGGTCTGTAGAAGCTGTTGGTAACGAACGATATCACTGCACTCGGAGTTGACTTCATGCCTGCTGATCCGGGCGAACCAGATAACGATGCGGCCTCTTCGAATTCGGCTTCCCGCCGTTCGCGCAAGTGCCAGGTTCTGTTCATTCTTGGATCGGGTTTTGATCCCTCGAAGCAGGCGGCAGCGCTCGCGCAGGAATTTCGTGACGAACACGAGGGGCTGAATTTCTCAAAGACAGCGACTGTCATCGAATCGGCTGACGTCTGGCAATCCGATGACAAAATCGGATTCAAGAAGTCCGTGTCAGCGGTCGTCAGAAAATGGTGTCGCGATCAGGCGGCCAGCTTTGATCCGAAACGGCTGCTGGTTGGGGATTACCAGGGCGAAGACGGACGTCTGTTCGCAGTGGCCGGATACTTTCCTCGCAGCAAGACTTCCAGCTCGGCGGGAGTTCTCGCAGAGGAAACTCAGGACACTGACTCAGATGGCGAGCCAGCGGAGTTATCCGACCACGCAGTGGACGCTGAGTCTGGCTCCTCGAAATTTTCCCTGCTCGCGGAGCAGTTCGTTGCAACCGCACGACGACAATTCGAAACAGCACGGCAACTGCCTCCGAAGCGGCTGATGATGGCGGGCGGAGGCGTGTTGATACTGCTGGTCCTTGTCACCGTCGTGACGATGTTCTTGCCCGGCGGCGGGAGTTCGGACCTGGCTGGCGTCGATCCGGAACCGGGCACGGAAGCATCCGACGGCGACGATCCGTCCGCAGTCGGAGTTCCTCAACTGGCACCGCCGCAGTTCATGATCGGACTCCTGCGGGTCTACACTCCGGAACCGGGCTTTGCCGTCCTTGTTGACGGCGAACCTGTTCGCCGTGCCGATGGCGAATTCGTCACGACTCCCTGCGCTATCACCGCCGAACAGGGAGCACGGACCGTCACCGTCTTCCGCGAGGGCTCCTTTGATCTGTCCCGTCTGATCGACGTCGGCGAAGACAGCGAGGTGACTCTCGAACCATCAAACGACGGCACCGGCGACGGCAGCGACATCCTTAGGGCTCCACATCTGAACGCGGCGGTCGGAGAACCAATCGCACTTACTGTGCTGAACTCCAGCCGCCCGGAGATCGATCCATACCTCACTCCGGATCGGCTTTCGATCTGGTTTGTCGGCGATCGTCAGGAGGGTCGCGGCATCTTTGTCTCGACGCGGCTGACGCCGTATCACGACTTTGACGAGCCGCGAATCATCAGCCGCAGCGCGGATCTTCCAGCCACACCCAGCATCACTGACGACTCGTTGTACATTGTCTACGCGGTACCAGAAAAAGCTCGACTGATGTCGCTGGCACGAGCCAACCCGCTGGCAGGCTTCGACTCAAGAGACGCTTTGCGGCATAGCAATAGTCTGGCTCCGACATGGACCTCATCTCAAATGCTTGGTGATGGCCTGCGAATCTACTGGGTCGAAGAAACCGGAGATGGTCAGGTCCGCACGCTCACTTCAAGTCGAACGAAAAGGACCGACGACTTCGGCAAGACGTACAAAGTTGAACTGGCTGGCACGCATCCCTGTCTTTCACCCGACGGATTGCGTCAGTACACGTTTAACGGAAAAACTCTGACTCGCTACCGCCGTACCTCGCCCGTCAGGAAGTTCATCGAAGAAGCAACGATCGCCGAACTGGAACTTCCCAATTATCAGCCCAGTAAACGACACCGGCAGTTCTTTGTCAGCAGCGACGAGCAGTGGCTGTTCTATTCAGACGAGCCGCAGAAGAGCGGCGACCTGTTTATGGTCCGAATTTCCGAAGGCCCACAGTGGGGTGTTGCGCCGCGTGGGAAATCGATTCCGGCAAAGCGTGTCATCGCTGCTGTGACCGACCCGAGTCCTGACCCAGAGATGGTTCCAGAAGATAAGCCGATACCAAAACCCGTCGACCCTCGCACTATTCCGCTGCCGTACACATCGCACTGGAACATTTTCACGACCCTGCTGAACACGCGACAGTATGAAGAAGCCGAAGGCCTGCTCCGCAACGCTGCGGCCAATCCCGAACTGCAGAAGTTTTCAGAGCAGCTGACGTGGGACTCCGCAGACCTGAAGTCAATTCGCGATTTCTGGAGCAGGATCGACGACATTGCTGCGGGTTTCAAAACCGGCGAGACAATTCGCATAGGAGCTTTGCGGCTGGAAGTCACCCGTTTTGAAAACGGTGAACTGATCGGAAAACGCGGCGACGTGGAAGTTCGCAAGAAATTGATCGAACTGCCTTCGACAGAGTTGTCTGGCATCTTCGACGCAGGCGTTGAGAAAGAGGACACCCAGGCCCAATTCCTGTTCGCCGTGATGCTGGCGTACGATGTGCAGGCACTCGAACGGGCACGTGAACAGCGATTCGAACGTTCCGGCGAATTCGTGGCAACATTCCGAGAACGGCAGGCGCGGCGAAAACTTGCTCAGGCAGTCGCCGAACTCGATCGAACCAATTTCGGAAAGGGCGTCGCCTTCCTGAAAGAGGCCAGAGCACTGGCCGCAGACACGCCCGTCGTTGCCGAAGCCGACAAGCTGGAAGAAGCTTTGTATCTGTACGTGAAGTGGCGGCCGATCGGGCCTCGACAGTGGAAGATCGACGGAAACTCGTACGAGACCGACAGCGAACGATCGAACGGTTCGTTGATGGCCTCGCAGAAGGAATACCGCAACTTTGAAATGAGTCTGGAATGGAAAACGGACAACACACTGACGGCGCAGGGGGGCGTTTTTTTCCACTACCCAGGCAATGGCGAACTGGTCGATCTGGCCCACAAAATTCACCTGTCCAACGACTCAGGCAAAGGGGCAGATCAGTATTCTTCCGGGTCGCTCTTCGGGCAGGACGGGCCCAGCGAGAACGTCGTCAAACCGTCCGGAGAGTGGAACACCCTCGAATTCCGTGTGGTGGATAAAGAAGTGACCGTCGTAGTGAACGGGAAGAAAGTGCTCGAGACAAAAGCCACGAAGGAGACAGTTCCGGAACGCGGCTTGATCTGTTTGGACGGAATTGCGGGCGGAATTGCCTACCGCAGAATTCTGCTCAGCGAACTGCCGGACTGAATCCACGTCCCGCGAATCAAAGTCCGCAGTTTGTAAAGCTGCAGCAGAGGCGATGAAACTCGAACGAAAGACGAGTGTTCTGAACGAAATCGTCGCTCAGTGCTCGCCCAATATCAGATTTGCAGCTCGCCTTGCCGCCGAGGTTGTGAATTTTCCGATCAGTAAGGCAGGAGATCCGGGCTTCCGCTGGAAACCCCATATTGCCCTGTTTTCGAACCCGGGATACAAATCCGAGCCTGTGATTGCCCCCGTAGGATGTCGGGCGGTTGAATCAGGATGATTGCGTGCCTTAGCTTCGAGGCGCGTCGACGACACACCTCTTCAGACCAGGGATGGCCGGTAACGCGTGTTGAACTGGATGCGTCAGAGACTCTGTCCGGATCTGGCAATTGATCTCGGAACAGCCAATACACTTGTGATCATTCAGGGCGAAGGAATCGTTCTGAACGAGCCATCTGTCGTTGCGCTGCAGAAAGGCACTCGGCGAGTGCTCGGCAAAGGCGCTGCTGTCGGCAAGCTGGCGAAGCAGATGCTCGGTCGAACTCCCGAGTCGATCACCGCCGTCCGCCCTCTGAAAGACGGCGTGATCACCGACTTCGAACAATGCGAAGCGATGCTGAGGTACTTCATTCAGAAGGCCAGCCGCCACGTGCGAGGCATGCGTCCTCGCGTCGTCATCGCCGTTCCCGGCGGCATTACTCCTGTGGAAAAGCGAGCTGTCTTTAACAGTGCCGAGCGAGCGGGAGCCGGGCGTGTCTACCTCATCGAAGAACCCCGAGCTGCCGCGATTGGAGCCGGGCTGCCGATTTCTGAACCGATCGCCAGCATGGTTTGTGATATCGGAGGCGGAACGTCGGACGTCGCGATTCTGAGTCTTGGCGAAATCGTCGTGAGCGAATCCGTTCGCGTCGCTGGAGACAAGCTCGACGCGGCTATTGTCGATTACATGAAGCAGCACTTCTCTCTGAAGATCGGTTCGCAAACAGCTGAGCAGATCAAAATCCGACTGGGCAGTGCCTTCCCACTGGAGCAGGAACTGACCAGCGACATTCGCGGACTGGATACGATCAGCGGCGTACCTCGCAAAGCAGTCGTGACCAGTGAGGAAATTCGTGAAGCCCTCAATCCGGCTCTCGAATTGATCGTCGACTGTGTCAAGTCGGTCATCGAACGATGTAAGCCGGAACTGGTCGCCGACATCGTTGATACAGGCATGGTGCTGACGGGTGGTGGGGCGCTGCTGCGAGGTCTCGACCGACTGATGCACGAGCAGCTCGGCATTCCTGTTCGCGTTGCTGATGAGCCGCTTTACACGGTGGCTCGTGGAGCGGCGATCTGCCTCGAACATCTCACCGAGTGGCAGGACCGGTTTGAAACCATCGATAACGCGGCGTGACAGGGTGGTTCATGACGGACTCACAGAACAATGGCACCTTCCAGGTGCTCGCCGCCTGCCTGCTTGCCGCAGCGATGTTCGCTGTACTTCCCGCTTCGGCGACGTCGCCCGTGCGGGATCTGATTCGAGTCGCCGTTTCTCCCGGACAGCGTTGTGTGGCGTGGACCGTGTCCGCTGCTGAATCACGCTGGCAGGGACTGCTCGACGGCAAGCTGACTGAGCAACAGCTGAAGATCGAACAACTGCAGACCGAGCTCGAGCAAAGTCAGCTGCGCGAACGACAGGCTCAGCTGGCGGCCGAGTCGGTCTCCCGGACGCTGGCGAATGCCGAGCGTCACGGTGCGACTCCCTTCGCCGTTCACACTTCGCCATCGCTTGTTCGCTTGCGAGCTGTGCGGGCGAGAGTTCTGGGACGTGAGATTCTCTCAGAATTGAAATCCCATCAGATTCTGGATCGAGGCCGCACGGATGGAGTGGGCTCTGACCTGTGGGTCTTGAACGGCGACCTTCCTGTTGTCGAAGCCGGTTCAGAACTCAGCGTCACGGACGGCTCGCCCGTCTTCGCCGGACGATGCATTGTCGGCAGAATTGTTGAAACGGGTCGCTGGACAAGCTCGCTGCAGTATTTGACCGATCCCGGTTTTCGGACCCTCGCCGTACTGGCTCGCACCACGACCGCAGGATCAAACGCCGCCGCCGGGTTTTCATTTGGTGCCGAGGGACTGCTCGAAGGCCGATCCTATTTGACCTCCGAAGGACTATGCGAGCTGACGCAGATCCCGGCGACCGAACTTGTCGAAGTCGGCATGCCGGTTTATTCGCCAACGGAACGCTCGCTCAATGCACCGATGCTGTTTGGCCACGTGAGCACAGCCGAACTTTCGCCAGGGGCTCTGAACTGGAACGTGACCGTTCGTCCAGAAGTTGAGCTAAGTGAATTACGAAGCGTCGAGATCGTCGTTCCCGAAATCAACGACCGATTCGAAACTCCAACACCCGATTCCAGACTGACAACAGCGCAAAGTCGCGAAGACGCAAGAGACCTGGCAAACCTTTGCGTCTTAGCGCATTTGCGCTGAGCTTCCGTAGGGCCGGTTCCTACCGGCCACACACACTCTCGCTCGCTCGGCCGGTAGGAACCGGCCCTACAAGGCTACAAGGCGAAAGTCAAACGCCTCACTCATGGCTGCGTGAGGCATGACTGACATGTGAGGAATTCCGAACGGTGACACGCTATTTCACACTTCTGCTGGCCGCTTATGGTCTGCTTGCTATCGAGTCATCGCTGAGACCTGAAACCGGACTTGTCACTCCTCATGGTTCCTTCGTGTGGATGCTGCTGCCCTGGCTGGCGACGCTTCCCAACACAACACATGCAGTTCTGGCGGCGACAATCTACGGACTGACGCTCGACGCCTTTTCGAGTCACCAGCCTGGCCTGCTGATGGCCGTGACGATTGTCGCCACTTGCGTGCTGCAGCGAGCCATTACCGCGGCCGCCCTGGAAACCTCATCGCGAATCTTCATCGTCAGTTTCGTGTGCGGATGCCTGATGGCGATGCTGGTTGCGGCGAGCTCCATACTGGCCGGCGCCTCGACTGCCGCTCCTGAGCAGCTGGCCGCTTCAATCGCGATTTCATCGGCCCTCGCGGCCGCCGTGATGACGATCGTGGTGGCGGCAGTTCTATCCATCCTTCGAATCGTGTCGCCCGTTCGAAACCCCGCTCATTGACCGACGTGTTCTGGAATTATCGGATGCTTAACCGCCCTGGAAATATTCTGTCGGAATCAGAACCTGGGCCGGGGCTGCGCGAGGAATTCGGCCTGGACAGGAATCCGGGCATGCGGCTGGTCAGCTTGTTTCTGCTCATTCTCGTACCCTTGCTCATCGTCGTTGGGAAACTCGCGACGCTGCAGGCCTTTCAGTCGGAAGATTTCATTGCCGGGTTTGAATCGCGAGTGACCGAAACCTTCAAGCCGATTGAGACGACGGACGGGAGAATTCTGATTGACGGTCGCGAACTGGCTCGCGACGTCGCCACCTATGAATTGAAGGTGCATTACCGCTGGCTTGAAGAGCCCGCTGACGGTTTGTGGCTCCGACGCCGAGCTCGCGAGAGGCTAAGCAGCGAAGATCGCTCGGACCGCAAACAGATCGACGCTGCCGAGCAGGAAGTCCTGACCGAGCGGCAGCAAATGCATAGTCGACTCGCTACGGCGATCGGCATGTCCGTTGAACAGTTTGCACAGCGTCGCGGAGAAGTTCAGCGACGCGTCGAGCGAATCGTTGAGCTGGTCGAACGAAACCGTGATCGTCGAGCGGAAGAAGAAGCACTGGCCCAACGTCAGGAACAGTCACAGGAAGCAGACGGACAGAACCTCTGGGGCTCGGTTTGGGAACGTCTGAGAACGGAGTTGACGACGCCTCCCAAACGGAGACGTCCCGAACCGGTCGAAGTGCGGGAAGAGTTCGCGTATCACGTTATCACTGAAGACCTTCCGTATGAACACGTCGCAGCGATCGTGTCACGGTCTGAACTGTACCCCGGTGTCGATTTTGAAATGCGAACCGAACGGGATTATCCGCACGGTTCACTGGCCGCTCACATTGTCGGAACCCGGCAACCAGTTGATGACGACGACGTTGCCAGACAGGCAGCGGACTCGGACGACAACGGAAGCAGCGAACTAAAAACGGGAGACCGAACGGGGCGGACAGGCGTCGAACGTTCGTACGATCGGTATCTCAAAGGCCAGCGAGGGCTGGAGCGGATCGTGTCGAATTCGGCGGGTGAGATCATTCTTCGGGAAGTCGTTCGGCAGGCGCGACCGGGATCGGACATCGATCTGGCGATTGTCGAACCGCTGCAGCGTCACGCGGAATCGCTGCTCGACGCGGCAACAGGCAGTTCGCCACTGAAATGGTTTCCAGAAGGCTCAGAGGGTTGGCAGCAGCAGCTTGAACTCGCGGCAATTTCAGAATCGGAAGAACGATCAGCGTCCCGGCCAACAGGCGGATGCCTGATCGCGATTAACGTGCATTCCGGTCAGATTCTGTGTGCGGCCGCGGCACCTCGATTCGACCTGAGGTTGCTGGTTGATCACAACGAGCAACTCTGGCAGGCATTGCAGCGCGACCTGCGCAGCCCGATGTTCCCACGCGTCACCAGCATGGCAGTCGCTCCGGGCTCGGTCTTCAAAACGCTGACCGCAATTGCGGGTCTGGAAAGTGGAACGCTGGACCCGGAACGGTCGGTCGATTGCCGAGGTTACCTGAAAACTCCGGAGCGGCATCGATGCTACATTTACCGTCATTACGGAATCGGGCACAACGATGTGTCACTGGTGGATGCGCTCTGCAAGTCGTGCAACGTTTACTTCTACACGGTCGGCGCCGAGATGACCGCCGGACCGCTGGTTGCCTGGTCCGAACGGCTCGGATTCGGACGTCCGACGGGGATCGATCTGCCGTTCGAAAGCTCGGGACACCTGCCCAGACCGGCAGCTACACAGACCGTCACACTGGCCCGATTTGAAGAAGAGACGGCAGACGCGACCTCGAACGCCGAGACGGAACCGCTGGAACCTTGGTACGACGGCGACACGCTCGGTCTGGCAATCGGTCAATCGCGACTGTCAGTCACTCCTCTGCAGATTGCTCGCCTGATGGCTGCAGTGGCGACGGGCGGTGACCTGCCGACGCCGCGAGTTGTGCGAGCGATTACGTCTCACAGTTCATCGGGACAACCGGCGACTTCGGTACTTGTTCCGGCTCAGAAGGAACACGTGCCGATCTCCGACCGAACGTTGCAGTACGTGCGAGCGGGACTCGAACAGGTGGTTGCCTCTCGCGGTGGAACCGGCCATCGCACCGTCTTCCTGAAAGACATTTCGATCGCCGGAAAGACAGGCACTGCCGAAACCGGTTCAGGTCGGGACCACGGCTGGTTCGCCGGCTACGTTCCCGCCGAAGATCCACAGATCGCGTTTGTGGCTGTCCTGGAACACGGCGGTTCTGGCGGACGAGTCGCCGGGCCACTGGCGAAAGGACTTGTCGAAGAAATGCTCCGGCTGGGGCTGATCATCCCCGCGATCACGGAGTAGTCGAGGACGCTGCCCGATAAAGCCACCCGCTCACGTAGCTGCCAATGGAAACGTGCCGAAGTTGCTACCGCACGGACGGACTGATGATGCCTGTTTCCGGGCTCGAAGCCGTCGCATAGAGCTTCTTCGGGATCCGACCTGCGAGGAAAGATTGTCGACCTGCAAGGCAGGCATTCTTCATCGCGGAAGACATGGTCAGCGGATCTTTCGCTCCCGCTATAGCCGTATTGAGCAGCACTCCGTCGCAGCCAAGTTCCATCGCAAAGGCGACATCGCTGGCAGAGCCGACCCCGGCATCAATGATCATCGGGTAATCGGGGTCGTCGCCCTTCAGATACTCCAGGCAGATGCGGATATTGTTCGGGTTGAGCACGCCCTGACCGCTGCCAATGGGGCTTCCGGCGGGCATGACTGACGTCGCGCCGGCGTCCTTCAGACGCTTCGCTGTAATGGGGTCGTCAGTCGTGTAGCACAGGACCTGAAACCCATCTTTGACCAGGGCTTCAGTTGCCTGCAATGTCGCGATCGGATCAGGCAGCAGCGTCTTCGTGTCGCCCAGCACCTCCAGCTTGACCCAGTCAGATCCGGGGTTCTCGAGCCCTTCCAGTATCTCACGGCCCAGTCGAGCCACTCGGATCGCGTCTTCAGCGGTAAAGCAACCGGCCGTGTTCGGAAGAATTGTGTATCGGCTCAGGTCGATGAAGTCGAGAATGTTGCGACCATCCGCGTCAATCAATCGCTCGCGTCGAACAGCCACCGTAATCACGTCCGAACCACTGGCTTCCAGACACTGCTGCATCTGATCGAAGGTCGCATACTTCCCCGTGCCGACGATCAATCGGGACTGCAGAGTATGAGTTCCCAGAACGAGTGGTTTGTCCGACATTCAGACACTTGCTTTCTCAAATGATTCAAAACAGAGAGTATCAACCGGATAGAGCGACTCTGACATGTCGACCTGCCACCGGAGCTAGCCGCCGCCGACAAGAGTGACAACTTCCAGTCGGTCGTTTTCCGCGAGTTCACATTCGGCGTGACGTGCCCGAGGTACGAGTTCCAGGTTCCGCTCAACCGCTACGAACTTTGGTCGCATCCCCAGTTCAGTCAGCAGATCAGCGATGGTCGTTCCCGAATCGACGTGGCGAGGTTCGTCGTTCACGGTAATCTGCACCAAAGTATCTCCTGAAAGTGCTATGTCGGCGTTGTCGAATGTTCCGAACGAATTAACAGATTTGCGAGCTCAGCCGGCGCGAGTTTACGAACGCTCGAATAAGACCGTCAAGGAGTTGAAAATGACTGCCCTATCCTGTCGATCAAGTAAACGTGCTTTGATCTGTTTTCTCCAATTCGTATAATCTGATTCTTCAGGAGTTCCGAGCGGCACAGCCTTCTCGGTTCACTGGTCGATCCCGCCTTTACAGCGTCCTGCCTTCCCGAACACTCCCCACTCTTTCCTGCCCAGGAGTTCTGCGATGCTCAATCTACTTTCCGGAATCGACCGCACGTGCGAAGGCATGTCGCGTCGCAGCTTTCTTCAAGTTGGATCGCTTGGTGGACTCGGGTTGAGTCTGCCGACTCTGCTCGCCGCTCGAAAGGCTTCGGCGGCACCTTCTTCCAGCGACGTGAATTGCATCCTGATCTGGACGCGTGGTGGAACCAGTCATCATGACACGCTTGATCCAAAACCAGAGGCGCCCGTCAGTATTCGCGGCGAGTTTGGTGTCATTGACACCGCTGTCCCCGGAGTGAAGTTCACAGAGATTGTTCCGACACTGGCCAGGGAGCTGAATCGGTTTGCCGTTCTACGCGGCTGGAACCCGCAGAACGGCAGTCATGGGTCTGCTGATCAGTTCGTGATGTCCGGTCGGAGATTCAACCCAGCGCTGGCGTACCCAACTTACGGTTCGGTCGTCAGCTACGTGAAAGGCTTCAAGTCTGCGCTGCCACCATTCGTGCAACTGGGCAGTCAGGTGGATCAACGATTTGGCGGCGGGACGTCCGGGATTCTCGGCCTCGAACACAGCCCGTTCACAATGCTCGAAGATCCCAACGCGGAGAAATTCAGCGTTCGCGACATCAGCCCCGCCAAAGGAACGACCATGGCTCGCGTCGATCGGCGACGGCAGATGCTGGCCAGAATCGACGACCTGCAAAAGAAAGCGGATCTTCAGCCGGCTAAGTTCGAAGCTCTTGAAGAGAACTTCCAGGCGGCGTTCAACATGATCACCTCGCCCCAGACAAAGACAGCGTTTGCGATCGATGAAGAGGATCCAAAACTTCGAGATCGCTATGGGCGACATCAATTCGGTCAAAGCTGCCTGCTGGCTCGGCGGTTGATCGAAACGGGAGTCCGGTTCGTCACGGTCACTGATGGCGGCTGGGACACTCACGCCAACAACTTCAAGTCTCTGAAAGACAGCCGGATTCCCCCGGTCGACCAGGCGCTGCCGCAGCTTCTGGCCGATCTTGAAGACAAAGGCATGCTGGACTCAACGCTTGTTTGCTGGCTAACCGACTTTGGACGGACACCAAAAATCAACTCGGCAAGCGGACGCGATCACTGGGCGAGTTCCGGGTTTGCTCTGATGGCGGGAGCGGGGGTTCCGGGCGGGCACATCCTTGGCGAAACCGATGGGGAAGGTGGCACCGTCGCCAAAGATGAGTACCACAGCGCGGACATCGCCGCGACCGTTTATTCAAAGCTCGGCCTGCCGCTGGACCTGATCGCCGACGCTCCGGACGGTCGCCCCGTCCGACTGCTGGAAGGGCGTCCAATTCGCGAGTGGATGTAATCCAGCGATCTGGAATTGGCCATGCTTAAGTGAGGACAGCCGGCTCCAAACGGGCCGGCTGTTTTTGTTCGGTCAGTCGTCGCTCCGCAGAACGACCAGGTTGCACGATCAGATTCGCGTCGGTTCGGGCGAGGTTTGCCAGCTCGCTGCCGGACGGCCAAAGTAGAAACCCTGAGCAAATTCGAATCCGAGGTCCAGGCAAGCCTCTGCTTCTTCCAGTGTTTCCACTCCTTCGGCGAGCGGCTTGATTCCAAAATCCTTCACCATCAACACTAGCGTGCCGACCATTTTCTGTCGTTTCGGCGAAGCCTGGTGGATATTCCGAATCAGAGAGATGTCGAATTTGAGGACCTCTGGCGGTACCTCAACGAGGTCCAGCATTCGTGCCTGTCCCGCTCCGAAATCGTCATACGCCAATTGAATATCCAGGTCGGTTAGACGTCGCTGTAACTCGGCCATCGCCCCCAAGTCCGTGACTGCGGCTTCGTGGATCTCCAGGCTGAGCAATTGATCGGGGACATCAGCCCGTAGCTTTTCCAGCGACTCGATCAGGCTGTCGCTCTGCAGTTCAGTCGGGTGTGTATTGAGAAACAGTCGCTGGTCAGGGGGCATTCCGGCTCCATGTTTGACGCCTTCACGACGGCAGACTTCACTGAATTCGTCCTCACGATCCAGTTGTTCTGCCGTTTCAAACATTTCGCGAGGCGTTGGAAACTCGGGAATCCGGCTACGCGCCAATACCTCGTATCCAACCGTCGTTGCATCGAGCAGCATGACGATCGGCTGGTAATACGGAATCAAACCGTTTCCATGAATGAGCTCTTCAAATCCGTCGAGGCGGGATATCAGATCACCGTCATTCCATGCCATCGTGCCGCGGGAGTCTTCTTCACTGCGTTTCCTTAGTCGAAACTCCACCCCGCCAAAGTGAACGACATCGTTCTCCGTCAAAGTAGTAACAGTACTGATTCGACGGCCATTAACGAAAGTGCCGTTAGTACTGCCCAGATCTCGCAGCAACAGAGCGTTTTCATGCTGTATGAATTCAGCGTGTACTCCGGAGACTGTTGGCCATGACAGTCGCAAATCGCAGGATGACCGACGACCCGCCTGGAACCGCTGTTGGCTGATAACTGTCTCGCGACTTCGCTCTCCATCCGAGACGGATCCGCACAGATACCATTCCAGCCCTTCCAGGCTGGTCGTGTTCGGACGGCAGGAGTTGACAGTCACCGGCATGTGAAATGCTCTGATTTCGAGACCTGCAACACGGATCACGCTCTTTTCATGTGTTACCAACTTTCAGCATAGGTCGAGAATCCAGGCGGGCAAACGCGATTTCCCACGATCTACAGTGGGAAACAGCACTGCCATAGACTGAAAAGGCCTACGACCGGTCAGCAAGAGCAGTGCAGTTCAGCACGGACTGTTTGCAGGTGACAATACTGACACATTGGAATGTCCTACGGGTCGGTCAGGAAATCCGGCAGGTAGCTCTCGGATGGTCTGCTCTGAGTCTCTCGCAACTTTGCCTCGTCTTTGCGAAGTTCGCTATACGAACCGAACATCAGCCGATCTTCGTGATCATTGCCAGCTTTGATGATGATGGCAGATTCATTGAGCAGTCCTTTCGCAGCGACGTTGATGCCGTGGCATCTTGTCTGACAGAGGCCGCAGCCGACGCACTTGTCAGCGACAAGCAGAGGGGCGAGTTGGCCGGTGCCTTCGATCGGCTGGCCGAGTTCGTCGACTTCCGTGCCAACGGTGATGAATTCCAGGGCGTCGTAGCCTGCTGCCGTACATTCATCGACGCAGAGTTGACATGCCTCGCCGTGGAACGGGAGACACGTGGACTCGTTGATGACGGCGAGGCCCATTCTTACGTGGCGTTTCTCTTCGAGCGGCAGTGCTCGGATCGCTCCAGTAGGACAGACCTGGCCACAGGCGTTGCAGCTTGAAGCACAGCCAGCCCAGTCGGCAACGACGTGAGGAGTCCATAAGCCTTCCAGGCCCTGCTGAAAACCAAGTGGTTGCAATACGTCGCTCGGACAGGCCTGAAAGCACTCGCCGCACCGGATGCACATCTGGAGAAACTCTGGCTCGGGCACGCTACCTGGAGGGCGGACGAGACGCGGACCATCTCCGTCGAGATTTGCTCCAAAGGTCTTTGTACCAGTCGCCGCGATGAGACCACCCAGAACTCCGGAGGCCGTGCCCACTGTTGCCGAAAGGAAACCTCGCCGGCCCAGTGATGTCTCTCGTGTTGGCGGATCGTTTTCGATCTTGAGGCCCGATACTTCCCAGCGGTCGACGAACTTGATCGCGTGAGTCGGGCAGACTCCGCCGCACGACTGGCAGAAGGTGCAATCTGTTGTCCGCGTCGTGAAGTCGGGCTTGATCGCGTCGAACGGACAAATCTCAATGCACTTGTTGCAGTTGATGCACGAGCTTTCGACCTTCCGTTCTGTCACTCGAAACAGATTGCTCAACGAAAACACCGCACCACTCGGACAAACGTATTTGCACCAGAACCGTGGGCGAAGCAAGCCGAGACCCAGCACCGCAAGAAACAACACGATGCTGATGACGTGTCCGTAATTCATTGGCGGTATCTGATGCCAGCCGACAGCGGCTCCCGTTTGAATTGGGCTTAACGTGAACAGTAGCCCTCGCGTGATGACAGGAATCGCTGAAAAGATTCCGCTCAGCAGCACGCCGCCAAACGCCGCGACAATGATGCCGAGCAGGAGGTAATACTTGATGTGAACCCACCAGCCATCGCCAGCGATTCGAAACATCGTCACTCGTTTTCCGATCACCCAGTCGAACAGATCAATGAGCGTACCGAGTGGGCAGAGGTAGCCGCAGAATCCTCGCGGTACGAAGACGCAGGCGGCCAGAATGATTCCCGCGCAGCTCAGCGACCACACCCAGGCCCGCGACGCGATTCCCGTCGACAGGCTGACCAGCGGATCGATCACGAGGAACATCTCTGCAGCAACGAGTTCTTTACGGGACAGGTTATCGGCATAGTGAGACGGCCAGGCGGCGGAATCAGTTTCGTGAAGTGACCACGGGCCGGGGCTGACAGAAAGGACTTCGAACTTTGAGTGTTCGATGCTGGATGTTCGTCGAACAAGTTCGAGTCTGATTTCGCTGCTGTCGACTGACAAAACCCGGAACGTGGCGGTTTCGGCATTGCCGCTCAATCCTTCCGAGTCGTCACGGACAACGATTTCCTGTCCGGCCTTGAACGGCGGATCGGCTGTAACTGTCGAGTCGGCAACCAGCACCACCGAGCTGTTTTTCAAATTGAATTCGGCGGGAATCCATCCCGTTGAACTTCGAGCTGGCGTCGCGCTGTACGGCCAGCAGGTCAGGAAGAACAGCCACAAAAACGTCACGAAGCACAGGCTCTGCACGATGCGTCGGCAGGGAGCGGCCAGCCAGACGGGACCGAGCCTTCGCAGGAACCGTCGGAACCAGCCTCGCTGTTTTGTGGTGCGGCTGGAAAAGAACTTTGCCGGAAGCACCTGTCGCGCCGCTTGTGCCAGGATGCCGATCCGTCGTTCCGGAACGTCCGGCCTTGGCGCTCGCAGTACGGGCAGGAACCAGTCGGCTCGCATTATTTCATCCCGTTGGCGAGAGCCTTTGCCGTTGCGTTTATGATTGCTTCCGACGTGATTGTCGCACTGCTCGTCGCATCGATTCCGGCGACACCCTGTCGGGCCAGGATCTTTCTCGGAGTGTCTGTCAGCGACGAGTAATACTGTTTCTCTCGATGCCGCGTCACGGTGACGGATTTGAT
>JAQBWV010000296.1 GCA_027624335.1 Planctomycetota bacterium
GTCCAATGCAAAGGACCGGTCCTGTCGTGACGGTGGCAGACCTGACGCGTCGATCACATCGATTGGCTTTCTGTAATCACTTTGGACTCGATCTCGTTCGGAGACTTCCAGGCGATGCGGAATGCGATCCACCTGCTTCATCACAGTCGAGTGAATATTCGTGACGAAGTGGCGATTCTCGACCGCATGAGCTCCCGAGCCAAAGGGGCCAGCCAGGAATCGCACTGCCGTCGACGTTGCAGAGATCGGCACAGCGGACACGCAACGATATATCCGGGTATGCTGATGCGACCAAAACTCCTCTGGTCGCCTGTCCTGACTGTGATTGTGGATGTCGCACAATGTCCTGCCCGAAGAATTCCTCTGAGTTGCCTCACAGGACGCTGCCGATGGCGACCGGTCAGCGCCGACGGGATGTGCTTCGAGCCGGGCTTGGCGTGTTCGCTCTACAAAGCGTCTGGCTGAACCAATTGAAGGTGGCAGCCGCTTCCCAACGCAGTCGGCCCTCGACTAACGCCCATGAAAAAGCGCGAAGCTGTGTGTTCATTTTTCTGTTTGGAGGTCCTTCTCACGTTGACCTGTGGGATCTGAAACCGGACGCGCCTGCGGAAATTCGCGGGGACTTTCTTCCGATCGAGACAAACGTGCCTGGCATTCAGATTGGCGAGCACTTGCCGCTTCTGGCTCAGCAGATGGACAAGCTGTGCCTGCTGCGGTCGATGACTCATCGCATGCCCGTCCACGGACCGGCCTGCAGCGAGATCTATTCCGGCCGACCGTACTTTGGAGCTCCAGTGACCGACCAGGCACGCGAGGAAGACTGGCCGTCGATCGCCTCGCTGGTGTACCGCTTCGGCGGGCTGGCGGATCGGGAAGCCGGGCGGCTGCCGCATTCGATCGTGCTGCCGTGGTACACGCAGTTCGTCGGCCAGGACCGCCGCATCGCCGGCCAGACTGGAGCAAGGATGGGCGAGCAGTTCAATCCGTTTCTTGTCGAGGGCAACCTTACCGACCCGGACTTCCATGTACGAGGCATGCAGCTTCCCGGCGAGGTCTCCGTATCCCGCTTTGCCCGTCGTCGCGCGCTGCGAGGTCAACTCGAACCGCTCGGCCTGACGGAAACTCAACAGACGTTTCAGACACGCGTTGCGGAAAGTAATTTTGATGCGGCGGCGGCACTCGTCGAACGGACCGAGGCGGCTGGAGTGCTGGACCTCTCTCGCGAACCGGACTCCGCGCGGGACCACTACGGTCGGACACGATTCGGGCAGAGCCTGTTGATGGCTCGCCGACTGGTTGAGGCCAACGTGTCTCTTATCACGGTCAACTGGGACGACGATCATAAAGACGACAAGGTTTCGCCGCACTGGGACACGCACGTCGAGAATTTTCCGAAGTTGAAAGACCGACTCTGCCCGGTGTTTGATCGTGCGATCTCGACGTTTCTGGCCGATCTGGGCCAGCGAGGCCTGCTGGAATCAACGCTCGTCGTGGCTCTGGGAGAATTCGGCCGCAGCCCGAAGATCGGTCTGGTGACTCAAAACGGCATGACGAAAAAGACCGGCCGCGACCACTGGCCTCACGCATTCACAGCTCTCGTCGCGGGAGGAGGAGTGCGTGGCGGACAGGTCTACGGAGCCACGACGAAAAACGGAGGCTACGTCGCCGACAGCCCGGTCACTCCAGCGGACCTGGCAGCAACAGTCTTTCGGCACCTTGGCATCGACGCCTCAACCGCGTACCACGATCACTTCCTGCAAACACGACAACCACTGACGACCGGTCGACCTGTGGAGTTGGGTTAGAACCCCTGCCAACATTAGCATGGTAATCCTGCCCATGAGGGCCTCGGGCTGACGCACTGGGGCGGCGACAGGATGCTTCATCGTCCACTCGCAACCACCAATGACCATTCCATCGATCACTGAGAGTGACACTCATGTGCCTAAGTCACTCGATCACGAGCGGTTAGGCCACCCGGGAGAAAGGACTGGCCGATCACGTCGGCAACCTGCTGTAACTGAGAACGTCCCTGGTCTGAGTCTTCGGACCAGGAGCGGTTTCTGCATTCCCGGAACAGGCTGTCAGAATGTGGCAAACCGACTTTCTGACAAGACAAGACGACCCTGGAACTCTGTTGAGCCGTCTTCACAGACGCAGTGGGGACTTCTTTTCTGTGATCTGAGGGCAGCGAGCGACCATCTCGCGATTCAGCTCGATGTAGTCCTGCCAGGGTTCCGGGACATCATCTTCGAAGTAAATCGCTTCGACAGGACACTCCGGGATGCACGCCTCGCAATCGATGCAGTGATCCGGGGCGACGTGACGCTCACTATTCCGGTTGCACTCGACTCGGGCGATCGGTTCGCCGTCTACGAAGGTGGCAAGACAGTTGGTTTGGGCGCTGCCACGAAGGTCTGACGTAGATCGACATCCTTCTGTCCATTGTTCCGGGGCGCATCAGTGGAGGGTGGTTTCCAGATTGCATTGCCAGGGTCTCAGGCGGACTAAACAAAGATCGCGGCATACCCAAAGACCAGTGTATGCCAGGCGAACACGCACGTCAGGCCGTGATAACCAATCGCCAGGAACCGGTTCCGCAGATAGGGCCTCGCGTCAAAAATGCCGAACTGGATGACCAATCGAATTGCCCAGAAACAGGCGACATATCCACAGAAGGCTCGAGCCAGCGGTTCACCTGAGGCGAGCGTGCTTGAAAACGTCAAGGCGATCAGTCCGAACGCAATCAGGTTGATCACAATGTAAAGCCCAGCGACCAGAATCCACTGCCGCAGCAACGGGGCGACCTTCGGCAGCTCATCCTTGAACCGGAGCTCCTTCGGAACCTGTGCGCTGCCGAGAAGCGTCGCGAGATGAAGAATGCCGGAGATGAAGATCAGCGATTCCAGACGAGGCATGGTGGACTCCGAGTCACGAGCCGATGAAAGGCAGAATGACATTCGAGACGAATGGCGGATGAAACAACAGGTAGGCAGCCGGAACGGTGAAGCCAGCAGTAAAGCACCAACCAACGACTCCGCTGCGAATTCGATGACCTCGTCGGGCAAGATGCCGCTCGATTGAAACGCCAAGTCCCTGCAGCAGAAAGTAGGCGAAAGGAAATCCAAATCCCGCACCAGCAGGGACCGAAATGGCGAGTTCATGGATCAGTCCTGAAAAGACGAATCCGCACCACATCGCCACCGACGCGTTCCATCGTCTGGTGAGTGGTCGAAAGACGAACCGGTGGGAATAGTCTCGAAACGCCAGATTCCAGCGACGTCCCCAGAATTCGGCGAGCGAGGTTGATCGAATGGGGGAGTCCATGATCGGTACCACATTCCGACCGAGGTTTCGCCATGCCAGAGCGACCAGGTGCAGACTTCCAAAGTGCAGAACGAGAATGACACCTACCATCGCCATCCAACCACGAATTAGCGGGCTTGCGGAATCGGAATGCTGCGAGACGAAGATCAGAATTCCTCCGACGAACGTTCGTAGTAGAGCGGAGGCCCAGTCGGGTGGAGTCGTGGACGCTGGCCTGTCACTGGTCTCGAAGAATTCGTCAGCGTTCAATCCGGGCCATGTCGTCAACCAGAGAACTCTGTTCCAGAGTCCGGGCTTTCCGACTCGGCGTACATAATCACTGAGTACGTGAGCTTTCGTGATCACGAAGATCAGACTGGCAATGGCGACCATCTTTTGGAAACCGGTAAAGCCGGGGAAAAGCCCGATCAGACCCGTCGAAAACATTGCCACGAACCAGAATAGTGTCCTCATGGATTCAGCCTCGCATTTGCGACCGATCCAATTCGGCGTGTCAAGGACTCGGTCACCAATGCTCAAACCGTCGGACCTGACGCGACTTAACGGCTGAATTTCGAAAAAGTCGAATTCGGCACGAACCCGGTCGCGAATTGACGGCCTTCAGCGCATATCAGACTGACGCTCAGCAATGAGTCCGACTCGTGAGTCTCAAATAAGAAGGATGTTACAGGAGTTCATTTCCCTTGAATCCCCAGCCATTCGGCCAGTTCCTTCAGGTCAGCTGCATTCATCCTGAGCAACATCTCTGGTCGGTGGCTCCCGTGAACCGCAAGGATGTGATCTTCATGGAAGAAGACTTCACTCCCAGGCTGTAACTCATGCAGACGGGTTTCAATGAGCGGGTTATCGACTTTGCCCTTCAGAAGCTGGCCATCACGGTCAGTCACACGAACCCAGAAGTCTTCTCCCCAGCCTCGTGAGGGCACCATCTGATCGGGCAGCGGGACCAGTGAGGCCGGATGTTCATGGCGGAGAATTGGCTTTGTCATTTCGCCATTGCAGGACGGGCAGTTGCATTGTTCCGCCGCCCCCTCATGGACTGAAAACCTCGGTGAATCAATTCGAAGCTCAACGAACTGGCCCGCACCGATATGTTTCTTGATGACATCCGGCGGAATGCGAAAGTTGTCGCCGTTTTCTTCGTGCATGACCACGCCGTTCACCAACTGATAATCGTTGGCGAATCGCTGCTCGTCGTATCGTTCATTCAGTGAAATCATGACAGTGCTTCGTCATTGATGGTTGTCTCAGAGTCGTCAGAAGTCATGCCTTCCGTTCCCATCTGTAGTGACGCTGTTTCTGGAAGCCTTTAACCTGAATCGTGCCTTCGGGATCGATCTCGACGAGGGAATACCCGTTGTTCTCTGCACCCGATCCTTCGACCATCGCCACCAGCGTGCAGTAGTTGATCCCGCCAATCGTCTTCAGATCGTTCTGATGACTGTGCCCCTGGAACACCGCCAGGACATTACCGGATGATTCAAGGACTGCTCTCACTGTTTCATTGTTCTTCACTCCGTGACTGTTGCTCACGTCGAGACGCTGATGAGCAAAGACGATGACCTGTTTGCTGGTTGCCTGCAGGTCAGCGTTCAGCCATTCGAGTTCAGCAGCGGGAACGTTGGCGTCGGTCCACTTGAAGTTCCTGCGGCCATACGGTTCCCCGTCACCTCGAAAGCAAGAGTCGAGAACGACGAAATGGAATCCGCTCCGGTCGAATGAGTAGTACGACTTCTCCTGTTCGACGCCACCCAGAAACTCATCCTTCTTCAGCGTGTCCACGCAGTGATTTCCCAGGACGTAATGCCGATCCTTGCAAATCGCCGAGAATTCCCGGTTGATCGTCCTGAGGTAACTCTGCTCGACATCCACCGAGTCGGCAGCATCGATCAGGTCTCCCAGTTCCACCAGAAAGGCTGGCTCGTCCTGCTCGAACTGGTTTGCGACTGCTTCAAGTTTGTCGAGTGTCTCGCGGTAGTGCCGAGTTCCTGCCGGTGCTTTGTCTGCATAGTGCAGATCGGTGACCAGTCCGACACGCAGTCGAGAAGCCTTGTCAGCGGCGAACAGCATCCCTGAACTCAAGGATGTCGCAGCCAGCACGAGCGTCCCGTTCTTGAGGAATGCTCGTCGCCCCGTATGAATATGGTCAGTGCCGTTGGTCATTTATTGTCCCCGCGATTTTTACCTTGATACTGAAGACCGGCCCGATCGTCCTGGAACGCTGTCTGGACCATCCCCGTGCATCCCTTGTCCTTCTCGCATCGTCCGCTTGCCACGAGCAGGCGAGTTCCAGAAAACCCTTCGATCCCCAGCGAGCAGTCCGTCTCGTATCGGCCCTTCATCTGAAAATCAGTGTCCGTGACCAGCAGGATTTTCGGATTGCCGTAACACCCAAACCACCATCGATCGTGAGCAAATGTCGCCGTCTGGATCCCCAGCAAAGTGTGACCGCTTTTGATGACGTGCTTCATGATGAATTTGAAGGACGCGTCGTATTCGTAAACGTAGTTCTCCTGAACGCCGTCCGGTAGCCCGCCGACTACAAAGAATCGTCCGTTGCGGAAACCGATCCCGCCGGCTCCGTGAAATACCTGTTGCACTTCGTGTTTAGCGACCAGCGACAGGTCGCCAGCGTCATAAACGTAAACCCACGAGTCGGCGTTCCCCTTTGAATCGTTGAAACGACCGAAGTTGACGGCGACGTAGATACGTTTGTCGTGGTGGCAGAGATCGCCGTGATGATTACCCACCTCGATCCTGCAAATAACTTTTCCGCCAGCGTCCGTCTTGACGAGCGTGGTCGTGAAACTCCAGAAGATGTCGCCTTTGTCGTCCGTGCAGATTCCCTGCAGGTGATGCCAATACACGCCCTCACAGTCGACGCTCTGCGTGGGGGATACAGACAACAACAGCGATATCAGTGTAGCACTCATGGCGTTTCGGACTCCGAATCAGGTGATGGCTAAAATCGACGGCATTCTATCTGGACGGATTCTGTCCGGATAGAATCTGCGGTTTCAGACACAATTGCGATCGTTCTCAACCCTTGGAGAGAATCATGCCTGTTCATCTCACGACGCAAACCCGCCGCCAGTTCATCAGCACCGTCGGCGTGGCGCTCGTTACCGGGGCGAGTCGCGGCCTGGCCGACGAGCACACTGACAATGACCTTGTCTATTTACTGAACGACACGCACATTGGCGAGAAGCATCCTCCAACGTCGCCCGTTCCGACTCACCTGCGACAGGTCATCGCTGAGCTGGTTCAACGCGACGCAAAGCCGGCGTGCGTGCTGATTAACGGAGACCTCGCCCTCAAAGACGGTCAGCCTGGAGACTACCGTCACTTCGCCGAGCTGATCGCGCCGTTGCGTGAGGCCCGGATCGACACGCACCTGACGCTCGGGAATCACGACCATCGCGAGACGTTTTATGAGGTAATGAAGTACCAGCGACCAGAGTCACCGCCGGTCGAGTCGCGACACATTTCGGTCGTGAAGACACGGCATGCCAACTTCTTTCTGCTGGACTCGCTGCAGAAGACAATGGTGACGCAGGGAACCATCGGTCCGCTGCAGCGGACCTGGCTCACGAACGCTCTGGATGCCCACGCCGACCGCCCGGCACTCATCGTGACACACCACAACCCGCGACTCGGCGGCGATCCACTGCACTTCCCCGGCGGCCTGATCGACTCGGAAGAACTATGGGACATCCTCGCCTCGCGCCGACATGTGAAGGCTTACATTCACGGTCACATCCACGATCGCGGCGTCGCTGAACACCGTGGGATTCACATCATCAACACGCCTGCCACTTCATACGTCGCCGACCCGAAGAAATCGACAACCGGCTGGACGCTCGCCCGATTCACTCAGGATGGTGCCACGCTGACCACGCGAACGACCGACGAATCACATCCGTGGAACGGGCAGGAAAAGACGCTCAATTGGCGAAGCTGATC
>JAQBWV010000031.1 GCA_027624335.1 Planctomycetota bacterium
GAGAAAAGAACGGTCCACCGTCATAGCCGTCGGTGTTGGTAATCTGCCGAACGTTTGATCCGTCAGCATCCATAATGAAGAGGTCCGGGTCGCCGTCGCGCGATGACGTGAAGACGATCTGCTTGCCGTCGGATGAGTAGCTGCCTTCGGCGTCGTAGCCGGGAGCGTCGGTCAGACGTTTCATGCCCGTGCCATCGAGCCCGACCGAGTAGATATCCATGTGCGGATCGAAGTCCCACTGATAACGATGGCGGCCTCCCTGAGCAGCAAGGTCGCGTGCTCTCTTCTCAGTCACGTCAAGTTGCGGATCGGAGTGGCTCGAAGCAAACAGCACGCTTTTGCCATCGACCGAAAAGTAACTGCACGTCGTTCGCCCTCGCCCCGGGCTCATTCGTCGAGGCTTGCCGTCTTCCAGAGACTGCACGTAAATCTGGTAGAACGGATATCCGACCGGGTACGCCTGATAGATGATGCTTTTACCATCCGGAGAGAAGTAGCCTTCGCCGGCACGAGGCAGCCCGGACGTGACCTGATGAATGTTGGACAGATGCTTCGATTCATTTTCGGCGGTAGTTTCTTCCGCATGACTGGCAGAAGAAATGAACGACAGCACGGACAGTACGGCAATCAGAAGTGGCAGCCTCATGGCGGTCCTCGCGTGGAGTTTCATGTTCTGAGTGGATAGCGTTACCAGAGTTTTGTTGACGCGGCGAATTATAGCGCTTCAGTTTCCGTCACCAACAGCGTCGGCGGGAAGGAGTGTTCGCAACTCCAACTAACGATGCCAACCGACCCAATAACTGAAAGCTCTGCGATGATCAGAAATCGATGCTTTTTCGCGATCATGATGGCAGTTGTTGCGTTTTCGTGGGCAATTTCCGCAAAGGCTCAACCGCCGGTGGAACAGGTGGAAGTCGAAATCGAGACGCCGAAAGGCTGGCGAACGGAAACGCTGAAGCTGCCGACGGGCTTTGCTCCAGACATGAAGTGGACCGGGTTTGAAGAAGTTCGTTTTGCCCCTGGAATGTTTCGTCCGGATTCCGAGTCGTTCTTTTCCTACCTGTTCGTCTTTTGCCTTCCGAATCAAAGCCCACCCGATTCGAAGACGATGACAACCGAACTCTTGAAGTATTACCGGGGCCTGGCTGTCGCGGTGACGAAGGGACGCGATGTCGACGTCAAACCGAAATCCTTCACGCTCACGCTCACTCCGATGAAGGACTCGAAGACGAAACTGCTCGGCGTGCTGACGTGGATCGAGCCATTTGCCACGCTGAAATCGCAGACGTTGAACCTTGAGATAGAGTCAGTGGAAGAAGACTCAATTAAGGGAACCCTGCTGAAGGTGGCCGTTTCGCCGCAGCAACACGACGCTCCCTTGTGGAAGCAGATGCGAGAGATGCTCAAGGCTGCAAAGGTCCACACGTCAGAAAGACCATGAAGCCGTGTTCTGCAACAGAGTGCGATCAAGCCGCCCGGGCGCCGCCATTGAGTCGGAATTCGCCGTCTTCGCCGACGTCTTCGAAGCTGATCGTCAGACGTTTTGAAACACCTGATTGTTCCATCGTGACTCCGAAGATTACGTCGGCGACCGTCATCGTGCGCTTGCGATGGCTGATCATGATGAACTGAGTCATCTCTTTAAATTCACGAACGACTCCGGCGTAACGTTCAACGTTCGCATCGTCGAGCGCCGCGTCGACTTCGTCCAGAATGCAGAAGGGGCTTGGGTTGCTTTTGAAGATGGCCAGCAGCATCGCCACGGCGGTCATCGTTTTCTCGCCACCGCTCAGCAGCGAGATGCTGCGAAGTTCTTTGCCAGGTGGTCGCGCGACGATGTCGATGCCGCAGTCGAGGACGTCGTCGGGGTCTTCCAGAATGAGGTCTCCGTCGCCGCCGCCAAACAGCTTGCGGAACAGTTCGCGAAACTCGATCTGAATCTTCGAGAATGACTCGATAAACAGGCGGCGGCTTTCTCCGTTGATTTTGCGGATAATTTCCTCCAGCGTCGTTTTCGCTTCGGTCAGGTCCAGCAACTGGCTGTTGAAGTGGTCGAACTTCTCTTCCAGTTCATCGAGGTCTCGCAAGGCATCCGTGTTGACATTGCCCATTGTCTTCAGTCGACGACGCAGTCGGTTGACCTGCTCTTCGAGTTCTTCGCGAACGTCGTCGTAACTTGTGCCTTCAATTTCCTTCAGCGTGAGGTGGACTTCGCCCAGCGCGTTCAACCCCGCGCCATCCGTTTCGAATACGTCCTCGCCGTCGCCTTCTATTTCAGGTGAGTCGTCGTCCTCATCGTCTTCGAACTCGTCTTCGCCCTCATCTACTTCGACGCTGTCGTCTTCAGAATCAGAAGCTTCTCCGCTGTCGTTGTCAGCGAGGTCCGGTCCTTTGATCAGTCCTCGGTCAATCAAATAGTCTCGGAACGCGGACGCTCCCGATGCGACCACTTCCTCAAGCGTCAGACCGTATTCTTCTTCGATCCGTTCTCCGTAAGTGGAAAGGCGATGCTGCATGTCGCGAGCTTCGATTTCCTCTTCGTGCTGTCTGGTGGCGATGGCTCGCCGTTGCTGCCGGAAAGTGGTCTCTTCCTCAACCAGCTCGCTACGAACGCTGCGCAGATGCTCCTTTTCCAGCGCCAGAGTGCGAACAACTGTGGCACTCGCTTCCGCTCTGATCGCCAGTTCTGAAAGGCTCGCGTTGGCGTTGAGCACTCCGAGTATCGATGTGCGACCGCGATCGTCGAACGTCGCCAGACGACGGGTCACGTCTTCGATCGTCCCGGTCAGCATCGACGCTTCATCGGCGAGTCGACCGCAGGCAGCGATCAGGTTCTCACGACGTTCGCCGGCGCGCGCGAGTTTCAATCTTGCTTCGGTCTGCTCCTGCATCAGTCGATTTCGATCCAGTTCGATTTCGATCAACTCGCCTTCGAGCCTCGCGACTTCATCGTTGGCTTCGGATTGAGTTTTCTCGACAACGTTCAGTGAGTCGAAGCTATCAGCAAGCTCGGACTGACTTTCGGCGATCTGTTGCGTCGTCGCGGTGAAGACCTCATTGACAGCCGAGTGCTGCTCTGACAGCCGAGTCATTACCAGTTGCTGGCCTTCGAATTCAGATCGTTGCTGAGTCACGCGTTCGTTGACGATGTCCCGTCGCTCGGCTGCTGTGGCAAGTTCGTTTTCGATGTCCAGGGTTTGCTTTGAAAATCCTTTGATCCGTGCTTCGCTGGTCGCGACCTGCTGGTCCATTCGAACCAGGTCATTCTTCAGCCGACGAAGTTCACTTTTACGCGACAGGACGGACGCTTCGCCTCGCAAGGTGCCTGCGTAGAGCGTGCCGTCGGGATCGATCAGTTCGCCCTGCAATGTGACGAATCGATGTCCCACTCCTTCTGCGACAGCCAGGCGATTGGCTGCGTCGAGATCCGTGACGATCCAGGTCGTGTCCAGAAGTCTGCATGCCAGTTCTGGATGCCGGCATGAGGACGATACCAGCTGATCTGCCCGGAAGATGACGTCTGGATCAGCTGACAGATCGACGACTTCGTTCTGAGCGTCTGCGTCTTCCGCTGTGGCGACTTCGTCAAGCCCCAGGAAACCGACTCGACCGTCAATGCGGGCGCTGCCACGTTTGAGATACTCGATCATCGGATCGAGATCCCGCAGTACGATCAGTTGTGCACGGCTTCCGAGGGCGACTTCCAGCAGAGCGGCGTTTTCCAGGTCGACATCCAGCAGGTCGACGACGCTTCCGACGATCCCGTTCCACGGTGTGAACTCAGACGTCTTCGCACGTTGCAGGATCTCGCGGACACCGATGCCGATGCCTTCCTGTCGGTCCTCGAGATCGTCCAGGACGGTCAGTCTCGCCTGAGAAGCACTGCGGCGTTCGCGGACTTCGACAAGCGTCTTCTGTTCGGCTTCGTTGTCGGCGATAAGCTTTTTCTGTCTGGCGCGGATGTCTTTCAGCGTATCGCGGATTTCGCTCGACTGTTCGAGTACCTCGTCCATCGCCGACTGGCGTCCGGCAAGTTCTGATTCGGCGGCACGAAGTTCAAGTTTCAGCCGATCCCGTTGTTCGATCGACTTCTCGCAGGTCTCGTTCAGAGCGACCAGTTGAGCTTCGAGCAAAGCGATCTGTTGCCGAACCTGCGAGACCTGTTCCGCCAGCTTCGTTCGTTCAGCCTGCCGCTCGTCAATGCGAGTTCGACTTGCCTGGTATCTCGCAGTGAGCTGCTGTGACTGCGCTTCGTGCGCCTCGACAGCACGCTGCTGAGCCTGAAACGTTTCGTCGAAGTGACCAAGTTCCTGTTGAGCCGCAGCCAGCTCCTGATTGACAACGCCCAGTCGCGAGAGCATCGTTGCCTTCTGACGTCGCAGCCGGATCACTTCGGACTCGGATTCCCGCAGCCTCGCCGTTTCGTGCCGGATAGTGGCTTCCTGGCTGACAATTGATTCCCGCGTCGCACTCGCTTCGCGTTCTGCTGTTCGAAGCTGGTCGTCGATTTGCGAAAGCTCTCCGTCAAACGAACTGAGTCGCAGTTCGACCTGCTGCTGTTGTTCGGCCAGTTCGTCAATCTCGGCCTGAGTGACTACCAGTCTGGCGTCCAGTGTGTTCAATCGAGCGGACATCCAGCGGTAATCGTCGGCGGCCAGTCCGAACCATTGCGACTGCAGCTCTTTGGAAACTTCGCGGAACCTGGCGGCTTTCGTTGCCTGGTTGCGGGTCGAGTTCAACTGCGATTCCAGTTGGTCGACGATGTCCTGCAGACGCAGCAGGTTCTGTGCGACTCGTTCCAGCTTGCGGATCGCTTCGGTCTTGCGGGCTCGAAAGCGGCTGATGCCGGCGGCCTCCTCGAAGATCAGCCGCCTCGCTTGCGGATTGGACTGCAGGATCTGTCCGACTCGCCCCTGCTCAATGATACTGTATGCCGACGTGCTCGCTCCGGTTCCCATGAAGGCATCTTTGATGTCCTTCAACCGGGCAGTGGTTCCGTTAATCAGATATTCGGAGTCGCCGTTCTGCCAGAGTCTCCGACCGATGGTGACCTCTTCAGCTTCGATCGGCAGGATGCGTTTTGAGTTGTCGAAGGCGAGCGTCGCTTCGGCGAAAGCGCTTGGCTTGCGGTTGGCCGACCCGTTGAAAATGACGTCCGTCATGTCCTTGCCGCGGAGGCTTTTGGGACTCTGGTCGCCGAGGATCCACTTCATTGCGTCAACGACGTTGCTTTTGCCGCTCCCGTTTGGTCCGACGACGCACGTGATCCCACGTGAGAAGTCAAAACGCGTTCGGTCGGCAAAACTCTTGAAGCCGAATAGTTCAAGAGACTTCAGCATTGACGGTTCAGGGGTCCAGAATTTCGAGCTTGTGACGGAAAAATCAGTCGAAAAGCCCAGGGCCGGAAAATTGACGAAACCGCGGGCTTACGCTCGCGGTTCGTCGGATCGTTCAGATTGAAATCGAGACGGCGTACCTCGCATCACTCCTGTTTCGAAAGCGTGAACAGGCCGAACGGGTCAAGTCGTTTTCTGAGGCTGCGATCGGGCGAATCCTCTTTCTGTGGAAGCGCCTCTGAGCTGCGGGTATCAACAATGGTCGCGGTTCCGGGCTCGTCCTGTCTGGCAGACACGCTGGAATCCGTCGACGACTCAGACCTGGACAGCGCTACCGGGACGTCGCTCAGTCCGTCTTCGTTGAGCTGATCGCTGATCGCGTCGATCGACGGGTCGTCAGATGAGTCCGCGTCGATCTCGCTTCCAAAGTCTTCTTCGGGATTACTGTCGGCGTCGCCGCGAGGCCGCTGGTACATGTTCGGGGTCAGGCTGGAACGTCCGAGCCTTGCGCGATTGCCGTTTCGATAGAAAACACGACCGGCTTGCGGCAGGGCGTCGATCTCGAATCGTCCCTGCAGATTGCCCTGTCGGTCAGCCTGGACAAGCATCTGGGCGATATCCGGGTAGCTGGCCCCGAATTCGGTGACGACTCGGATGACCTCTTCAACCTTCTTATTGACCACTCGGCGTTTGTCCTCGCCGTAAGGCATGAAGCGGCTGATGGTGATCTGGTCGCTGCCGGGGTGCGAGGTAACGAGAATGTGAGTGCCCGCTCGGACAGCAATCGGAGTAATGAATTCCTGATCATTCCCGAATAACACAACTTCCGCTCGTTTCCGGTTGGTGATATGGACCATCGGATCGCCCTTGGTGTCGAGCGAGTGCAGCCAGAACTCCTTGCGGAGATGTTCTCCGGCGATGAATGGATCGCCGCGGTCGAGAGTCCACAACGCTCGAAATGCTCCGTAACGAGTCTCGGCGCTGTCGGTTGATTTTCCATCGGCGTCGACCTGAACGTTCATCAGATTTCGCAATTCCATATGTGCCTGCGGGTCGTCGAGGATTGACAGGCTCGCATAAGCGAAGACACGGAAAGCCCGCTCCTCCTGTGCGGCTTCGCGGAGCACTTCAACTCCGGATGAATCCTCCAGGTAGGACAAGGCGTGTGCTGCATGGAACCGGCATTCAAGGTGTTTACTCTTCAATCCCGTCTTCAACACCGTGACAGCGTCTTCTCCAATGGCCTCCAGCTGGAGCGCTGCCTGCTGAGTTGTTTCTGGCTGCAGCAACTTCTGCTCAAGCCGCTGCAGACGAACTCGCTGCGAGACAGATGTTTCGCGAAACGCAATGTTCTGAATAACCTGCAGAAATCTCGGATAGTTGTGCTTATAGAGTGGGTGGACTTTCAGCAGAATTCGCTGATCCGTCTGAGCCTTCGCGAGTGGCTCTCGGAGACCGTAGCTATCGTAGGCGTAAAAGCGTTTACCGATGCGGTCGGCGAGTCGCGTGATGTTTCGGTAGGTGCGGAAATTTGATCTCACAAAGAGTGCCATGTCGCGGTCGATCAGCGACACTCCGCCGCCGAGGACTCGGCCTCGTTTCAGCACGCCGGCCAGGTCCTCTTTATTGCCTTCTTCCGGGGAGATCAGGATTGGACCGCGAGCTTTCGCGACCGCGTGTCCCTTCATGACCCCCTGACCCGGAATTAGTGCTGTTTCACTGAGGATCGTTTCCATCAGCCGTCCGCCATTCAGGCTGGTCGCTCCAGCATCGCCCGGGATGCGTATCTCAATGTCAAACTTGTCGCCTTTGGCAATCAGCGGCGGAAGGTAAGCACGTACAACAACCAGAGCTGTGTCTGGAGACCTGAGAATCTCCTTCCAGTCTCGAATGTTTCGCCGGAGCAAGTCATCGACGAGTGCTTCCCGATAGGTGCTTGGCGGCGGGTCGCCTCCGGTTCCGTTGAGGCCGACAACCAACCCTACGCCTTCCAGTACAACTCGATGGAGGCCGGTAAAGGTTGTATAGTCTCCCACCATTGGGGTATCGATTCTGGTCTTCATGTCTTCGTCAAAGTCGTCCGACGATTCGTCATCCTTCTCTGGACTTTGAGACCTCATGCTGAGTTTCGAACCCAGTCTGGAGAAGTCTGGAGTCTCAAGTCCGAGTTGCTGGCAACCGTTCAGGCCGGAAAACAGGCAGAGAGCCAGACCTGTCAAGGCAAGGTTCCGGTAACGTTTGGGCACAGAACGTGCGCACGAGCTCACAGCCATGGGATGGCTTCCGGAAAGGATTCGTGGTGGGTGGGGCGGCTTAACGCTGCCAGAGTTGGCAGTATCACCGTCGGAAGGAACAGACGATCAGATCAGAGAGGAGAAGCATCGGAAAGCCGGGCATCGGAAGTTCATGTCGAGAACTTTCTGACGGGATTGGCTAAGGACGGGGGCGGGAGAATAGCGCTCACTGTCGATTTGGGTCAACATGGCTTCGAGGCCGCAATTCGGCAGAATAGTATCGAAGAGGACCACGAACCCGCACACCTTCTGCTCGGCACGATTTCTGGAGTTACGGTTGACGTTTCTTCCTCAGTCGGGCCAACATACTTTTCCGTTTGACAATTCAACGAACCTTTATGTATTCAGCTGGGTATCCAGGGGTTCGCAGACGGATCGGAAACTGCGGAGGTCCTGAAGCCTGCGATAAGCTGGTCCTTGCGGTGTTTGAATTGAAGCAAGTTTCCGATCGCAGTGGGTATCGCGTAGAGAATGGCCGATTTGAAGGAGCGAAGTCGTCGATCTCTGTATCCTGAGTCAACCATGAATTGGGAATTGTGGTCGACGGGTTTTCAATCACGTAAGAATTACACCAGCTGGGAGTCTTCGATCGTGGCACGAATGTGGACAGTCATATGTGTGGCGGTTTTGACCGCTATGAACTCCGGAGTCGCCTTGGCTGACTCCCCAGTCGACGGTGCTCAGCTTAGCCAGGTTCTTAACCGGGAAAACGGCGAGCTTGGCGTCAAAGTGAAACCAGTATCGCTGGTAGATGACACCGCTTACCTCCGAAGGGTCTCGGTAGACCTGATCGGTCGGATCCCCAATCATGACGAAATTCAGGAATACCTGACGTGGCCTGCCGCCGAGCGTCGGTCAAAACTAATTGACCGTTTGATGGCCGACCAGAGATTCGTTGACCGCTGGACGACATTCCTCGCTGACATGCTAAGATTGCGATCCAATACTCCGGGAGGCTCAGCTGCTCTGGCATTTGTTCACAAGGCTATTGAAGAGGACATGCCGTACGACGAAATGGCAAGTCGATTTATCTCAGCCAACGGAAAAGCCGGAGCCGTTCCGGAAGTTGCCTACGTCCTTGGAGACAATGCCGACCCGATGGCCCTTGCAGGTGTCACTTCTCAGGTCTTCATGGGGATTCGAATTTCGTGTGCTGAGTGCCACAACCATCCGTTTGACAAGTGGACACGCGAAGATTTCTATGGTTTCGCCGCCTACTTCGGGAAGACTCGCCGCTACGAAAACGACTTCACGAACACAGTCTACACACAGGAAGCGACTACTTCCTCCGTGCTCTGGCCGCCTGAAGGGGAAGGCGAAGCTTCCGCGCGGAAGCAGGTGCTCCCAAAATTCCTGATTGACCTGATCGATTCCAAAGCGAATCCGGAATTTATCGCGAGATTGGAAACGACGCGAAAAAACGAACGGGACCTGATTGAGGCGTCGCTGGCTGGAGCACAGAAAGACAGCTCGATCGATGACCTGCTGGGTGACGCGGCTGACAATGTGATCAACAGCGCTCGAGGTAAGAAAAAGTCGTCGTTTGACGTCGCCACGGAAGCAAGACGCGAACGAGATAGCATCGATTTGGCAGCCGATATGCGATCGCAGAGTGAATTGCGGCGGGATCTGGCTGCCCTGATCGCGAGTCCTCGAAACCGATACTTCGCATGGAACTTTGTAAATCGGACGTGGGCAGAACTTGTCGGTCGGGGCATCGTCGAACCGGTAGACGACTTCAGTGATGCGAATGTTCCCAGCCATCCGAAGACTCTGGATTTCCTTGCTGATGAGTTCGTAGCTGGCGGATTCCAGATTAAGCCGCTCGTCAAAATGATCGTCACGAGCGAGCCCTATCAGCGTGGTCAAGCTGTCGAATTTGAGCCAGCTGAGCAGGAAGAACTTCGAGCCGCATTTCTGGCCGCACCGGCTCGCCGGATGCTTGGCGAAGTGCTTTACGACTCGATCCTCACAGCGGGACACCTGTTTGAATACAAGCACCCGCAAGGCGCTAATACGAAGACGGTTTCTGAGCGAATCCGAGTTGCAGTTCCCCGCGAAGGCGAAGAAGGGGCGGTAACTCCGCAACTGCTGGCATCCGCCGATGGTGGCGCAGCCATGAAAGGCCAGATGAGCGCTGCGATGGCTGCTCAGCGGACAGGATTCAACCTTGAGTCTGGAATCGAACTGAATTTTGACGACGTTCTTAAGCAGGCCAAAGAAAAGGCCACGGCGACTGTTGTTGTGGAAAAAATGGAAGTGAAGTCATCCGAAGAACTTGAGGCCGAACGAATGCAGATGGATAGTCGCAATCAGCGGCGTTTCCGATACGTCTATAAGACGATCGAGCGAACGTTCGACGACAATCCAATTTTCGGATCGGCGTTCCGCATGGCCTCTCCGGCGGCGCCTCAGCACTTCGTGCGAATCTTTGGTCAGACCGACCGGACACAGGTCGGTGTGCCCAGAGACCACTCTCCCAGCATGCGTCAGGCACTGATGATGCTTAACGGAAAAATGACTCACGAAGCATCACGAGTTGGACCTTACGAGCCGATGCACAATCTGCTGGTCGGAAAGCAGGCTGATCTCGACGAGGCCGTTCGGAGGGCCTACCTGGAGATTCTGACACGAGACCCCGTGGATGATGAAGTTGATCTGGCGAAATCAATCGTCACGGATGGTGATTCCACTCTTGAAGGGATGGCGGACCTGCGCTGGGTGCTGCTCAACTCCAACGAGTTTCGATATCTGCCGTAAGTCTGCGCTACTCCGAGTGGCCGTCGTTAACCGGCGGCACTCAAAACAACATTGTGTACTCGGATGTATTTTCACTGAAACACCACACTTCACAGTTCAATAAGGGATTCCACTATGACTGGTTGTCACGATTACCACGTTACCCGTCGAGCGATGATGGGTGCCTCTGCTGCGACGTTGCTGGGATTTTCCGTTAGAGAATTGCTGGCAGCAAAAGGCAGGGACCACGAAGCAACCGCTGACAACGTTATTCTGTTCTGGAATGGCGGTGGAATGACTCACCTGGACACGTGGGATCCAAAGCCTGGACGACCAACACAGGGCGAGTTTGAACCGATCAATACCTCGGTTCCAGGCATGCAGATCAGCGAGATCTTCCCGGAATTCGCCAAGCAGATGCACAACGTCGCTCTGATTCGCTCCATCGCGGGAACGCAAGGAGCCCACGGTCGAGCGACATACCAGCTGCAGACGAGTTACAACCAGACTTCGAACGTTGTGCATCCTGGCTTCGGTTCAGTCGTCGTGCATGAGAAGGAAGCGGTTGGCGATCTGCCAGCTTACGTGACCATTAGTGGTCAGGCTCCACGTTCGTCGTACCTCGGTCAGTCCTGCTCTGCCTACTTTGTGGGAAGCCCCGGAGACAAGGATCCTTACCTTGCGTTTTCAGAAGGGATCAGTGAGGTTCGAGGTAACAAGCGACTCGAAACACTGGCGAAGTTCAATGGCCGGTTTGCTGGAAAGACCAGTAGTCTCGAGTTGGAGTCCACTAAGACATCTGTCACGGACGCCGTTCGCCTGATGCGAAGTCCGGCTCTGAAGGCCTTCGAACTGGATCATATTCCGCTGACGCAGTTTGAGCGTTACGGCGATACTCCGTTCGGTCGTGGCTGTCTTGTAGCGAAACAGCTCGTTGAAACGGGAGTCCGGTTCGTACAGGTGAACCGAGGCGGTTTCGACACGCATAGCAATAACTTCGAAGCCATGCGTAACCACGGTGAAGTGATGGACCCGGCACTTGCGTCGTTGATGCAGGATCTCGATGAGTCCGGACAGCTCAAGAAGACACTGGTTGTCATGCTCAGCGAGTTCGGTCGAACACCGAAGATCAACAAGGACGGTGGGCGAGATCACTACCCAGGCGTCTTCAGCTGCTTCATGGCTGGTGGCGGAATCAAGGGCGGTCAGGTCATTGGATCTTCAGACGAAGATGGCTACAAGCCAAAGGATCGACCTGTTCAGGTTCCGGACCTGCACGCAACGTTGTGTCACGCTCTGGGTATCAACCCTGAAAAGGAAGTCATGACACCATTGCAGCGACCGATGAAGCTTATCGATGGCGGCAAGGCAGTGATGGAACTGTTTGGCTAGGCCGAATCTGCTGCTGAACACGAAGCCCGGGTTCCAATGGAGCCCGGGCTTCTTTTGCGAAACTGATGGCGTAGTGACTATTTAGATATTCAAAGTTATGGACATGGCTCGTTTTTTCAATTGAAGTGAGAACGGACCATTCAGACGCGAGGCGTTGCGTCTTGTCATGGAAAGACGATCCTGGTCGGAGGCGTGGAACTTCCGACGGAAAGTCTGCACGAAGCGTTCTGTCACGGATTGGCGGAACGAGTGCAGCTTTCGCGTAACGGCGAGCATTCGTGTAGTTTGACGAACCGCTCTCACAGCCGTAACGTGGAATTCTTCTCTGGATTCCCCGCCTTGACTTTCCTGCCCTCACTTTCCTGGTTTTGACTTATGAACCGGATCACTTTTGCGGCCTTAGGTCTGTATCTTTCCCTGACGCTAGGCGGCATTCGGCCTGCCATCTCGCAGGATGCTGCCCGCGGATCGATCATTGAAGACCGTGCCGCACGCAAGCTGCTGGAAGCCGGGGATGCGCGACTGGAAGCAGACGAAGCCAGCAAGGCTGTCGAGATCTGGCAATCCGTTCTCGAACGTTACCCTTCGAGTCGAGTTCGATTCGAAGCACACATCCGACTGGGCAACCATTTCCTTGAGCGGGAGCGTGCCTACGACAAGGCTCGCGTTCAGTTTGAAGAGGTCGCTTCAGAAGAAAACCGCGACCAGGACCAGCGAGCGGAAGCGACTCTTCGGATGGGCGTTTGTTTCTACGAGGCCCGGAATTTCGGCAAGTGCTTTTCGGTGATGCGAGATGTGATTGAGCATTTTCCGGTTAGTAGACAGGTCAATCAGGCCTATTACTACATCGGTCTGGGACACTTTCAGCTGGGGCACTACAGCCGCGCGATTGATGCACTTGAGAAGGTCGGCACGTCGATGGGAGAGAACGACAGCCAGCTTGAGAAGGTCGAGGCCGGCAAGCGACTGTTTGTGAAGATCGAAGACGCAGACCTCGCAGCACTGGAACCGGGAACTCCGGTCATTGTTCAATGCGAAACCAGTGGTGGCGATGTCGAGCAGGTCAAATGTTTTCCGGTGGGTCGCAACGTACGGATTGTTCTTGGCAGTATCGTGACTACGCTGGGGGTGCCGCAGAAGAACAGCGGACTGCTCGAAGTGAAGGGCGACGACACCGTCAAAGTGGTCTATATCGACCAGCATACCGCCGACAAGTCCTTCAATCGGCAGGTGCTTCATCAGGCGACGATAGTCGGTGACGGAGTGGTGTCCATCACGGACGGCGCGTTTGCCGAAACGCTCCAGGGCGTTGTCCTTGGGAAGGCGATCAACATACAGACGAACGATCCAGACCGTGACATGACCGATGCGGCGGATCAGATTGAAGTGACCGTTGAAGTTCACCGAGCCAAAACGGATGAAGAGATCGAACAGGAATCCATCGCCATTCTTGCAGCTGATGGTGACGCAGATCTCGACGAAAATGGTCAGCCGAAAATTGAACGGTACAAAAAGATTGACGAGATCAACGTTGTACTTTCCGAAGTCGTCGTGGAGACGATCCGACCGGTCGATAAAGTGGCTCCTGCTGGCGACAGTGTTGCTTCGCCCGCCGATGGAGCATCAGCAGTTCCGGCAGACAATACGGCAGCTGCAACCGATGCAGTTGCAGGAGCAGCGACGGATTCACCAGCGGACGCGGCCAACGATACGGTGCATTCCGGAGTGTTTCGTGCCGCCGTTTCGCTGGTCCGTGCCGAGGAAGTTGTCGCTGGGGACGCTGTCTTGCAGGCACTGCCTGGCGACCTCGTTCGTGTGACCTATCGTGATGAGCGAAACTCAGGTGAGGGGCTGCTGATCGTCAAAGGTGAAGCCAGGTGCATCGAAGGGAATCTCGGCGGTGTCCGTGTCACTCGGACTGAGATTTCCGACCGGGAACTTCGGGTTGGAACTCGGCTCAAGACGGCCCACGCTCTGACAAACATCGCTACCCGTTACAAGGAATTCGGACTCAAGCGGAATGCCGACGCGAAGTACCAGTCGGCGCTCGTGCTTTGCGAAGACATCATGACGGAAGCCCGGCAGCTTGGTGGACGGTTGCTTGAAGAGACTTATGTGCAGCTCTGGAAAATCTATTTCGAAATGGACCGACTGGAGCTCGCCGCAGCGATGGCTCAGCGGTTGCAGCAGGAGTTTCCGAACAGCGGTTTCGTCGATGACGCATTACTGCAACTTGCAGACGTCGCCGTCTCGCAGGGGAACTTGAATCGAGCGATCGGCCTCTACAACAGGCTGGTCAATATGAAGACCAGCCAACTGCGAGGCGAAGCACAGTTCGGCGTGGCTGAGTGTTATGAAAGAATGGCGGAAGCCTCGCCCGAAGCGGGCGCTCAACAGCTTTATGACCGCGCCTTTCAGGAGTTCAAGAAGGTCTTCGACCAGTTCCCGGACAGTGGTCGAGTCGGCGAAGCTGTCGCAAGAATGGCCAACTACTACTACCGACAGAAGGACTACGCCCGCGCGATCGATACGTTCGAGACAGTCCTGGCGAATCATCCAGACGCCAAGTTTCTCGATGTTATTCTGTTTAACTATGGCCGGTGTCTCTACCGGATGGACCGTCGAGCTGATGCACGTCGCCGTTTCGACCAATTGATTGGTGACTACCCGGAGAGCGCGCTGGCAGAAGACGCTCGTAAAATTTCCGAAGCGCTTGCGCGTGCCGGTACATAGGGTTTACGCTCCGTCGCTCGATTGAACATCGCACCACAAAGTTCGAGTCAAACTCAGGACGATCGTTATGAAGCTGTTCGTAACCGCTGCTTTGTCTGTTGTCCTGCTGGCGTTTGCAGGTCCCGCGTTGGCTCAGACGACTGGTGAAATTGACGCCATCAGTCAGGAAGCCAGCCGTCTCGAAGGAGAGGTTGGCAAGTACCGCGACACAGCTCCGGAAGCTGGCGAGGCACTGCATAAACTGACCGTCCTTTATCACCAGCACGGTCGGGTGTTTGGACTCGTGAGAGCAGCGCATCGATTTGTGGCGGCTCACTCGACGGATCCTCGACATGCGGATGTCATGCTGAAGCTGCTGGACGGGTTGGAAGCACTGTCGCGATACAAAGAATTTACGGTGATCTCACGGCAGTTTCTGACGCGATACCCGAATGCCGCTCAATGTGCCGCCGTTGAGGAACGACTCGCGTATTCTCTGGCGAAGCTTGATGACAAGCCCGCTGCCGCAGTGGCCTACCAGGCTTGCTGGCTACGGAATATGAGTCCGACTGGTCGTGAGTTTGGCGTGAAGTCCAGCTTGCTGTTCTCGCAGATTGGGACGCCTGGAGTTATTCAGGGAGCCGAACTCGCCGAGGAAATGTTCGACAAGCTACCGAAGGACGAGTTTGCTCGGCATATCGGACTACGTTCGTACTACGAGTGGCGACGCGTCAGTCAATGGGCGAAGGCCAACGTCGTCGGCAATAAACTGGTGAAGTCCGGGCTGCTGAAAGACGGCGAAGAACGCCGCGAAGTGCTGCGAACGATGTCTGAGAACTATCGTTATCTGGGACAGCATTCTAATGCCGTCGAAGTGCTTAAGCAGGTTCGTGCAATCCGAGATGACCAGTACGCCCTGTATTACATCATTCAGTCGTTGTACGACTCTGTCGCTCCTGCCGCTCAGATGGAGCCGTTGGTTAAAGAGTACCTCAGTAAACACAGTGACAGAGCCGATCGTTACGAGCGAATTGCGCTGCTTGGTCTGGCGTGGAACCGTGAGAAGAACCCGGAACGGGCGCTGAAGCTGTTCCGAGGACTGCTGGGCGTGGGGCCAGCGACACACTCTGTGTCTTCTTACTTTATTCAGCTCAACGGGACTGAGCCTGAAAAACTTAAGGACTCCGAAGCTGCGTTGAAGCAGGCGATTATTGACTGTGAAAAGAACGACCCGACTCAGGTCTGGCGGCTGCGGTACGACCTTGGATTCACTCTCTACCGTGATCGAATGAAGGACATTCCGAAAGCCAAAGCGGTTATCCGAGAGATGGTCGAGAAATCACCAACCAATGACGGACACGTTCACAACGCAATTTCGTGGCTGTTCACGGTTGCTGAGACCGAGGATGAGTTTCGGGCAGACGTTGATCGAGTTCTGAAGACTCGGCGTGCCTGGCCACATTGGGCCAGCTTGCGAAGTTACCCGTCGAGCTGGGTGAAGACATACAAGAAACACAAGACACTGGGAGGCCGTTCCGATTATCTGGCGACGAAACTGGCGCAGGCTGACAATGATCCTGTCATCAAGCTTGTCGAAAGCATTCGGCGGGGCCCGTACGACGGTCGCGAAGCAGGAATCCGGGATCAGCTCGTGAAGCCTGAGCACTTCAATACGTTCAATGATGAGACCAAGCGGTGGGTGCTGAACGAGATCGCATATTACTATCAACATTACGCTCCGGGGCCCGAGCGTTCGACAGCGGCCATTCATCTGGCGCGTCTGACTCAAATGTTCCCGCAGGACTTCGACTATCGATTCCGATATCTCCAGGTCGCCACAGATTACGGTCAGGCAGAGGTCGCGAAGGAAGCTGCTCGACTGATGCTGTCACACGAGCCTGACCGAAGCTACCCGGATGTGTGGCGTCGACTTTCAATCGCTGCCGACATAAACGAAGACGCGGAACTCGCTCGCAAGGCTGTAGAATATGCAAAGAAAACTCATGCGAAGTTCACTCCGGATTTTCAATATTGGACTGGGCTGGGCGACGCGCTTAAGCGGCGCGAGCTGGAGGCCGAAGCAGTTGCGGTTTGGAAGACTGTGGTCGACGCTGGTGCCAGTCACTACGAAGCTCGCGAGTCGGCCACTCGTCTGATTCAGCGAATGGAGACTTCGCAGGAAAAGATCGCGCTGTCGAAGAAGCTCTTCTCGGGCGAAACCGATTATCACGGTCGGTACGCAGGGTGGCTGGCAGACGTCCAGCTTCGCACTGGTGATCTGGCCGGGTTCGAGGCGACGTTGCGAGAGACTCTCACTCGCATGAGAAATCGTCCGTTCCGCAACTGGGACATGGATATATATAGCCTGCATTACATGGTGAATAATTTCCGGGCCGGCCAGGCGGATTACCGACTGAAACCAGAAGAAGAGAACCCTCTGCCAGCGATTCTTAAGGTCGCTACCGTCATTCGCGACCTGGAATACGACTGGCCATCTTCTCAAGGGCAACTGCTGTTGCTCGAAGCTGAAGCACCTGACGCGCGATCAGCGATGGAGCGGCATCTCGCCTGGCAGCGCGTCACGCGAACCGTTCACCCGGACTCGACGCGTTGGGATTACCTGATGCCGTTCGCGCAGCAGGCAGTTCTGCGAGGCGACTATGCCGTAGGGGCAACTCTCCTGACCGGCATGCTTGAGAATATTTCGACCGCAACCGAAAGTCGAAAGGAAGCTGGTCGAGCGATGGTCGGGCAATGTTACACGCGACTCGGAACGGTGGGACTGACGATTGACGAGAACTCCCCGATCGCTCCGCTGCTGCAAGCTGCGTTGTACCTGCGATTGGGCGATGAACGCCTGGCGATGGAAACCTACCTCGCCAACGGAGCGCTCTTTGATAAGCATCGGGATGAAGTGCCGGTCGATCTGACGACGTTCGTTTGCGACAGTCTGATGGCGGCCAGTGGTGATGAGAACCACAACAAAGTGGAAGACATTCTACGTAGCTGGATTATCAAGAACAGCGAACTCACCACCGTCGAAGCCGAGACCAAGGCGCACATTCAGTTCCTGTTGGCGAAGAACTATTTCGGCGGCAAGCGGTACGATGTCGCCCGCAGCGAATATCAGACGGTCATCAATCGGTATCCCGACACATCCTTCTCTATCGAAGCCGAATTCGGAATCGGCGAAACGTTTATGGCTCAGAAGGTGTATGACCAGGCGGAACAGGTCTTTGAAAAGCTGGCGGGCAGTCGCGAGGCTGAGATAATCGTGCGGGCGGAATTCCTGCGAGGCATGCTCGCTCACCGAAGAGGTGACAATGATGACGCTCGAGATATTTTCAAGGCCGTACTGGAACGCGTACCGAATATTGAACTCGCGAATCAGGCGCTTTTTAATCTCGCCGAAGTCTACGGCGACGAAGAACGCTACATGGATCAGCTGCAGTTGCTGATGACCGTTGGTCGTCTTGGACGAGTCAGCAAACGACTGCACGCTCCGGGGATGCCGTTGTCTATCGTGGTGCAGGACAGCGATCTGGGAATCAGCCGCGGACACAATCGGATTCCGGTCATTGTGCGAACGGTGCCGGGCGGTGATGAAGAACTCGTTTACCTGACCAGCGGCGGTGCGGGCAAGGGGCTGTTTCGAACGGACATTGATACTGAACTCGGCCCGGTCAACAAGGGAGATAAAGTTCTCCAGTTAACCGGCAATGATGTGATCACCTCTGACTATCCCGACGAATTCAAATCAGAGTTCAAGAGCGTTCCTCTTTCGGATGTTGAGATTCGTGTTGCTTCCGATGCGAAATTTGAGGTTGCTTCGAACAAGATCATTGATGAAGCAGAAGAGTCGTTCAGTGATCGACTCCAACGGGAATCACGTGAGCGGGAAACTGGCGAATCGTTGCAGTCTCAACAGCGTCCTGCGAATCAGATCAAACCGGGAAACCCGATTTACCTTCGTGTGAAGGACGGCGACCGCGACTTATCTGACGCCACTGACACCGTCGTTGCGAAACTGGTAGCCGATTCGGGCGATCAGGTTCAGGTGATCCTGACGGAAACGGAACCGCATTCCGGAGTGTTTGAAGGAACGGCAAAGACGGGCGAACTCCCGGCAGGGGCACTCGCATCGGACACGGCGATCGACCACAACCCATTGATGGCCATCGACAATTCAAAAGACACCTTCTGGCTCAGTGAGCCGGATGGGGCGACCCCGAAACTGTTGACCGTCGACATGAAGAGGCTGCAGACCGTTTCGCGAGTGAGGATTCACACTCCCAGAGCCGACGAGACTAAGCCGGTTCGAGGTGAACTGCAGGCCAGTTACGATGGCGAGTTCTGGTACCGAGTGGCCGCGCATCCACAAATTCCCGACGCACCGCGCGTTGTCGAAGCTGAATATGCCACGATGCAGTATCGAATCTACAAAGAGAACGGGACTTCGTTCGAGACCTGGCAACAAGTGCTCAACCTTGCTCAGGGCGAGCCCCAATCTCAGGGCGAAGTGACAGATGGCCAATTGCTTTGGCAGAGGCCTGAAGCAGAAGAGGAAGGCCGATCAAAATTTGTTAGCGTGGTCTGGTTCGGCAAGTTCCTTCAGCCGCGAGCAGGAGCGGTTCGATTCGCGATTCGTGGCAATCGATCGGCCCTGGCGGTTAACGGTCGGCAGGAACTTGAGCCGGGAAGTGGCGATCGCACGGCTGACGTGTGGCTGGAATCTGGCACACATGATCTGACGATATTTGCGGCTGCAGCCAGCACCACAAACGAGTTGTCGGCACTGAGGGCGAGAGCGGATTTGAACCGGCAACGCGTCGTTTTGAGCCCGTTTCTTTCCAGCGACTTTGATCTTGCCGGAGTGAATGCCACTGTCGTCGACGCCGCTGATTCGGCATCAGCTGTTGTCACTGCCACTGACCCTGCCACGCCAGTTCAGGCTGCGGCAGATACCGAAACGGGAGTGTTGACGCTCAATCTCGAAACTGTTCAGTTCGAAAAGACATCCGAGCAATTTGGAATCACCGAGCAGAACGGCGCTAAGACGATTGGTCACTGGGCCAGCGTTGCTGACGTCGCCTTCTGGGAGTTGGAAACGACAACGCCTGGTGTTTACGACGTTTGGCTGGAGTATGCCCATCAGGGCGGCGGGTCGGAGTTTCGTGTCGAATTCGGCGATCAGGGGTACTCTTCAACGGTCCCGAACACTGGTAACTGGACGACATTCAGGAAGGACCGTTTTGGAACTGTAATTGTCGATGAAGCTGGGAAGGCGAAATTGGCCGTACGTCCGGTGAGTATTCAGGGCGGCGGAACGATGGTGCTGCGCAGTATTGAACTGCGCCCAGCGGATGGAACTCGAGTGATTCTTGCTGATACTGCCTGGGAATTCCGATTTGCTCCCATTGACGTTCGTTACACGCGCATTGTGTTTAACGAGTACCTGGGTGAAGCAGTAGCTATTAACCATGTCGAGATTTCAGGATCGGATCTTGCCAACCCGTTCATCCCGACTGAAACAGACGTGCTGGCACTGTCAGACAATGACCAGCTTGAAATCGCGGGCGGTGATGTCGTTAGAGCGACTTACACGGACGAAGTTACTCAGGTCAACTCCGGCGGTAGTCGCCTGATCGCTGGCCAGTTGCAGGCTACTTACTTCAACGGAACCGTTTCTCCGATTGCGTATGATTTCGTCAGAGAACGAAATGGTGCCGTCAACAACGTGCGGAAGCGACTCAAGAGAGTTGACCCAGGCGAACGAGTGGTTGTCGAGATCACCGACTACGACCGCGATCAGAGCGTCACTCGGGATAAGCTGCAGTTTGAGGTCTTTGTGAACGATGGTGAACCTGTCACGCTGACGGCCACCGAGACGGAGGAGAACTCCGGCATCTTCACGAAGGAGATCGATACAGCTGCGCAGCCAGAGGGCGATCGTCTTGTTGTGGCGATGGGAGACCGCATCAACATTCGGTACATGGACGAACAGAACACGTTCCCGGGGCATTCAGTGCCTCGCGAAACGGTCGTTTATGTGAATCGACCGACGGAAGCTCAAGTAAGGATCCTGGAATCTCGCGTCATTCCTGCTCCGAAAGATTCAGGGCGTCTTCCGCAATTTGTCTACCAGATCGCCGACGGAGAAGCCGAGGCGACGAATGTCGCCTTCGAAGCCCCATTGACGGTCGAGGTGATCGATCCTGACGCTGCCCGTGATAGTCGCAGCGAAGTGATCGCGAAACTTACAACCAGCGATGGAGCCACCGTGGATGTGAGGTGTGTGGTGTCATCAGCGTTCCTGAACATTCCCAGGGAAGAAGCCGAAGAGTACGCTCTTGAAGAGGGGCGGTTTATTGGTCAGATTGGGATGCAACTGGGTTCGAAAAGTAGTCCGGTCATCGTGCCCGTCACCGCTGAAATGCCCCGCAACCTGATTGGCGGAGGCAAGCTCGCAGGGGACGAAGAAGAAGGCGAGACGTCTGCAATGGACGACGGTCTCGTAGTGGCAGTCCTCAATCTGACCGGAAAAGACAGAATCAGTGCCGGATACAACGACGAACGGAAGCCAGCAGGCAGTACTGGGCCGCCGCCCGCGTTCGGACGTCTGATTTCCAATGGCGTACTGGCATCTCTTGATCGGGACTACGATAACCCGATTGAACGCTTGCATGTCGGCGAGAAACTATTCCTGATGGTGACCGATGCTGACCAGGACTCTTCGGACGAGCGTGATACCATCAAGATTCGGATCACAACGGAGTTCGGCGAGAAGGAAGAATTCAATCTGGTCGAAACTCTGGCGCACAGTGGCGTCTTCAATGGCTCTTTGACGCTCAAATCCAACGAGGCACCAAAGGCCGGTAACATCGACATGGCCGACCCAGTCATCGAATGCTACTTTGGCGACATCATCACGGTGACCTACGTCGATCCTACGGCAAGTACTGCAGACGGACAGCTTGAACTCAATACACAGCTTCCGGTTGTCATCGGGACCGATGGTTTGATCTCAGCCTTCAGCAAGACTTTCAACAATGAAACACTGGCGGTCGAAACCAAGTTTCACGTTGCCGAGAGCTACTTCGAACTCTTCAAGAGTCACAAGAACCTGGGACGTAAGGAAGAGGAGACGACCGACCTCGCTGCCGGACGTCGAGTGCTGAGGGAAGTCATCGAAGATTTCCCCGACCCGAAATATCAGCCTCGAATTTTATATCTGCTTGGCCAGTTCGCTCAGGAACTCGGCGATGTTGACGAAGCATCGTCAGCGTACGAGCAGATCGTTTCACAATTCCCCGAGCACCCTCTGGCCGCCGACGCTCAGTACAAACTGGCGCAAACATATGAAGAAGCCGGCGACTTCGACGAAGCGCTCGAAGCGTACGTCACTCTTGCTGCGACGTATCCCAGAAGCCCACTGATCGCCAGTGTCATGATCCGTATCAGCGATCACTTTTATAAGAACGAGGAATTTCCTATCGCAGCAGAGGTCGGAAAGAAATTCCTTGAGAAGTTTGAAGGCCATCAGCATGGCTCCCGAATGGCGTTCCGAGTTGGGCAGTGCTACTACAAAGCAGAGCAGTACAAGACTGCTGGCGATGCCTTCGACCTGTTTGCCAAAACGTTCCCTGACGACGAACTGGCTGCCGACAGTCTGTTCTGGTCGGGCGAAAGTTTCCGTATGGCCAGCAACGATCGTGAGGCATTTCGCCGCTACAATCGCTGCCGCTGGGATTTTCCGGCAAGCGATGCAGCGAAGTACGCGCGAGGCCGGTTGGCTCTTCCTGAAATGCTGCGGCAGTTCGAAGCAGAAGCCAACGCTGTCGAAAATGGCAACTAGTGATGCATCTGACAGAGTTTTTCAATTAATCCATCTGCCTCGTTCGCTGTTGAGATTCGCATGTCGTCTATTCTTTATCTTGCTTTGCTGATTGGACAGGCTCCGGATGCCGGGCCTGCAGCGACCGCTGCTGAAACCGAGTCTGCCAAAGTCAGTCAAACTGGCGAGCCGTCCGATGGCACTACGGCTGCAGATTCAGGGGAGACTTCCGGCAGCGATGCGGCGACGCCCTTAGCAGAGGATGGTGGCGACACTGAATCAGAGGATGGAGACGGCCTCGATTCCGAGATCGGTTTGCTTGACAAGCTCGATGAGATCTCACGGTCCGGAGCAATCGGCTTCCTCAGGAAAGGCGGCCTGTTCATGTGGCCGATTCTGTTTCTGGGAATACTGGCCGCAGGCGTGATCATCGAACGCTACCGCAGTCTCAGGATGTTGACATCGGACTCTGGTTCGATCCGTGATGATGTCCAGCAATTGCTTCGTGAAGATCGAATCGAAGAAGCCATGCAACTGTGTGATCACGAGCAGGGCCCGGTTCCAGCGATCCTATCAGCCGGACTTCGAAAGTTTCTCGTCCTTCGACGTCTGAATTATGACCCTGCGAAGATCGAAGAGCAGGTCGTCAAGGCGATGGACGATTACGGCGTGCATGTGGTCGCGGCGCTGGAAAAGCATCTGCCTGTCCTGGCGACCGTTTCCAGTGTGGCTCCCATGCTGGGTTTCCTTGGAACAGTCGCTGGGATGGTTTCATCGTTTGAAGAGATCGTTGCCAGGATGGGCGAGACGAACATCGTCGAAGCCGCTGCGGGGGGCATCAGCGTCGCACTCTTGACGACCGCTTTTGGGCTGATCATCGGGATTCCAGCCTTCATGGCCTTCAATTATTTCTCAAGTGTCATCAATCGCTTCGTGCTTGAGATCGAAGAATCCGCAACTGACCTGATCGAATCGGTCACTTTGCAACTGGCTCTTCAACGAAGCGGCGATCGCGCAAGTTCGACGTAGTAATCACCTCACCTCGCGTCGCGAAACGGTTTTCGCCATAAATTGCGAACGGTGTTCGCGTCGCTGAGTTCGAGTCATCGACGCGGCGCTGATCTTCTCCCGCACGTTCCTGTGAATGTCAGGAACCGGGCAGCCGGGACTGCTGGGTGAACCAGCAGTGGTGTCTCACGCGAAGGCCAGTCAGACAAGCTCACGGATCGGTGATTCGTCTTCTTCGAGTAAGTACTGAGGCCGACCATTCAGGTCATCGACTGTCGTCAGCTTCGTGTCAATTCCCAGGTTGTGGTACAGCGTTGAGTACACTTCGGAGTACGTCACCGGGCGGGAAACGGCTTCTCCACCCAGACGGTCAGTCGAACCGATGACCTGTCCGGTCCTCATGCCACCGCCGGCCATCAGAGCACAACTGACTCGAGGCCAGTGATCCCGTCCGACCTGCTTGCTGATGATTGGCGTCCGACCGAACTCGCCCCACACGATCACCGTGCAGTCCTTGTCGAGCCCTCGAACATGCAGATCATCGACCAGAGCACTCACGCAGTTATCAAAGATTGGAAAGTCTTCAGCTTCGCGTTTGAAGATCGTGTTGTAGCTGCCTCCGTGCCAGTCCCACTTTGAATAATTCAGACTGACGACCCTCGCACCGGCTTCGATCAGACGGCGTGCGACGAGCAGGCTCTGCGGCACGCGTGGAGCACCGTTTCCGTCGATAAACTTCGTCGTGTCACCGGTTCCGTAGCGCGCGACGATTCGCGGGTCTTCTTTCGACAGGTCCAGCGCTTCAGCCAGCTTCGACGAAGTCAGCAACCCCATCGCCTGTTCGGTGAACGTGTCGATGCCGCGCATCATACTGCTGGCGTCAACGTCCCGACGGAAGTTGTCAACGCTTTTCAGCAACGTGCGTCGATCTCCGAGTCGCTCTACGGTCACACCGTTGAGAACCATATCGTCCTTCGTCGGCCCCATCGGGCGGAACGGAGAATACGAAGCCCCCAGGAATCCTGGTCCTGGCTCGTTGTAAGGCCCGTGAGTACACGGGTAGCAAAGGCTGACGAATGGCGGGGCGGACACACCCGTCTGGCCCTGGACTTTGGCGACCGCCGAACCGAATTGCGGCCAGCCACCACTCGGTGCTGGCTTGCGCGGGTTATGCCCGTTGAAGACCTGAATTGCGTCGTGACCGCTTTGCGAACCTACGATCGAACGGATCGTCACCAGCTTGTCTGCCATCCCCGCCAGCTTTGGGAACGCCTCGCAGATTTCCATGCCGGGAACATTGGTAGCAATCGGTTGCCAGGGTCCAGCAACCTCTTTCGGAGCGTCCGGTTTTAAATCGAACATGTCCTGATGAGGAGGACCTCCAACCAGGTAAATCATGATTACCGACTTCTGCGAACTTCCGTTGCCGGATGCGGCATCAGCTCGAAGCAAGCCAGGCAGAGTTAGTCCGGCTCCACCCAGAGCGCCGATCTGCAGAAAATTGCGGCGAGACATTCCGTCGCAAAACGATTTCCCCGGTTGACGTTCGCCGGTAAGTGTCAGCATTTCCAAACCCTCAAGAGCGGAAAGTTGCGGCTTCTGGTGCCGCTGGCACGATTCTGAGAAGGCAAGATCGTATCACAGAACATTGATCGGTTGCAGGCCGACCTGAAATTAAGCGACTCCGAAGGCATTGAGTCGAGTGTGCTCAACAGCGCTGATAACGACAGCCTGGATCGCAACGTTATTCGGCAGGTCGACCCCGACACGTTTCATCGTGGCGAAGCAACGGCGTTGCCATGACACCACGTCAATTGCCGGTTTCGACGATTGGATGGTTTCAATGTCGAATCGAGATCTATTTCTCCGTAGTCACAGCAAGCGTCGCCGATTCGGCTTCCGGCACTTTGAAGTCGATCGTCGCCGGAGCGCACTTCGAAAAATTGGTGAATTCAAGTCGGGCATTAGCTGTGGCGGCTGCGACACTGTTCGGGACCCGCACGGGGCCGTAGAAGAAGTAGTAGCCTCAGCCATGCATCTGGTATGCAGTCGGGACACTCATACGAGAGCCGTCAATCATCGTATAGTCAATCGTTGCCTTCAGGGTCCGGTCGCGGCGGCACCGGCAATGATCCGCAACGAAGGTTCCGGCCCCCAGCCCCGGTGTCCCGATCATCAGCTTCAATGATGTAAGGCGGTAACTCAGTTGATCAATCTCACGAGGCAGCGTCTGTGGCTCGCCATACTGACCAAGAGTCATGGGCCCGTCGAAATGAACGATAGGAGCCGTTGCTGGTGTCTTCCCGAACGCTGGCCGCACGGCCTTGCTGAAGCCAACGTACTGCGTTCCTCGATCCCGCACAGTCAACCTCATCCGATAGGTCCCGTCTGATTGCGGAGACACTTGAAATCTCGAGTATTGACCGGCTGCCTCAAAGAGCGTGAGATCGCCAATCATGAATGAACCTGCAAGCTCAACCGTCTCATCGGAATCGGTCAGGTTTCCGTTTCCGTTTCGGTCAACGAAGAGTCGATCTCCGTCCCGGACGAGCCAGACTCGGTGCCGCGCCTGCGATCCGAATACTGCCAGACAGTACGATTGAGAGTTTTCGGCGTATTCCGGTTCGACGGAAATTTCACGCGCAATCCTGGTAAGGTCGACGTTGGTTCCGAACTCCGCGTTTGCAGATGTGATCGACCAGACCAGCATCACGATGGCTGTCATCAAACACTTCATTGTTCTCGCCTCCGTATGTTTGCACAGGAAAGAGGTCAACACCTCACGAAGCTCGCCAGCGGAAAGGTCCACGTCAGCATTGTCACCGATAGAACGCGGCAAAACCAGATCGACGATTGAGTGCCGCTGCAACACAAGTAACAGTCAGTAGTGCCCTGTCTACTTTTTTGATGGGTACCACTGCCGTTTGGCCGTTACGAATTCACGCCGGACCTTTGCCGCTTCGCTCCAACCGATCCATCCATTCCTGGACCTGAATCGCGTCGCCGTAAGTTGCTCCGACAGGAACCGGCTGCAGACCTCGAACGACTCGGCAGAAGCGACGCTGCTCCTCGGCCATCATGCCGCTGGCTCCGGCGGGGTCGGCTCGGATTTCCAGAGCCATTGGCCATTCGGCCTGCTCGCTCCATAACTCGATCGGGCGAGGGTTCGGACTGATTCGCGATGCCCAGCCATCTCCAAACACTTCCATCCGGTCGAAACCGCGAGGCGGCATGCCTGACGGAGTGAGATAAGATGCTGCGAACGTGGCGACCGGTCCGTTGTCCCAGGACAGCCGAGCGGAAGCCAGGTCGATTGCTCCGGTCGGCGTGCGGTGATACTGAAGGCTGAAGTGCGACGGTTCGGCCCGCTGTACCAGAACCTGCGTGGCGTAAAGATCGTGAACCATCGCGGCGTGCAGCGGATTTTCTCCGGCAAAGTCTTTCACGATACTGGCCGGCCTGTGACGGACGCAGTCAATATACGAAATCGGGCCGCGAGTCTGAGCCTCATCGCAAAGCTGCAGAAACTCGCTGTTGAACAGCACGATGTGTCCAATCATTAGATTCGCAGAGTTTGCCTCGATCAGCGGCTCCAGGCTGCGAGCCTCTTCGAGATCTCCCGAGATGGGCTTCTCCAGGAGTACCGTTTTGCCTGCTTTCAGTAATCTCCGAGTGACATCAACATGCGCAGCTGTCGTACAGGCGACGATCCAGGCTTCGGCGTCCGATTCGGCGATCGCCCGATCAAGATCAGTCCAACCGGGTACGCCCGGCAGCAACGTGTCGAACTCCCGCAAACTTTCCGGTCGTCGAGCAACGATGCCAGCCAGTTCCGCCTCCGCCAGACCTGCCAGCGTCAATGCGTGAAGTTTTCCAAACCGCCCGAGACCAATGACTCCAGTCCGGACTGGAGTAAAGTGCTTTCCCGTCACAGTGTGAGCTCCTGTTGTGTCGTCATCCCGCTCGAGGAATTCATTACCTGCGAGCGTCGACCTTGAAGTCCCTTCCTTAAGGAATGTGTCCAGGTACATTGGGCAATCGCTGTTGCCCCATCACGGGATGCGTTGCGGAGGAAGCATTGTGGCTGATTCTGAACTTCCGGATGCCTTGAGCATTCCGAACAGATCGCTATCCGTTGACAGAATCAAGCGAGTGTCCGACTTGAGGGTCGTCTTCAGAACTTCCAGTCGCCGCAGAAACTCGTAGAACTCGGGAGATTTCCCATAGGCCTCAGCGGTCAGCTGGATGACCTGAGCGTCGGCTTCGCCGCGAATCTCTGCGGACTTCTGCTCCATCTCGCCCTCGATCTGGTCAAGTTCTTTTTGCGTTTGACCGAGGATGCGGTTCTGCTCTTCCAGTGCCTCCGATTCGTATAACTTTGCGATCTTCAATCGCTCTGAAATCATCCGTGAGTAGACCGTCGCGCGGACCGAGGCGACGTAGTTGACTCGCTTGATTCGGACCCTGACCAGCTCCATCCCATATTCCTTCAGGTCGACTCCGCTGAGAATCTCTTCTTCGACGTCGTCCCGTCCGTTTCCAGCAACCATGTCGGCTTCGGTGCGTTCGAGTTCCTCGGTCTCGTAGATCAATTCCGCGTTGGACTTCCGGACGACATCGATCAGGTTGTGACGTGCGACGACGTCGCGGACTGCTGAATCGACAAGGTCATCGAGAATTTTCTGCCCATGCGCCTCGGTCCGGACCTTCACAAAGAACGTCATCGGATCGCTGATGCGCCACCGTGCCCAGACGTCGATGTCGATTCGTTTCTTGTCTTTCGTTTGCATACTCTCGGGCGACCCGTCCCATGGAAGCAGCCGTTTTTCCAGGTAGTAAGCTTCCTGGATGAATGGCGTCTTGAAATGCAATCCGGAAGTCTGCACGTCATCTACGGGCTTGCCGAACTCGGTCACGATGACCTGTGTTCCTTCTTCCACGACGAAAGTGCTGGAGAGCAGAACAATCGCAGCACCACTAAGTGTCGCTAATGTGGCGGTGAAAATCCGAGCCTTCATCGTGCACCTCCAGTCTTGACTGCGGGCTGCGGAGTCGCCTGATCGAGGTTCAGCAGAGGAAGCACACCACGCACAGAATCGTCAATGATTGTCTTGCTGCCCGCCTGAGCGAGAATCTCTTCCATCGCCTCCAGGTAGAGCCGTTTCCGCGTCACGTCGGGCGCCTTTTCATATTCAGCAAGCTGGGCGAGGAAGCCGCTGACCTTGCCGGTCGTCGAGAGAACAACGCGATTCTGGTAACCCTCGGCCTCGGCGATCGTCTTGTCTCGCTCGCCTCGTGCCGCAGGGATCTTGCTGTTCCGCTCGCCTTGAGCCTCGTTCACCACCTGCTCCTTCTTCTGCCGGGCGCGGTTGACTTCCTGAAACGCGTCCTGAACTTCAACGGTCGGCGGCGAAGTGGTTTGCAGTTTGACGGTGATGATCTCAATGCCCGCCTCGAAATCATCCAGTTCTGCCTGGATCAGAGTCTCCGCCTCTGCGGCCAGCTGTTCCCGGCCAATCGTCAGCACATAGTCGATGCTGGAATCGCCCACGAGTTTTCGCATGACCGATTCGGACACATCACTGATCGTGTCCGGCACGGCAGCGTTGACGTCGGATGTCATTCCGCTGGGCAGGTTGTTCAGGCCAACGCTCTCCGTGCTGCCAACTTTGAACAGAAAATCCATCGGGTCTTTGATGCGGTACTGCACAACCCACTCAACGTGTCCCAGATTCAGGTCGCCAGTCAGCATCTCGGCCACGGCAAGATCGTCGGAACTGTCGGAAGCGAAGACGGTCTTGCGACCGGCCTGTGATGTTTCGAAGCCGAATTCCAGCGATTGGATCCGGTTAACCGGGACCTGGTAAACCGTGTCGATCGGCCAGGGCATCTTCATGTGAAGTCCGGGAGGCACGGTAGCGATCTTCCTGCCGAATCTGAGCACGACACCCTCGTCGCTCGCCTCGACGCGATAGAAGGCCGACTTGCCAAAGAACAGTACGAGCATGACGACGAACAGAATCGATATCGGTCGGATCTTCTTAATGATCTGATCCCAGGGGATGTCGCCGGGGTCGAATTCGCGGCGACCGAGATCGTTGTGTGAAGGCATAACGGGTAACGCCTGACCTGTTTGTGGGTTTCGTAATCAGCGATCACGTATTCGGCGATCACCCAGAGCGGACGAATAAAAACTTTCCTCACCGCAGTTCTCTTCGATCCGAGTCTGGTGAGTGTAGTCCGCTCGCTCAGAAGATGCGCAACCAGCGGAAACGACTATCAATCGGCATCGTCTAAGGTGCGCTCCCCACCTGCTGCTCGACACGGTCTTCATGCTGATCAGTCATGGCAGGATCACTCGTCGTCTTTCACAACCTGCTCTCGAATGCCTGCATCACTTCTTTGCCGTTGACATGTCGAAAGCAGACCGTCCCGATCATCCCCGGATAAGGGACGGGCAACGACGCACCTGTAAGAAAAACGATCGTGTTCAAACTCAGCCAACGATCAATGGTGCCCGTGTTGATTTTCACCGCCTGGACATTCTTGATCGGGAGAACATCAATACTGCGGCTGAAGATACCAGTCCGGGCAAAGATGCGACTCGTTGTAATCACGAATACTTCGTTCTTCCAGCTGAGGTACTTGCAGAACCCCACGAAAACGAATCCGATGAAGAGTAGAATGCCAGGCAACCCCGCCTGCACGAAGACAACAGCGCTCAACACTGCTCCGATCATTCCAATGATTGCCAGACTGGCGTACAGAACAAGTGGTTCCGAGCGGCTGTTGAAAAGTACTTCTTCAGCATCGTTCAGTAATTCGAGCAACTCCTTCGGAATCCTGGAACTCGTATCAGGTTCAGTGAAAGTTTCATCGTCCGTTTCCTGATCACCTTCAGGCAACAAGTCATCATCCTTGAGACCGGGCAGTTGGGCTTCGTCTGCCTCTTTCTGAGCGTTTTCATCTGCACCAGCAATGGCGTCAACCGGCGTCGTCAACGACACTCGCATGGACGCCAGGTCTTCACGTTCATCCGCTGTCAGATCACATTGTTCAAGCTGCTCAATGACCTCGATGGCTTTTGCCGGATCACCAGACTGCAATTGATCTCCGAGCCTGGACCAGAGGTCTCCCATGTGGATTTTGGCAGACGTATCCTCGTAGTCCATGAGTGGGGCTGGAGTCGGAACTTCATCCAGACTCATGGCCGCCAGGCATTGCCAGGGACCATTCTCTGTCGGAGAAATCAGAGATCGATCGGAAATCTTTCCAGACTCCCTCAGTACGTCCAACTGTGCCCTTGAGTACGGACCTTTGGCTCCTGTTTTCACTTTGACCCAGTAGGGCATTGGTCCGCTTTCACTGATCCTGCTGTGCCTTTGTGATCAATCGAATCGTCTTTCAACGGACATGCCTCAGCTCCGACGATCAGAATCGTTTCTTCGAAGGATCGTTCTGAACAGGATATCTTTGCCGCTGGCTGGACCTAAACCTGACCGAAACCAGCATCTTCTGGACTCATCATCACTCTTCCAATGCACTCAGCTCAAAAAAACGGTGACGAAGTTCAGCAGTTATCGTCAGCAAACCTTGAGGAGCTCGTTCAGAGGTAGCTGTGCCTCGATCACACATTGGCCCACCGGGTGGATTGCGAGGTAGCGAAAACGGTGGGGGTTGCAATGCCAGTGAAAGCGTCGGAACGTTTTGGCGGACAGAACTGCTGTCTCCTCGGAGACGGTGAGTCTTGATTGTTCTGGATATCGGCGACGCCAGTGGAAGTCATGCTCACGTTGCTACTGCTGGCTTGTCCAGAATGCTTTCCGGGGTTCAACGTGCAGCAGGATTGCCCAGACGATCTCTTCTGGATTGTCTGAGTGCCGAAGGTCCCCGAGGTGTTCATCAGGATCACGCGGGCGGGGGCGTGAATCCGAAGGCGTAACGCACCATTCTGGCCGTCCCTCGGGAATTTTCACGAAGCCAGTGTTCTATCGGAAATCCGACGAACTGCCGGTGATTGACGATTCTACATCGACAATGCGGGCGGTCGGTTTAGCGAGGTCGACCAGAACGGGCTGAGGCGTGTCGACTCGTGCAAGATTCCCCGCCGAGTCACGAGCGACGACTCGGACATAAAGCCGCGGCGGAATCCCAGCTCCGACATTCCAGATGTACTGCCCGGTGTTGGGGAGCCAGTCGGTCATCTGTTCCCAGGGGCCGTTCGGGCTGGCTGAGTACGATAGCGCAATCGGACGATCTGCCAGCTTCTGGTCGGCTGCTTTCCACGTAATCAGAATTCGGTTGGCATCTGCTCCCTGGCCCTGTTGCAGCGGAAACAGTGTTACGACGGGCGGGGATGAGTCGACCACAATGGCCACTTCAGGACGCTCGCCAGGCTGAGGAGCAGGGTCAGTCAGCCCGGCTCCACTGACGACTCGCAGCGCGAAGCCATACACGCCGTCTGAGGGCACTTCGACCTCGAACGGGCTGCGGTGATCTTCGTCGATTCCATATCGATACCACTTTTCGCCGTTGTTCTGGCTGACGTACAGTTCGATCGTGGCAACACCGGATGGGCCGATGTCGTCAATTCGATAGTCGATGTTGAACCGGCGGCTCTTGACAGTGCGGTAGCCAGCTGTTTGCGGCTGCTCGTACGCTGGAATCTGGGCCGTGTTGGCGGTCCCCGGAATGGACGAAACATTTCGATCATGCCATGGCTGCGAGTTGTGTGGAAACCCTGTGGATTCCGGGATTCCACTGCCGAGCGTGCCGCTGCCAGGTCCCGGCAGAACGCCAGGATTCGGCGAGCCGAACGGAGATCCTGCCAGCGGATTTCCTGTGTAAACACTTGAGCCTGGAAGTGCCGTTCCGGTCGAAGTTCCGTTTCCGGTATTGCCTGGTAACGATCCGAACATCGGATTCAGTGCGAGTTGCCCCGGCGCCGGAGTCCCACCAGGAACAGAGTGCAAATTCTGCTCAGAGGCGATCGGAGAGTTGAAATCAGGGATCCCAGGGCCGATCAGAGATGGGTTGCCAGGTGTCGGACTTCCGACCGGGCTGATATCGACCTGGTACTGAGACTGAGCTTCGTTCCCTGCCGAATCGCGAGCACTTCCTCGGACGGCGACCAGCCCGCCCGCCGGAATCGACCAGCTGGTCTGCCCGGAGGCAGTCGGCTTAACCGGAATCTGCTCCCAGGTCGTCATGCCTGTCTGCGTGAATTCAAGAGTGATCGACGTCGAATCGATGTTCACATCGCTGATTGACCACTGCAGCGCGATGCGTCCCGGTTCAGACTGCTTGAGGTCAATCTGAAGAGTTGGTTTTTTCGTGTCGACAACCACGATGAGCCCAGGCAGAAACGTGGCTCCACCGGGATGCAACTGCCCGTCCCGTGCGACTGTCTGGACAGCGAACCAGTATTCACCATCGGTTGAGGCCTGGAAGTCAAAGCGTCCGGCCTGAGGATTGACCGTCTGCACTGCCTGCCAGCGCTGCCCGTGATCCTGAGAAACGTAAAGTCGGACTTCCTGCGCCCCCAATCGAGCAATTTCCTGCGGATCGTACTGGTACGGAATCCGAAAGGCCTGTCGACTTGTGTAGATCGGGTCGGGCAGATTCGCCGCCGCAGACGGTGCCGCATCTCGAGAATATGGCTGACTTTGTGCGAATGCAGTATTGATCAGGCCAATCAAGCCGCAGGCCAGAACTACGAGGTTCTTCATTTCCGCTCCTCCGCCGGATTCAGCAGCTTGTTTGTGCCGGAACTCGCAATAGCCCGGTGATCAAACTGAAAAGTCGAATACCAGACTGAAAATTTGGCAGCGCAGCTTCCTGAAAGTCTGCCTGGAGTCCGGTGTCTCTCAGTCGGTATCGACGTGAGAAGATGTGCGGCTTGAACGGAATTCCCGGATTAGTCGGGGTATTCGCCTTCAATCACTGATCACCCCTGGGCCGAACATTCTGGATTTGCTCTTACAGGCGGCACGACCGGAAGGCAGCCTGTCCGGGACTTTCCCCACAGCACCGAGTCCCTGCATTCACCACTTTGATCGCGGTGTAAGGTGAGTTGATTCCTGCAAGTTCTGCGGTGGTGACCTCATGTCATTTACTGCGGGTTTGGGGTGTCACCACGGCTGCGGATTCAGTGGAGTCCAGGAACTCGCGGGAACCGACGCCCTGACCGTGACGTCTCAACGTCCGGCGGGCCTCCAGGCTGGATTAGAGGAGATTTTTCGGTATCGGATCAGGCGGAGCGGCTGGAAGCCTCGAATATCGTCCTTCGCCAACACAGACGAATCAGGAATTCAGGCAGTATCTCGTGGTACTACTTGAACTTAGTGAGTGAACAGAGACAATATCACTGATCTGCGGGAAAGTCAGGAAATCGTGGTTTTGACGAATTATCGAGTCCGTATTCCCAAGGCATCAACACCGTTGTTCGGGCGCAACATTTGGCCTCGGACAAAACGCTCAAACTGTTGTCAATCTGGAGGTTACCTCACTTCAAAGGAGACTGGCACCGCCTTTGCAATGCCAGTTCCGGATGTAACTGCGGGGACCGCGCGGAGACTCTTCGTGAGTCGCGACGGAATCCGTACGAGCAGGGAAGCTCGCCGGTGAGGCCATAGATGGCATCACCACAACACTGAAGTGAGGGGCAGATGTGAGGTGCCGCGCTGCGGCCTCTCACATCCGGGGCATACAGAACCGAGCTTTATTCGGGAGTAACGTCAATGTTGTTGACATCGTGGGTGCGAAGTTTCCGTCAGTCATTGCAGACCCGCCGTCGCGGCGTCCGCCGAGGGATCGGGTGGCAACGCCAGGCACTGCATGGCGATAGTGGACGTCGCTGCCGAAGCACCGAGCTGTTAGAAGAACGCACCCTGCTGACAGCGTTTGTCGTCGACCAGCAGTATGTCAATGCGAACTCCGGCTCGATCAACATTTCAAACAGCACGATCGATGTCGACAGCGACGGCACCCCCGAATTCGACTCCATCGTGTTTGACGATATTTTCGTTTCCGGTATTGGCGGTGTTGGCATCAACATCAACATCTCCGACCTGACGCTGACCCGGATCGCATTCCAGGACGTGCAGGTCGGTGATCAGGCGAATGGAGACGACCAGACCAGCGGGATCAATATCACACTGAACAACGTCGACATTGACTCGATCGCGTTCGACCTGACGACCGTATTCAGTGCCTTCGGTGGTGGAGTCGACATTGATCTGACTGACGTCCAGGCAAATGAACTGGCGGTGTTTCGGTCAACGATCACCGCAGGTGGGGGTGCTGGACTTACCCTCGACATTGATACAGCGTCAAGAAATTCGACGATCGATGAATTGACCGTTTCCGGGTCAACCATCGATGGCGTTGCTCTGACCGCAACTGGACTGCGGAAGTCGATTACAAACGCGTTTCAGGAATCACCCCTTCGTCTGACCGTGCCGGGGCACGGACTGCAGGACGGAACCGAAGTGGTCGTCACAGGAGTGTCCGGACTGACTCAGGCTAACACTCGCGACACGATCACTGTTGTTAACGGGTCCTCAATCCAACTGGCCAATACCAATGGCCTGGTGGGAAGTCCTTACATCAGCGGTGGAACTGTGTCTGTTGTCTCGAGCGTTGGAAACGTCCGCTTTGACGGCAACCGAATCGCAGGGACCAGTGGTGCTGATGGATTGTCAATTTCACTGACGGATGTGGAAGTATCTTCGTTCGTCGTGTCCCAGAGCCTCGAAATCGACAGCGTTGATCTGTCCCTCACGCGGACGCCAATTGATGGCTTGACTTTGCAGGGCAACCGGATCGACGCAGACCGACCTCAGGTCGATGCGGTCAGTATCGATCTTACGCAGTCGACGCTGTCGAATCTCATCATCGACGGCAACACGATCGCGAATACCAACGGCGGTCTGTCGGGTGGTGACGGCATCGTCTTTACCGCGGCAGACAGCAACGTCTTCGGCAGCATTACCGGAAACGTCATCAGCGGAATGCTCGGAAACGCGATTCAGTTTGACGGAACCGCATCGACGACGTTCGTGGATCTAAACAGAGGCCCACAGGTCTTCGACTTCAACTCAATGTCTGCCGAGTCGCCTCTCGCCGCCGCTCTGAGTTCGACAGCGACCACGCTTCAGGTGATCGACGGACGCGCGTTTCAGGCTCAGCAGGTCATCCTGATTGACAAGGAACAGCTTGTTGTTCAGGCGGTGAATGGAAACACATTGACCGTCGTTCGCGGGGAACGCGGAACGTTGCCGCTAAGCCATTCGGCAGGAGTACGGGTCCGTTCTGTTACTTCCGCCGCGAGCGGTGATCGTCACAGTATCGCCGACAACATTATTCAGAACAGCACTGGCGCTGGAATTTTTGCAGTTCTTCCGACCAGCGTGTCGATCGATGCATCGATCACCGGGAACAATATTCAAGGTAACAGTAATCGAGCCATCGATATTACCGCCGCGGACACAATCGCTCCGGAAACCACATTGCAGCGAGGCGGCATCAGTCGCACCGAGACAATTCTCCGAGTTGTAGACGCCTCCGTCTTCAGTCATCTGACACTCCCGTTCGACGTACAGGTCGAAGGCGAGACGATGACCGTCACAGCCGTCAACGGTAATGAACTGACAGTCCTGCGCGCCATCGGCGGAACTGAAGCACGGTTCCACGACGGCAACGTGCGAGTGGTGTCCCTGCAGGGCGACGCGGTCAATCTGCAAGTTGGTACGGCGAATCCTGCCGATAGAAACATTTTTGACCAGAACCGCAATGGCCAAATCTTCATCGAACTTCAGGACAAGACCGGTGCCTCGGTTTCGATCGTCAACAACGTCCTGACACGCTCCGAAGGCGTTGTGCCTGAAGCGATCAGCATCAGCCTGACCAGTGTCGACACCAGCGTCGAAGCGACCAACATCCTGCGCCGCTCGGAAATCACCGGAAATCTCATTGGCGTCGACACCTTCGCACTTCTGCTGGCCAATCTTCCGGCGGGCTTAACGGTCTTCACCGTTTCTGATGCCAGCGTCTTTAGAGTTGGCGACCAACTTCGCATTGAAAACGAGCTGATTCAGGTTACGACACCCCCCTCCGGCAACACGCTGACTGTCGTGCGAGGCGTTGCTGGTACAACGAATTCAGCGCACGGAATTGGAACAGTCGTGCTGCCCACCACGGGTGGAAATAATGGCCGTGGAGTCAGCGTCTTCCTCGACGTAAGATCGACGATCGAGGATTTGTTGATCGCGAACAACGTGATCGCCAATCAGGCTGACGATGGGATCCGTTTCCGCCGCGAAGGCGACGCCGAAACTCGCACATACAATCCGCACGACGGACAGAGTCGCGCTGTTTCAGTTATCGCAAACTCGATCATCGCCAATGCGCGGAACCCCAGCGCAGATGCCCAGGGAGTAACCGGAGCACCGAATGTTCTCTCCGGCGGAATAGAAGTTCAGGCACTTAACGGCGGACAGGACTCCTTTGACATCGAGATCACGGGTAACGATATCCTGGCACATCGTGCTGGTGGGTCTGTCAACGGAATTAACCTGCGGGCTGAAGCGGATGCTCTGATTCTGGCGGACATTGTTGACAACGTGATCCGCTTCAATATCGACGACGGAATCAACACCACAGACCGCAATCAGTCGACGGACGATCGTGACATCTTTGCAACGATTCTCAAGAACAACATTAGTGACAACGACGGCAACGGCATCGAATTTAACACAAGCACTGGAGGTCAACAGGTTGTTGTTATTGGCCTCTCAGGGATCGATCCTGTAGATGGTCGATTTTATGGAAACAACATTAGCAACAATGGCCAGGAAGGTATTCTTGTTAATTCCGGCGCCGGAGGATCTCGTATTTCAATCGCCGGCAATACGATTAACGAAAATGGCCAGATCACAGCTACTGCCGGAAGTGATCTTGTAAATCGAAGCAACACTAATGCACTCGGGCGGATATTGGGTAGTGGAATTCTGATTGACACGGGCGGCACGGACATCGCCATTAAAGACAATGACTTGTCCAGCAACAATGGAGCAGGAATTGACTTCGACAACGGCGGGACGTTCTCGGTACGTAACAATAATATCACCTTCAATCAAAGTGATGGAATTGAGTTCAGCGGCAGCACCGAAGCGGCCATACTTGGGAACTTCATCGGAAGTAATCAGGGACGAGGGATCGACATTCTCGTAGGTGGAAGCACTTCCAACTACATGATTGGTGACGGGCAGGAGTCCGGTCGCAATCGCATTACTGGCAATGCAGAAGAAGGAATTTACTTTGTCAGCTCCGCCGGAACTCAGGATCAGAATGTCCTCTCTCAGAATGTCCTCTCTCAGGGAGCCGGCGGCAATAGTGCCTTTACTCTGGCCGGCGGCGGAAGCGCTAACGCGATCTTTCAGGTCGACACAAACACGATCCAAAGTAACGGTGTTGGAACGAATTCGCCGACGACAGGCTTGTACGTTCGTATCGGCTCTTCGGGCGGCGGTGGCAGCCCGTACCGGAATGACACTGGTTCAGGGACCGGCTACGGAAGTCAGGACGACCTCACCCGAAACGGTCGTACGAATGCCCGCATTGTCAATAATACGCTGGGCGGAAACTTCGGTGAAGATGTGCGTTTTGAGACATTTGTCTCGACGACTGCTCCTGGTACAACGACCGGAAACTGGGGCGCCGGCATCGTAGCTCCGGCTCCTCGGTATTCCGGCCCCGGTTACAGTTCTGACCCACTGGCGAGGCTCAACCTGGTCTTTCAGGGCAACTCTGGAGATGGCCTGAATGCCACTGCTGGCGGTGGCTCCTACAACAACGCAGAACCAACGTGGAAATCCCGTGACAGTGTTAATACGGGATCTGACCTTGGCGGCCCAAGTGGGCCATTCGGGAATGGCGGAACGCGACCCCGCAGCATCCTGCAAACACCGTCGCGAAACACACAGACGCCGAATTTTAATGCGGTACTGAATCCTGCACCTGATGCGATTTTCAATATCACCAACGTCAGCCCTGTTGATATTGGCAATGGTGTGACCGAACTCGTCGTGACGTTGAGTAACGATATATTCGGCGTCTACTTCGGGGCTCTTCCGAATCAGATTCAGAGTGGCGATTCCGTTGAGATACGGAATGTGAATCCTGCCAGCGGAGTTCAACATTCAGCGAACGGGATTTTCTTTATTGACGTCATCAGCAGAACTGCAAACAGCTCGGTTATTCATCTGCGAGGCACACCGGACGACAATGGTCCGGCGTATCTGTCGGGCGGTCAGGCGATCTTTAACCTGAATACGTCCACGCTTAATCCAACGCCGAACCAGACAAGTCAGTTCATGTACCCTGGCACGGGGCGGTCGACGCTCCGTATCGCTCAGGGCGCTGATACTGCCGGGAACTCGGCGCAGGATGAGTTCTCATCTGGAAGCGACTTCCAAACGGGTAATACCTGGGAAACGTTCATCCCTCTTCCCTACCAGGAGGGCTCGATTGCGAATGTCCAGAATGCTGCTGTTCCCGGACGGCTTCTGATTACAGCGCCGAATCACGGTCTTACTAACGGTCGGCAGATTACGATTGCTGGTGTGGAAGGCGTGGCTGCCGCGAACGGCAACTTCGGTCAGGGCAATACTGCTTTTCAGAACAATGTTCAGATTGTCAGCCAGGACCAATTTACGATCCTGGGAAGTTTCACCGGCGCGTATGTGACCGGTGGCGTGTGGTATACGCGAGACGAGAGTTTCCCCGCTCCGAATGCGCCCACGTTCCCGCTTTCAGACGTGATCAACATCAGTCCCGATCCGCGATCTACGGCCAGTGGTGTCGTCACGATCAACTTCACGGAGGAAGTGACCGGTCTCGACGTCGACGACCTGATACTTTTACGGGATGGTGTGCCGGTTGACATCAGCGGAGTCGCACTTCAGCAGATGTCGGCGACTTCGTATTCTCTGGACCTGACGTTTGCAGCGGCATTGGACGGTGAATATGAGTTGATTGTTGACGGTTCGCTGCCCCAGGCTTCGTTCGTGCCGATCAGCCCGGATCCGCGTCAGACTCCCGTTGGCGTTGTGACGGTCAACTTCACGGAAGATGTAACGGGAGTGGACATCTTTGATTTCACTCTGTACCAGAACTTGAATGATGGACAAGGATTCCAGCCGGTTGACCTGAGTGAACTGGGAGCCAATCTCGCTGTGACGGCGGTGTCGCCTTCTCAGTACACGGTTAACCTGACTTCCGTCACCGGACAGGAAGGGTCGTATCAGTTCAGTCTAGTGGCACCTCGTACAATTTCCGTTGATTCAATCATACCGGATCCCGGCAACGGCGACGCGGTAATCAACGCTTCACTGCATGGGCTGTCGACAGGACAGACGATCACGATCGAAGGTGTGAGTGGCACCGGTGGAATTGGTGCCGCAACGGTATTGAACGGCGAGTTCCGGGTTGTCGTCGACGATGCTGACACCTTCAGGCTGGCCGACACTACTTTGATAGCGATCGTGGCGGCTGATGACCTCGATTATACGCTCGGCGGATCCATCGTTCAGTTTAATTCGAAGATCATCGATCGGGCAGGCCGACCGTATGCGGTGACGCCTGGCGGAGTGTCTACCGACGCTCGCGAGACATGGGTGTTTTCTTCAGCAGTACCGGTGGCAGACATCCAGAATGTCGACCCTGATCCGCGACTGACTCCACTTGATACGGTTGCGTTTTCGTTCAGCGAGCCCGTCGTGATCAGCACGGTCGGTACCGGCGATTTCAGACTGACTCGAAATGTTGGCTTCGGCCCGTTCAATGTCAGCCTGGCGACGGCAACGGTTGTCGCGCTTGATGATCCCCTGGGAACGGGATTTGCGTCGCAGTTCGAACTGAGGAATCTGGGAATCAACGGCGCGGGAGACTATCGACTGACGCTGGTCACCTTTGATTCGACGCGAATTCAGGACAGGACAGGATCATTCCTGGCGGCACCCGTGTTTGATGACTTCACGATCACAAACATCGGCGCATTGCCTGATATTATCAACGTGTTTCCAGATCCGACGATAAGTCCTGTCAGTCTGGTCAGGATTATCTTTAATGAAGATGTCACTGGTATTGACACTGCCAACGCCAACACAAACTTCACGCTGACTCGTGATGCTGGTGATGGGAACGGCCCGCAAGTCGTACAACTGGTTAATGGAGTGATGAACATACCAGTGACGGCGGTTGATGGTCGGAATTATGAAATTGACCTCAGTCCGGTTACTGGCGACGGAGTCGGTGTTTCCATCGACGGCACCTACACCCTAACGCTGAAGTCAGGAAATGGCGTTGTTTCCGTCGGCGACGGCGAGGCTTTGTCGGTCATCGCCGTTGACTCATGGTTGCAGGACTCGACGGGTCCGACGGCACGCATTGTGACCATTGCTCCCGACCCAAGGATTCAGGACGTTGGT
>JAQBWV010000297.1 GCA_027624335.1 Planctomycetota bacterium
CTGACGAACCACTAACAAGCGTCGAACAGTCGCACGCAGGAGCCGAATACAGCCAGCCCGCGACGAATCCTGCCACACAACTCTCTCTCGCGCAAGAACGACGAAACAAGGTTGACGGCGACAAGTGGCAGTGGCTTTGTCAGTACGGCACGTTCTCAAGAAAATCAAACGAGAATCCGTTCGGCGGAGATGTCGATCCAGGTGGAGAAGAGTTCGCCAGGGCCGAGTGTTTTCCAGCCGGTGTTGATGCCTTGCTGTTCCAGGTTGATGGCGTCGGTGACGCAGGTGTAGGGCTCGAAGCAGATGGCGTTACGGTTGGGTGGCGTGTAGATCACCAGCTCTCGGTAGCTGCCGGGGTTTCGCTGGGCGATCTGCAGGCCGGCGGCTTCGTCCATGATCAGGCACTCGACGATGTCGGCGGGGACTCCGCTGAAGACGTCGTCGAGTTTTCGCTCGCCGAAGTAAACGCCGTCGGGGAGTGTCAGGTTGGACGGCAGAGCAGTCTTCTTTCCAGTGGGCAGACAGTCGATCAGTTCCCATTGTTTAGTGACTGGAGCAACGCACAGGCAACTGGCGGCCTGAGTGTCGGCGGACAGTGGCAGCTTGAAATACGCGTGCGTTCCCAGTCCCCACGGCAGAGCGACCTTGTCCGGATTGTAGATTTCGAATTTCGAGTGCAGCGTCGCTCCGGCCAGTTCGTAGTGAACTCGGAGCACGAAGTCCGCTGGCCACAGGTCGCGACGATCCGGAGCGTCTTTGCTCAGCTGAAACTCGCCAATGACGAAGTCGTCTCCCTGAGCGACTACTCGCCACGGACGATCGATGCAGAATCCGTGGATGGCATTGCCGCTTCCGTCGTAACCGACTTTGTCTTCGGGCAGTCGATACTCTTTGCCGGCCCACGAGAACCTGCCGTCTCGAATACGGTTCGGAAAAGGGAAGAGCAGGGGGATGCCGTTACCGCTGACCCGACCTGCGCCGTCGGCGAAGCCGGGCTGAGAATCGATGACGTCAACGAGACGACTGTCGACATCGGCTTTGAATTCGAAGCAGTTGAAGCCTCGATCCACGGAGATACTGGCCGTGGAATCTGAATCGATGGACTCAATCGTGACTACTTTGGACATGAGAGAATTCCGAGATCATCAGGAACAGGTCAGGCTCTGCCTGACGGAGTGTTCTAAGGTCGGCAAGCGGAGGTCAGGAAAAGGTGGATTATACGGCGAGTGTAGAGTCAGCAACCCAACAGCCGCATCCGTGACCCGAACCGACCGAGTCGACGGCAGATGCACGCTGTCACGTGTTGAAGCTCGCCAGCGAAAACCGTTCACATCGAGCGGTGTGACACGACTGGCAAAGCCAGGGACTCCACTCCGTGTGCTTCTGGATGCAGATGCTCGTTGACCATCGTCAGCACATCTTCGTCGTCATTGAACCTGGCCGCGATGAGCGACTCGACATCTTCTGAAAATACTTTCAGCAGGTGCAACGCTGCTCCGATGACGTCGTCATTGCACTTGGCAACGCCGCGTCGCAGCAGTTTGAGACCGGCATCGAGAGTTCCATTCGGAAGATCATCAAACTCAGACAGGGCCATCGCTGCCTGGCCGGCGGTGGTCAGGTGCGGATCGTTGATCAGTTTCATCAATGCGTCGAGAGCCATGTCTTCCTCAACGCAGCCCGGTCGCAGCGCGTAGGTCAGTGACCCGCGGACAGCGCCTTCCGAGTCATCAATCAACCGCAGCATTTCCAGAAACGTGTCTGACGAAAGACTGGGGGCCGCGCTCAACGCCGCCGCTGCCTGGCGTCGCACACTGGATTCCCTATTCCTCAGGAAGGGATCGATGCTGGCTGCGAGTTCTGTCACTGCTTCCGGGTGGCGGACCAGCTCGCGAAGAGCCTCGAAGTGCTGGGTCTTGAGCGACGAATTCAGAATGGCGCGAAAGTCGCTCACCGAGCGCTCGCCGACAGGTTTACCGAAGTCGTCCTGGTTGAAGACGCAGTCTCCAGTCTTTGCCAGGTATTTGAGCGCTGGCTTCATCGTGTGCGCGACGTCTGAAGTGATCGCTGCCGCCCATGTCGGAGCCTCTTCGTGACGCACCCACGCCAGCAGTGCGAGGACGTGTCCGTAGTTTGCAGGAGTCAGCACTCCCTTGGTCGCGGTCTCGTCCGGGCCGCAACTGCTGCACCCACCCGAACCGCACCCTCCCGCGCCGCCGCGTCTGAGCGAGTTCGCCGCGTAAACACCAAGCCCGTAACACGCCGGAACCAGATCAATCGCCCACGACGAATCCTGCGAACGTGCGATCTCCGGAAACTTCTGCCGCACAACCTCGTGTCCGATCAGGTAGGCCAGCGTCGCCAGCAGCCGGTCGGGATCCCCTGGCAGTGACTGGGCGAGAATGATTCGCGAGCGATCTGCAGGAGTCTCGGGGCCGAGATACGCTCCAGAAGCGCCGCCCAGTTGACTGTCCTCGGTCGTTGCCAGCTGAAACGCTTCCGGCACCAGATCCATCCAGCGGCAGATCCGCGAGAACAGGTCCAGCAGTTCCTGCTCACTGCCGTGGAAGGTCTGTGGAAGGTCCGGATGTCCCGGCGTGATGATCTCGGTCTGACGAATCCGGTCGGCACCGATCACTGAACTGAGATCGAGAAAACGCCGTTCGATCCAGGCTTTGATGCTGATTTCCAACGGGCAGCGCGGTGAGAACAGGCCAAACATGATCAACTCCAAAACCCGGATGCCGGGGAACAAGTAAGTTAGACCAGGGACGAGAGGTCAGTACGGGAAACCTGGCAGCGCTATAGTGGGGCAAGGCGGGTTGCTGCAAGACGTCTCCCTGAGCTCTGCTTTGTTTCACCTCTGCGGCCTGTGCGTTAAAACTTTTTGATGACATATATTACCGCGAGCGGATGTTGATGAGATGCCGACCCTGCGATCTTCTATCTGCGGCCAGCCATCTCTTCAATGCCCACTCGGTGTATAAGAACCAATGAACGAATCCACCACGAAACCGCAACTGACCCCGCTGCTCTCGAACGCGACGCTGGCTCGAGTCGAACGGTTGCGACTGTGTCCGAATCGGCGGCTCACCAATCGAACTCGCGGAGAGCACGCCGTCGGATCAAGCGGAGCGAGCATCGATTTCTCGGATTATCGTGATTACGTCGCAGGAGACGACATCCGTTACGTCGACTGGAATATCTTTGCTCGTCTGCGCAGGCCGTATCTCAAACTGTACGCTCACGAAGAGGAACTGCACGTCGTCGTGCTGATGGACGCGTCGTCGTCGATGATTTCGGAAGGCAAGTTCGAGCGGGCTCGGCAACTTGCAGCAGCCTGTTCCACGATGGCTTTGCTGGGGACCGAACGTGTCAGCCTGTTCGCGGGAAACGATTTCGGCGAGCGCCCTTCGATGCTGACTGGCTGCTCCGGAAGGCCCGCGCGGCGACGCGTGTTTGAGTTTCTGGAAGGACTCGAACCAGGCGGTGATTCGCCGATCGATCTTTCAATCGCTGCCGCTTTGCGACGGCACCGTGGGCGAGGAATTGCGATTGTGCTGTCGGATTTTCTGACGACCGGTGACGTGTCCCGTTCGTTCAATCTGCTCCACAGTGCCGGGCTGGAGATCTTTGCCGTTCAGATCCTCGGGCCGAACGAGATCGCTCCGGACCTGACTGGCGATGTTCGACTGGTTGACTGTGAAACCGGACGGACTCTCGATGTCTCCACGGCTCGTGAGTTGGTCGACATCTATCACGAACACCTGACAGCGCTGCAGATGCACCTTGCCACGCAATGCCGACGTCGGAATGGACGTTTCGAATCGGTCAGCACCGACGAGACGCTCGAAACCATCCTGTTCGACACGCTGCTGCGTCGAGGATGGATTCAATGAACTGGCCAGGATTTTCGACAATCGCCAATGCGTGGTGGCTGCTGCTGCTGATTCCGCTGCTCGTCGTCTACTTTCTGAAATTGAAGCGGTCTCGTCTTGAGGTCACTTCTCTGGCCCTCTGGCAGTCGGTGATCAATGACCAGCGAGTCAACTCGCCGTTCCAGAAATTCCGCCGGAACATTCTTCTGTGGCTGCAGATAGCCATCCTGCTGCTGCTCGTTCTGGCCGCCATGCAGCCGTATCTGACTGGTGCGGCCGAGCGGGCGACTTATCTTCCGATCCTGATCGACTGCTCCGCGAGTATGGCAGCAATCGATCCACAGACCGGTCAGTCGCGTCTGGATGTGGCGAAGCAACAGGTCACTGAGTTGATCGAAAACCAGTTGCCGGGACAGCAGCTGGTGTTGATTGCGGCACATACGACGGCGGACCAGCTGACAGAATTCACTGGCAATCGCCGAATTCTACTGGATGCTCTGGGCTCGCTGCGCGTCCGGGAAGTTCCAGGCCATCTTGAAGAGGCCTTGCGAATGACACAGGCCTTGGCGAAGACGGTCCCCGTCGAATCAGCCGTTCTGTATTCGGATGGAAACTTCCCCGAACGAGTCCGCTTTGCTTTGCCGTTTCGTGTGAACTATCAGCTGCTTCCGTCAGCAGGTTCGAATGCCGGAATCACGGCCTTCAATGCTCGACTGGCGTCGTCGCGCGACTGGGACGTGTTTCTGCGAGTTGAATCTTCCGGAGACGTTACGGGACAACTTGAATTGCTGCATGACGGAAAGGCGATCGGCAAGCAGCCATTCGTCCTCGGGCGCGACGAGTCCCAAAGGCTGACCTTCCGGGTGGAGTCGGCGACGTCGACGAGTCTGGAGGCTCGACTGACGATCGATCGTTCGAGTTTCGATTCGCTGAGCTGCGACAACGTCGCCTGGCTCGATCTTCCGGCAGCCAGGCCGCTGCGAGTGTTTGCCTCGCCCGGACTCGCCAGCTTTCGGCATGCACTGACAGCGATGCCGGGCATTGATGTCTTTCCGCGAGATAATCAATTACCGCAACGATCGGTTCCTTACGATCTGGTCATCAGTGATCAGGCGGCTGACGAGAGTCTCATCGCCAGCGTTCATCTGCTGGTCGGAGTCACGCCAGAGGACGCCGCCGGGCTCGTCGAGCACGCTTCCGGACTGACGCGATTTCTCGACTGGGATCGCACATCGCCCCTGCTTCGCCACGTGCAGCTGCGCGACGTTGAAATTGCCGATTCCGTCCAGCCTGCTGCGGGTATCAACGGTGGTAGTTTTGAAGAGCGAGGCTACTCGATACTGGCGTCAGGGTTGAACGGGCCGCTGATCATCTCCAAACGGAGCGGTTCCCAGCAGCGATTCTATTTGCTGTTTCACACGAACCGTTCGACGCTCGAATTTCGGGTTGCTTTTCCGGTGCTCGTTGCCAATGTGGCGCAGCTCGCTCGTCAGGAAGCGTCGCTCGGCGACGTCCGATCGCTGCAAGCGGGAGTCCTGCCACCCATCAAACTTAAACCCGACACAGAATACGTGGTCACCGGACCTGACCGCACGACACAGCAGATCCGCTCCGATACGACAGGCGAAGCTGCTGGCATCACAGCGGGGCTCGCCGGGAGATACTTCGTCACGAGAGACGGTCTGGCAGAGTTGTCGGTTGCGGCCAACCTGCTTAGCACTGAAGAGACGACGCTGAGGGCAGTCGACACCATTCAGTTTGACGAGCAGTCCGTTTCGTCGTCGACACAGCTGCTCGAAAACGACAGGCCTCTCTGGTCGACATTGACTCTGCTGGCGTTCGTGGGGTTGCTTGTCGAATGGTGGTACTTTCAACGTCCATCGCGGCTCGCTCTGGCCCGACGGTCGCGGTGACAGCGAGCGTCAACCTGCTGAACTCGCTCGCCGCAGAAGACGCTTCTGTTTCTGTACCGTGTTTCCTAACATGTGTGATACCAGATGGTTGCGAGATTATTTCAGGTCGCGAAACGAGTCTCTCGCGGTGGCAGTTGAAAACGGCCCGGTAGCGGATAAACTCCGCAACCCTAGAGTCGGCAATGGCTTGTAACCGTTCGGCTGAACTCGAGAGGTGAGTAGCAGCAGCTGCGGCAATGACGCCCAGCAAGTAGATATTCCGGCAAATGACGCCGCCGGAACAACGCGATTATCGGACAGGCAAACGCTCTCCTGTTCTGGAGCGACTTCGATTTTCTGGTGGATCGTCCGCAGGAAACCCTGCAGCAAACTCGCTGAAACGAAGCCGCTCAAAGTGTGTCGGTCATGTCGGTGCGGCCCGATTGTGTCGGCCATCCGGACAACTGACAGCGAGCGAGACAGTTTTTCATCAAGACAGAAAGAGAAGTAAGAATGGCAGTTAACATTGCAATCAACGGTTTCGGACGCATTGGTCGTCTGGTTTTCCGCGCTCTTCACGAACAGGGTCTAGTCGGCAAGGACATCAATATCGTCGCTGTTGGCGACATCGTTCCTGCTGACAACCTCGCTTATCTGCTGAAGTACGATTCCGTCCAGGGCCGCTTTCAGGGAAAAGTCAGCCACGGCACCAGCGACGGCAAAGCCGAGCCGGATCTGCTGATCGTCAACGGCGAAACCATCAAAGTTGTTTCTGCACGAAGTCCGGACGGACTGCCGTGGAAGGAATTGGGCGTCGACATTGTCATCGAATCCACCGGCCTGTTCTGTGATGCAGAAAAAGCTGGCGGTCACATCACTGCCGGAGCGAAGAAAGTCATCATCTCAGCTCCAGCCAAGGGCGACCTCAAGACTTTCGTCATGGGCGTGAACGATCACGAATACGATCCAGCCAAACATCACGTGATGTCAAATGCTTCGTGTACGACCAACTGCCTGGCACCAGTCGTCCACGTTCTGCTCAAAGAAGGATTCGGCATCGACGAAGGTCTGATGACGACCGTTCACTCTTACACAGCTACTCAGAAGACGGTCGTAAGGACTGGAAAGGCGGCCGCAGCGCAGCCATCAATATCATTCCATCGGGAACCGGTGCCGCCAAAGCGGTTGGTCTGGTGTGCCCGGAAGTTGACGGCAAGATCACCGGCATGGCATTCCGTGTTCCGACACCGACTGTTTCCGCAGTCGACCTGACGGTTAAGACTGTGAAAGAAACCAGCTACGCCGAAATCTGTGCCGCGATGACAAAGGCCAGCGAAACCTACCTCAAGGGAATCCTGGAAGTCACCAATGACGAGGTTGTTTCGAGCGACTTCATCCACAGCCCGGCTTCGTCAATCCTCGACATCGGGTCGGGTCTGGAACTGAACAGCAAATTCTTCAAGCTGATCAGCTGGTACGACAATG
>JAQBWV010000298.1 GCA_027624335.1 Planctomycetota bacterium
TTCGATTTCAATGTGACTTCTTTCGGCCCGCAACCGGTCCGACTCGGTTTCCAGTTCGCCGCGTTCCGATTGCAGAATCGCCGCTTCCTGACCGCGTTCCCGATGCCATGCGGTGCGTTCCGCCTCGAAGAGCTTCCGTTGGGCGTCACGATGCGTTTCGTTTTCTCTTTTGAGTTGTTCGAATTTCGCACGCTCAGCCGCCAATTCGCGGCCGTCGGTTTCGAACTGCTGCTGCTGAGAGGTCTGCTCCGCAAGATGTGAGATCCGCACCTGCTCCTGCTGGCTTTCCCAGACTTCGCGTTCCTGGGCGATATCACCACGAAGTTGCTTCACTTCACTCTCGACGGTTCGCCTGAGGTCGAGCAACTCGCGCTGCTCGCTGCTGAATTTCTCGTCCCACTCGCGACGCTCTCGGTCCAGCTGCTCGACGGTCTCTCGGCATTTGTTCTTGAACGATTGTCGCGCGGCATTGAGTTCAGCGAGCTGTTCGAGCCGCTCGTTCGCCTGCACGTCGCGACGTCGCAACTGCTCGGCTTCCCAGTTCGCGCGTTCCGCGGCCAGCTCTGTCATTCGCTCGTCACATTCATCGATCACCGATCGGGCGCGAGCGGCTCTTGTGTCGTCCTGCGAACTCGACCTCCTGCGTAACTCGTCAATTTCTTTTGCGTGCTGGCGTCGAACTTGAGTCAATTCCGACTCAAAACGCGAAGCGCGTTCAGTCTGAGTGCGAACTTCAGAAGCCAGCCGGTCTGTTTCCTGCTGACCTGATTCCCAATCACGGGTACCGCGACTTCGCTCTCTCTCGTCAGCCTGGTTCGACAGTTCCCGCGCTCTTGCTTCGAGATCGCGCTCCCGACGATCGAGGTCCCGCTCCCGAATTTCCACTTCGACATTGATGCGAGCGACGTGCTGAGTACGTTCGTCGATTGACCGAACCTGCATCGCATGACGTTCCGCCCAGCGAGCCTGTTCGCGAGCCAGCTCATCCAGCAACTCCTGGCGAATCGTTTCCGTACCGCTGCCGGATTCAGCAGGTCGTTGCATTGACGTATTATTCGACTCGGGCTCCGTGAAGATTCGGAGCCCGTCCTGCCTCGACTCCCGCGAAAAGCCCTCCAGCGAAGGCGACTGACTGAACCGTGACCATTCACCGTCCAGCTCAGATACTGCGTCGCGGCCCAATTGATGTCGCTGCGAGCCGGAGTTTGCCGCACTCGAACGATCACCAGCGAGGCCCGTGTCATTCACTGAGCGATGATCGGTACTGCGGCCAGCGGTCGGTGGAACCAAAGTGTCCCGCTCCTGCGGCTGGGCTTCCGATTCGACCATTCCCGACCGCAGTTCGTCCTGAATTCTGGCCGCAACTTCTCCGGCTTCCCGCAGAAACTGAGCCTCATCCAGGACTGGCCCGCCATCGTCATCGTCTTTTGAAAATGCTTTCACTAAACGACCCATGTTGCGCTTCTTCCATAAAATCGCGTCTGGAGACGAATGCGCGCAGTACTGCGCCATCTTCTCTGCGATATCGGAAGGATGGACCGTTCCGGTTGAGCGGAATCTGCTGGTCAGAGCAAAAAGGCAATCCAGGCAGACTTTTCCGTCCAGGGCAGGATTCCGGAGGGAGGCCTGGCCAGCAGCGGAGGGAGACTTCATCGGGCATTGACGGGACGTGACTCAATTGCCGTCAGGATGGTTCTTCTGGAATGACGCCACCATTTCGCTGCGGATGTGGTCTCGGAGTTCGGGCGGCAGAAGATTGAAATGATCGCGACCAGGCATGATGTCCACGCGAGCGTCGCTGCCGAGTTTCGCCAACGACTGTTTCAACAGAACTGTGGCCCCCTCCAGATAAAACGTGTCCTGATCTCCCATGAAGACGTGCAGCTTTCCTTGAAGCTTCGGTCCGAGTTGTTCCCAGTTCCGTTCCAGGACCAAACGGATGTCGTACTTCTCCCAGGTCCTGGCGACGTCGGTAAACACTTTGCCGGTTTCACGATCCCAGACAAGCTGAGGTTTCCCATCGTCTCGCCGATCGCTGAAAACCGCTTCGAAACTGTGAAGTTGCCCACCCGGCCCAAGCGCCCATTCCATGTCTGCAAAGCCCTTGTACCAGAGTCGGACCTGGCCGCCGATCCGCGCCAGTGGTCGCGGCTTTCCTTCCGCATTGGAGTACATGTTCTCATCAGGTGCATAGAGGTTGATTTTCTGGAAGTCCCGAAAGTCGACCGGATCAGGAGCTGTACTCCAGACGCCGCCAAAGTGATCCGGGTACGACACCTGAATCCAGAGACTGCTCCAGCCACCTGACGAGTGCCCCGTGAGAAACCGAGCAGTCGGCTTCGCGATGCTGCGGAATTTTTGATCGAACTCCGGAAGAAACTCGTCAACCAGACACTTCCCGCGCGGCCCGTTGTTCGCCGAGTCTGCGAACACGTGATGCCCCAGCGGACAGCTCGGATCGAGCATCACTCGAATAAACTCGACACCGTCCTGCCGGGATTCGAACGGTGGCTTCTGATCCGTTCGGTAATAGTGATCTCCGCTGAAGCCGGGAATTTCGAAGATTGTGGGATAGCGACGGCTTGGACTGCTTTCATAACTGGCCGGCAGTGTCACTGAGGCTTGTTGATAGACGTCCCGTCCGTAGAACTCGCTGAGCAGATGTGACTTGATCTTCAGCAGTTTCGTCGAGGCAGTCTCCAGAAACTCCCGCTCAGGAACGACCGCATTGATGACCAGTTCAGGTTGAATGCCTTCTGCCGCGACAATGGCGGTTGCACTGAAGCCATTCCCTGTTCCTGTTCCAATTTCCCGATGCCAGGCATTAAACCGTGCCACTGCCTGCACGCGGTATTCCGACAGATTGAGCGTGGAAAACGCGTCCGGGTAGGAACGTAAACTGGCGGCCACTCCCGGCGAAGCGGCTGCCCCGCTGGCGATCATCAGTGGGGAATCAGGTTGCCAGTTCGTGACTTCCGCCGACACAAACTGTTCAGGACTGAACCAGCCTGGTCCGAGCCGCGGTTCGCGATCCCGCTTTGTAAAAATCAAATAGACCCGACCAGAGTAGGGCTCCGCCCGAATGGTCTTCGAAAAGCGAACTGGAAACTCCCAGCGATCTGCGGCTGACAGTTCGCAGGAACTGAAACCGCCCAACGTCTGTGAAGCGAGGCAGGCGACGATAAACGCTCGAACAATCTGCGGCATGGACCTGACTCTCTGACTCGTGAACGTCGGGTGGTGGATCGAATTCGTAAAACAGCCGCATCTCAACTCTGCGGTTTATCGTAACCGCCGCGTCATCTCAACCGGCCCGAGGCCATCGGCTGCCTTGAGGGAGCGGACAACCTGATTTGGCTGTGAGCAAGCGTCGTGATTACCATTTGCTGCAGAGCTGAGCATACGTCGTTCCAGCGCTCTGCACGGGAACGAATTGCAAGCGAGGAAACGCTCGATACCCGAGACCTTAACCTCTTCTCAGCCTTCACACCCTGGGTCTGGAACGTTGGGAGATACGTTTCACATGAAATCGGAAGCCGCTGCTGTTCTGACGCTGGCCGCGTATTTCGCAATCGCCACTTGCCTGGTCGTGCGAAGTCTGCGTCGCTGCCCGGATGGATGGGGAGTCTGGCTGCTTTATGTCACGCAGCGACTTTACAGCGGACTGGTTTTTCGCTGGCGCTGCGACAATGGTCCCTGTCCGCTACCTGCCACAGGAGGAGGACTGGTCGTCGCCAATCATCGCAGCCCTGTTGATCCGATGATGGTCTGGACCAACCACCATCTGCGAGGCCATGCCTGTGTCACGTCGAGAGACGTTCGGGTCGTGGGCTTCCTGACTGCCAGCGAATACTGCACCATTCCCGGCATGCGCTGGATCGTTCGAACCATGCAATCGATTCCGGTTGACCGAAACGGCCAGGACATGGCACCGACTCGTGAAGCTCTGAGGCGTCTCCGAAACGGTCAGCTGGTTGGCATTTTCCCGGAAGGCGCCATCAACTGGGGCACTCGCTTGCGAGTGCCGAATCCTGGTGTTGCGTTTCTTGCACTCAAGGGCCGAGTGCCTGTTTATCCAGTCTTCATCCACGACGCTCCGCAACCATCAGACGGTATGGTCCGTCCCTTCACTCATCGCAGCCGCGTCCGAGTGACCTATGGAGAGCCCATTGACCTTTCCGCGTTTCACGGACAAAAGGCCACGCCCGAACTTCTCAACGAGGTTACCAATCTGATCATGTCCCGTCTGGCGGAAACCGGAGGGGTCGATTACACCCCGGTCGGCATGCAGGGCGAACCAGAAGCTGAGCCGGGAGTCAACAGAGATACCGATCGCGATTACCATCCGGCATGACAATACACTTCACGCTTTAGCGGGAATGCAGTCTCACTCCGCTATCGCCCGCCAGAGTTCTTCAGACACTGCCACACGATCATGCTTCTTCGGCGAGCCAACGAATTACTGACACGAACCTTCCGGTCGCCGCGACATCCACCTCGGCGATGGGCGAAGCTGGCTCGTCACATTCAAGTTGAGTCACAAGCACTGGCGTCCCGGTCTGACGTCGAAATGAGACAGGCCGCCGCTGCCCTCAGATATCGGGCAAGGGCTGGTGAATCGCTGGATTCTCTATTGCCTGAAGCGTTTGCCTGCGTCGTCGACGCCTCGCGAAGACAACTTGGACTGGTTCATTATCAGGTACAGATCCTCGGCGGCATCGCTCTGCATCACGGATGCATTGCCGAAATGCAGACCGGTGAAGGCAAAACGCTTGTCGCCACGTTGCCGGTTGTGCTCAACTCGCTGCAGGGTCTGCCAGTTCATGTCGCCACGGCAAACGACTACCTCGCGTATCGAGACGCCACCTGGATGCGTCCCGTCTATGAATCGCTCGGTCTGACGGTGTCTGCGGTGACTGGCGACATGTCTCCTGCCGACCGCCGCAAAGCCTACGACTGTGATATCACCTACGGCACTGCAAAGGAGTTCGGCTTTGACTTTCTTCGCGATCAACTCACGCTTCGAGCCAGTGGAAAATCAGAATCAGCTTTGTTTGCAGACTCGCTGACGATATCTGCGTTTGCTCACTCATCGATCGGAACGACTCATCAGCACCAGAACGGGTCAACGGTACGGCCGACGGTGCAACGTCACCCGCTTCATTTCGCACTGATCGACGAAGCTGACAGCCTGCTGATCGACGAAGCCAGAACACCGCTGATCATCAGCAGCGAAGCCGGTGATCAGAGAACGAACGAAGCACTTTTCCGCTGGTGTGCTTCGGCGGCGGAAAAGTTCCATCCCGGCGAACAGCTTGCCCGCGATGAAAACAACGGACAGTTCGAACTGACACCCGCGGGATATCGCCTCGTACGAGCGTTACCTCGACCGTTGTTGCTCAACGAATTGCCGATGTCTGACATTGCCGACGGAGTTGTTCGGGCCGCGTTTGTTGCCGAATCGTTCACACTCGACGAGCACTACGTCGTCCGCGACGGCAAGGTATGTATCGTTGACGAATATTCCGGACGAATCGCTGAAGGTCGCAAATGGCGAAACGGAATTCACCAGGCTGTCGAAGCACGCGAGACTCTGGAGCTTACACCATTAGCAAGCCATAGCGCCCGCATTACGGTGCAGGAACTGTTCAGCCACTACGACCGCATTTCAGGAATGACAGGCACGGCCGCAACAGCTGCCTGCGAGTTCCTGTCCGTTTATGGTTTGCCGGTTTTTCGGATCCCAACTCGACGACCATCACAGCGCGACAACTGGACCCCGCAAGTGCTCCCGACGTCTGAAGCTCGCTGGATGGAAGTCGCGCGAGAAGTTCGAACTCAGCATGAAGCCGGCCGTCCTGTGCTGATCGGAACTCGAACGATCGAACAGTCTGAGCGACTGTCTTCGTTGCTCCACGGGTTTGGAATTGGCCATGAGCTCCTTAACGCTCGAAACCACGCTCGAGAGGCCGAGATCGTCGCCGACGCGGGTCAAGCCGGTCGAGTCACCGTTGCCACGAACATGGCCGGTCGCGGAACCGACATCTGCCTGCAGGGTGATTCTGAAGCGCGAGGGGGGCTGCATGTCATTTGTGGAGAGTTCCACTCGGCAGCACGGATCGATCGGCAGCTCATTGGTCGATGTGCGCGACAGGGCGATCCAGGCTCATTTCGCCAGTTTCTTTCGCTTGAGGACGACGTTCTCAAAGAGGGCCTCGACAGTCTCGACTACATCCGGTTGAAACGCCGATCCGGTGAATCATGTTCGACGCTGGCGAATACCGTCATCGATTTTCGCCGCGCGCAACGGGCCATCGAAAGACGCCATGAGGATGATCGGCAACTCCTGCTGACACATGCCCGGCAGCGAGCTCGCCAGCTGATCGAACTTGGCCAGAATCCCTGGCTCGACGCCGCGCAGGACGACTGACTCGGCTGCAGTATAACCGCAATCCGACGCGTTCCGGTCCGATTCACCCATCTCCGGCTGATGGCCTGAAATCCCGCACATTCCATGCGACTGACGCAATGGTGCTCGACGTCGCCACCGGAAACTCCCGTATTCAACCGGGATCGTCTACCTCAGCACCTTCATGACATCTGATTTGAAAAGTCGGCTGGGACTGTCTGTAACGAAACTCCGACGCTGTGATCGATCCAGACGGTAGAACCGGATCCCGTTAATTCCGGCGGTGCGGCTCGAATCGATCGCTCGCATCGTTCGGAACATTCGGCATTCAACGGCCAACAACAGTTCTGTCAAATCGTCTTCACGTACCTGCCGATTCGAATGTCGGCAACTGTCTGCCTTCACGGGATTCGCCGCGCAATCCCCGTACGCCAGTTGCTCTGATCTTAGCACTCAACATTCTGCAGCCCGTACGGGAGTTTACGATGCCCAGAAACTGGATGGCTCGACTTCGTCACAGACTCGCCCGTACCAATCGACGTCGACAGATCGAGCGCTGTGGGAGCCCACTGGAGCTTCTGGAACAACGCACGAACCTGTCTGTCAGCAGTCTGGTTTTCGGGGGGGAGCTGCAGATCATTTCTGACGCTGACGATGACATCGTTGTCGGCATCAACCCTGGTATCCCGGGCCGAGTCCAACTGACCGTCAACGGAGTAGTGGACTCGTCATTCCCGACGGTTCAGGCCAGCACTCTGCGTGCTCTAACCATCATCGGAAGCGATGCCGACAACCTGATCAATGTCAATGCCGTCACGTCAGCGGTGTTTTCATTCGT
>JAQBWV010000299.1 GCA_027624335.1 Planctomycetota bacterium
CCCGCCGATCTCGACGGGTCGTCACTGACTTAGGAATAGTCCCGAAATAACTTCCGGTTTTCAGGTGCTCTGGGGGATGGCGGTGTAGTTCCATTTGGGCAGCAGAGCGTCGAACTGGATGGTCATGTTCTTCTTGAAGTCGCTGGCGTACTGGCGACCCGTTTCGAAAACCTTGTCCATGATCCTGACAACCATGTTGAGCCCCTTCGTCGTTTCCGTTTTCTCCATATAGTGCCTGGCCGTCTCGATAGTTTCCAGAGGGACGCCGCGACAGGCACGCGTCACGTGAGGGAACACGCGGTGCTCAATCGGGTTGTACTTCGAGCAGTACGGCGGATAGTGAGCAATGCGGAGCTTCAATCCCAGGCGGTTTGAGAGTGCCTGCAGGTCTTCCTTGAAGATGTAAGCCGAAGAACTGTTGCTGCCGCCGCCGTCGCACAGGATCAGCACTTCGTCGGCATCCGGGTAATCGAAGCGTCCCTGCTCTCGCCACCACAACTCGATGCTTGCGCAACAGAGTTCGGTCGTGTCGTGGCTGCTGTTCAGATGCAGTGAGGCTTCGTTCTTGCGAAGGTCGTAGATGCCGTGCGGGATGACTTTACCATTGCTGCTGCTGGCGAAATCGTGATCGTTGACGATGGTTGGTTCGACCGCGTCGGTGACTCCGTCACGATGAAAACTGCCGAGCATCTCCTTCTTTTTCGTGTCAATGCTGATGACCGGTTTGCCGGCATCCAGGAATTCCTGCTTCAGTCCGGCGATGTTTTCAAACTGAGCATTGCGATCGGCATGCTGCCCCATCGTCCGCTTCTTCTGAGGCTTGCGGCGTCGGTAGCCCTGTTCGTACAGCAACTGCGAGACCACGTTCTTCCCGGCCGGCGTACCGAGCTTCCTGAGCCGGCGGGAAATCTGTCGGCGTGACAGGTTCGTCCATTTGACGTCCTCCCGCATTGGGTCGCCGGCTGTGTGGTCCTTCAGCACACCAAGGAAATTCTCAACCAGCTGCGGACACGTTTCGGTCAGCGGCTTTCGTCCGCCCCTTTTTTTCGCTGCCCGTCGGTGGCGAGTTGATCTTCCGATTCCAGCTCACTGATCCCACGACCGATGGTCTTCGGATCGCAACCCAGCAGTCGCGAAACATACTCAATCCCGCCGTGCCCGAGCTTCACAGCCTCGACCGCCGCGTATCGCCGCCGATCACGCTCCTTCAACGATCGATAAAACCGGACCATCTGCCCTTCAACAGCCGCCGAATAATCTTCCATGACAACCTCCTGCGTTCATGCAGAAGCTATCATCGCCAATCCCGGCGATCTCACAAACACGGATTCTGTTCCGGGACTATTCCTTATCGCGCAGACGTCAATTACCGGACAGCGGCCAGGGCTGCATCGTAGTCCGGGTGATTGGCAATTTCGCTGACGTATTCAACATGAGTCAACAGGCCATCGGCGTCGGTGACGAAGACAGCTCGTGCCAGGCAACGATGCAGCGGACCGCCCTGAATGAGCACGCCGTAGCCCTCGCCGAACCCCGTGCAGCGATGACCGCTCAGCGCCTTAATGTTCTCCGCAGCTTCTGCGCCACACCAGCGTTTCTGAGCAAACGGAAGATCCATGCTCACGACCAGAACTTCAACGCCATCGAGGTTACCGGCTTCGTCGTTGAATCGTTTGGTTTCCTGGTGGCAGGTTGGAGTGTCCAGCGATGGGACGGTGATGATAATTCGCTTCTTTCCGGCACTATCGGCGAGGGTGACGTCACCAAGACCGTTGTTCTGCAGCTTGAAATCCGGTGCCGCATCGCCCAGTTTCAGTTCCGGACCGGCCAGGTCGACAGGATTTCCTTTTAGAGTCACCGCTCCACTTCGTACGTCCGACATTTGATTCCCCGTTTTTCTGCGAGACATGGCATGCACGACTCGTCGTTTCGATTAGCTGACGCGCGGCAGTATGGCGGATTCGTGCATCGATTCAAGCGGCCCGGAACCACTCAGATTTCATGACGGCTATTGCTAAAGCTGGCAAGTGCGGGGATACGGTACGCCGCTGTCGAACGATTCTCGGTAAGAAGACGCCGAGCCACGTGTGCGGCAGTTTCACTACAAATCCTTCGATCACCGTGGAATGCGAGTGACAGGAATCGAACCTGCACGCCCTTGCGGGCACTGGATCCTAAATCCAGCGCGTCTGCCAATTCCGCCACACTCGCGATTGTCTCACTTCCCGCCCTGGTTGTTTTCAGGCTCACACACAATTTCCGGCCTTATCTGCAAGGTAAAGTTCACCTGGCGGCAGGATGATCATCGCTGCACCAGCAGCTGCGATTCAGGGCGGTAAGTTAGTCGATGTTCCACGTCGTCTACAACGAAGGATACGGCCAACGAAAAAGGGCAGTGAGTCACCAGTTGGCGATCTGGTAGTCCTTCAGGAACTGTCCCCATTGGTGCTCGCCTGTCAGGAATCCCGTAAAGATCGGATCGCAGATACGAGCTGCTGCGTCGACCTGATCGAGCGGCGGGTGAAAACCAAGTTCTTCTGTTTTCCGTTGGGCGATCTCAACCGGGTCTTCGTCGGTGATCCAGCCTGTATCGACGCTGTTCATGTGGATTCCGTCCCGGGCGTAATCCTGTGCAGACGTTCGAGTCAGCATGTTCAATGCAGCTTTCGCCATATTCGTATGTGGGTGTTTGTCGGTCTTGTAGGCTCGATAAAAGACGCCCTCCATGGCCGACACATTGACGATGTGCTTATCACGAGTCTCGACCTTCCGCATCAATGGCTTCAGTCGCGCGTTGAGAATGAATGGAGCGATCGCGTTGACGAGTTGAACTTCGAGCAGTTCGACTGTCGAAACGTCGGCAAGCCGCAGTCTCCAGCTGTTTACCGTGCGAAGGTCAATCTGCTGCAGGTCTCCGTCCAGCCGACCCAGTGGAAACAACGTTTCATCAGTTTCAGAATCCTCCGGTGCGAGCGGAATCTGAGACAACTCGGCCGCTCGCTGAATTCCGGCGAGACTGCTTCTGACCTGAGTCGGTAGCGTGCTGTCGACAGGCTCGGACGGATGGCTCTTGCGTCGCAAGGACTCATACGACTCAAGTAACAGCCGCGCAGGAGCAGGCAACTCATTGACGAGTTTTCGCTCGTCATTCATCAGGTGGCCGTAGAAACCGGGCGGGCGTCGTACGGTCTGGCAGGCGTTGTTCAGAATAAAGTCCAGTCGTGGCAGCGTTTCGCACAGATGATCGGCGAAAGCCTCGACGCTCGGCGTGTGCCGTAGATCAATTCCGTGAATCTGGAGTCGAACGGTCCACTCAGCACTGTCTGTTTCAGAAGTGAAACGCGTCGCCGCATCTCTGGGAAATCGGGTGGTGACAATCACATGGCATCCGGCTCGCAGCAACTTCAATGCAGCGTGGTAGCCAATTTTGACTCGACCTCCGGTGAGCAATGCATAGCGACCGCTTAGATCGAATGTGCGTTCGCGACGTTCCCAGTTAAGTTCAGCGCAGTCTGGACAGAGTGAGTCGTAGAAAAAGTGGACTTTGTGAAACTCCCGTTTGCAGATATAGCAGCTGCGGGCAACGCTCAGCCGCTCGATGTACGTTTTATCTGAACGGATAGATGGTGGAGGAAGTTCCACTTCGAACGGAGCCGGCGGGCACGGCTTCTTGCGTTGTCGTGTTCCCAGCTGATTTCGAATTCCCGTTCGAGCAAGCCTGAGTTCGTCCTCCGCTTTCTTCCGAGACAGCTCTGCCTGCTCGCGTTTCTTGAAGGCTCGGACCAGCCGCTTGCGAGACTCGCGGTCGGGACTGGCGACTCGCTCAGCTGCTTTCATCAGTCGTTGCCGAGCTTTTTCGTCAAGCCTCGATAGCAAACCACGATCTTCCGCCAGCTGCTCAAGTACGTCGAGAGCCGCTGTGAGAGCGTCATCCGTCGGAGTCGATCGTTCAGCAGCATCTACAGAGTCTTGCACGTTTTATTTCCGCATGAAGGCGAACGATGTGTCACATCAAAACAGGTTTCTGCCGGTGAGCAACGTAAAGGGCTGCTCAAGACTCGTCGCCCAGCAGAAGACTCGCCGACAGGATGTGCTTACGCGAAGTCACTGAGATGCGAAGGAAAGATCAGTCTTCTGACCGACATCGTCGATCCGGGGCCATCAGAAATCGGTGCCGGCTGGCAGTTCGATTTCCTTGATCCACGTGTTGCGGAAGCGGACGTCGTGGCCTTCGCATTGAAGTTTCAGGCCGCCGGGAACGTCGGTGATGCCTCGGCCACCGTCGTTGCCGCCGTCGATGCCTGAATTCGGTCCGCCCCAGACTTTGACGATCTTCTGGTCAACGTGAACCTTCTGGCCGTTGAAGTACATCGTCACCAGCGCGTTCTCGGTGAGCTTGCCATCCGCAAATCGTGCCGCCCGGAACGTGATGTCGTAGGCGTTCCATTTTCCGACGCCGTGATAGGCGTGGTACGGCGATTCTGTTTCGTTAATGACTGCGCCCATGCCGTGTCTGGTTTTGTCGCCGTCGAGTACCTGGATCTCGTAACGATTCTGCAGGTAGACGCCGCTGTTGCCGCCGGGCTTCATGATCAGGAATTCAACATGCAGACGAAAGTCGCGGTACTTCTGCTTCGTGACGATGTCGGCGGTGCCGTACTTCCCGCCTGCAGCGACCGGATCGTCCGTCATCACCGCCGTTCCGCCGTCAACGGGATCGTCGACGATCTTCCACTTGATCGGCAACGCAGAGGCGAATCGCGGACCTTTCCAGTAGGTCCATTTCTCGTCGAGCATTTTTCGCGAACCGTCAATCAGCAACTCTGCGCCGTCGAAAGGTGCGGCTCCAACTCCAATGTGTTTCGGTGCGACTGCTGTTTCCTCCGCAGTCATCGTCCCCGTGGCGAACAGAAGTATCAGCGTACAGGCAAGGTATTTCATTGTTCGTGTTTCCGGTTGAAGTCGATTTAGTAACAGATGCTGAACCTGAAGGATTACCGTCGTCTGAGACAATCAGGTTACCAGTAATAACGTGCAATCGAACGAGTTCAAGGGTGGTACGGGTTGATTGATACCCGTGTCGCGAGGAGTCAGAAGCCAACATCGTTTGCTCGTGAGTACCGCCTGGAACGACGCCGTGATACGGCAGTTTCTTCAATTCAAATGGGTTGTCGGTCCGCTGGTCTGCCAGACATTCGTCGGGATCACGTCTTGTTGCCTGCCTGCGGTATTTCGTCGAACGATAGTTTCGGCACTCTGGCCACGACCACGAGGAAAAATGCAAGCAATGCCGGGACTGTGGACAGCCACCATGTGCCGGGCCAGCCGCGCACCACCGGGGCGATGAGCACGAGGTCGACCACCAGAGGATGTAACGCCTCGTCCCACGCAGGCGGCGACAGCATGAAAGTGGCGACGCCGCCTGCGATGAGCATTCCGAGAATTCCAGCCAGAGATGCCATGATGATCTGGCGGCGACCGCCCGTGACGGAACCGTGTAACCGCAGGAGAGCGCCGATCGTGCCGAAGAACGCAACAACAGCACATCCCTGCAGCACTTGAGCAACGAGCAGGCAGGACATGGCCACCTGGCCGGAAACTCCGGATTGCGACATCCAGCCAAGCAATGCCGATCTCGCCACCCAGGCGAGCGTTGCTCCAGCAAGCATCAACCTCGGCCCGAGCGTGACCACGCTGGTCCCCAGAAGAAATAATCCCAACAGCTCGAAAACCTGATCGGCGACGGTGAGACGGTGAACGAACGGCCGACCAATGTCGTACTGCTGAAACACCGACTCGAAGAACGTCGCATTCCAGGCGTAGTGGCAGCGTTGGACGATGACAACGAGCAGAAACGCCGCAGTGAGTCTTATCCCGAGTCCGTTCTGTGCGCCGCCCCCTGTCGCACGATTCGTCATGCCAGGCGGTTCGGTTTCCGGGTCGATCTCTGGCAACAACATGGCAGCAAAGGCTGTCGCCAGACCGGACCAGCTCGCCACAAGAAACAGAATGTCGTGCGACTCGACGCGTGACAGGATCCCGGGAAAGCGGACCAGCACGGACTCGCACAACCACGCGGGAGCGATAAACCCGACAGCACCCCACACTCGCCACGACCGAATTACGGACTTTCCCGTCACCGTGGCCGCATCACCAACGTGCGCGATCCATGTCATGGAAGGAGCCAGCAACGCGAAGTACAGGACAGTGAGAGCAAACACGATTCGCCAATCGGCAATGTTTTGTGTGGGCGGCTGCAGAGTGTCCTGCATGGGCGTCGGCAGCCAGATGCCGGGTCCCATGATAATGCCAGCAGCCAGCAGATGGCTCAGGGCGAGCCCCAGGCGGACATCAAAGCCAACGTGGCTCAATGATCGAACGAACAACTGAGCAATGAGCAGCGAGAACGGCACCGCGGTCAGAATGACACCCGTCAGCATCCACGAGTATCCGAGTGTCTTTGTCAGATACAGTGGCAGCAGTGGCAGTGCTGCTCCCAGCGTGAAGAAGTGCAGGAACCCCACGAGGCCCGGAGCCATTCGCGACAGGCCTGATGTCGAAGCTGCATGATCTGGCGCGTTCACATGAACTCATGGTGTCAGGGAAACCTGGGAACGATCAACGGCGTCAGGATGAGACACGAAAGACGACCGCCCGATGATTCTTGTCCGCTTCGCTCGACAGATCAAGGACGTCGCAGCGTACGAAAGTCTTTTGAATTCGGTTACCATGCTTGACCCGGTTACGCTCTGTTTGGATTCTCGCCGGGTCTCGCCGTGACTCCAGCGGAGCATGCTGCCGACAGCTCTCGGATCGTTGCTTCTCACACCGCCGACGAAAAAGGATTCCCTCGTGCTGCACAGAAAATATCTGCTTCTGCATACTTTGAGCGGTCTTGTTCTGGCCGTTTGCGTCTCGTGTTCTCCGGTCCAATCGCCATCGCCGGCGACGTCGCCATCGCCTGCTGCGTCTGCAGCAGTTCAGGAAGAAACGATCGTGTCCGAGCCAACGTCTGAGAACAATCCAGAGACAACTGAGTCGACGCCGTCGTCGAACGAAACCTCGTCCACAGAGCCATCAGCCGTAGAAGATCATTCCGAACAGGTGCTGCGTCACGCGGTCTTCTTCTCATTCAAGGAGACGGCATCCGCAGAGGATGTTCAGGGGGTCGCGGACGCCTTCTCGCAGTTGCCCTCAAAGATTGATTCGATCATTGATTTTCAGTGGGGCGTGAAC
>JAQBWV010000300.1 GCA_027624335.1 Planctomycetota bacterium
AACTTGAAGCCGACTCAACAATCGTGACACTGGTCAATACCGACCAGCTCTCCACAAAGACGGTTATCATTCAGGCTGGAGGCTACGGTGAGCATCAATTCACGGCAGGCGAGATGCGACCGGGACCATCGGTTTCGAAGCCGCGTGCCGATTCTGCTGAAGCCGATCAAAGCCGTTTCGACGTCAACCGGCGAACATTGACCGTACAACTTGAACCAGGTTGTGGAGCCAGACTGATCCTGGGAACCAGCCGATACGTCAACGCGCCGACTCTGTCGTTTCCGTGGAGCCGTTCGAAGTAGACACTCCTGCGGTGAAGAGTGCCGATTGGAACAACGCACAATCCACCGAACAGGATGCATCCCTGGCTTCAAGGCTCTTGCATAACATTGCAACCACAGCAAGAGCCGAAGTTAGTACTGGTCTACCAGATATCGGATCAGGTCGGTTGAAGTGACAAGCCCGACAACTTTCTTTCCGTCAACAATGGGCAGCGAGTGGAAGTTGCTGTGGGCAAGAACGTTTGCTGCGTCTCGAACCGTGCCGCTGACCGGAATTACTGTTGGTTCACTGTTCATTAGGTCCGACAGTTTGTAGGTGTGATCCAGGATACCATCCAGGCTGCGTCCGTCCTGATTTCCATATTCACCGAACGTGACCCGAAGGATGTCGTTCCAGCTGACGATGCCGACAAGATCTTCGCCATGAATGACGGGCAGATGATGATGGTTGCCAGACTCCAGTAGCTGCCGAGCCTTCGATACCGGCTCAGTGTAATCGATCGTGACGAGGTCACTTGACATAATCTTTGCTACAGATTCATTCTTCTTCATGAACTGCCGATCCCATCGTTCTGGTACTGATTTTCGCGATGCTACAAAGCAAGATCCGATCACTGTTGTACATTGACGATAGGCAATTCCCGTGCCAGCGTTGAATGTTGCCGGGGACCAGTCGAATGCAGCCGTGTTGGTTCGAACGCTGAATGCGAAACTGCTGGATGCGCGACACTCCGTCGCGCCTGTCGCATTGTGCGTGCGGCTTCGTCACGGCGACTGTGCGGTGTCGTTTATCAAGCCTGGTATTTCGGAGAAAAAAAGTGGGCGTGCGGAGTGGTCCGTCCCGCATGGTTGTGGAAAGGCCTGCCTGCGAAGTTGATCGACGGATTCACAATCACGATGCCTGATACACCGGAGAATCAGGCCAAATACTCGTCCCTGTGCCATCAGAAGAAAGGTGTTGCTTGTCCGATCGCACGCGCCGTGGCAATTCTCTCGCTGGCGACGCGATGCGTGTCTCATCTGGCCTCGGACCGTATTCGAGAATGCAGATTGGCAAAGCAGAGCTCTGTTGCGCAGACTCCTGGCGTCCTGCCAGCCTGACGATGTGGCGGTGGCCGTTGCTACTGTTGCTCCTTCATGATGATTGCCCTGTTGCTCGGGCGAGGTGTCCAGACCTGTGCCCGGATGCATCAGAAGCGGCATGTCGAGTTTCGCCGCGGTCGACGTCTGGGAAAGTATGACCACATGATCGTGTGAACACGGTCGAAACGCTCGAGGTGGGTGAACCAGGAGAGCTACGACTCGATCCAGGAAACGTTGGAGCTCGCACACGTGCGCTGCAAATCACCAGAGATCGTTCGCAAAGACCATAACCCAACGCTCGCATTGTTGTTAACGCAACGACAGTGCCATTTCGATCAGCCCACCACTCATCAGTGGTTGCACGATTGGATTCTGCTGCCGAAGCAGGTTCCAGGTGATTGACGCTCCGGCAACGACAACAGCCAGCACGATCGCTGCTCTGGTAGCGGTCCCCTCAATGATCATCGTTGTGGATTGTTCGTATCCGCGAAACTGCTCGAAGGTTTTCGCCCCTGAAACGAGATTGCCCGATCGATGTGCCTTTTCGTGAGTCGCTACGTGTCGCAGTCGCAGTGACCTACAGCAGCTCACGAATTGGACTGCCTTCACCAACGATACTGACGGGCCGTCCGCTGGCGTCTTCGTAGTGAGTTTCCAGCGGAATTCCCAGCTGTTGGAAGATCGTCGCGTAAATATCGAGCGGAACGGTCAGTCTTTCTTTGACGCCACCGCCCCACTTTTCGCTGGCTCCCACAATCTGTCCGCCTTTGATGCCGCCGCCGGCCAGCATCACCGTAAAACAGTTCGACCAGTGATCGCGTCCGGCGTGACCATTCATGAGTGGTGTGCGGCCGAACTCGCCCGCGCAGTAGATCATCACGTCGTTGAGCATCCCACGCTCGTGAAGATCCTCAACGAGTGCCGCGATGGCTGCGTCGAGCGGCGGAAGATGCGTCTCCAGGCCGGGCTCAATGTCGTTGTGGTGATCCCAGTAACCGGTGTTAATCGTGACGCACGTGCTGCCGGCCTCAACCAGTCGCCGCGCCAGCAGAGCACTCTGCCCGTACTGATGCCGACCGTAGCGGTCTCGCAGCTTGTCGTCTTCGCTGCTGAGATCAAACGCTGTTCGAACGGCATCGCCGGTGACCATCTCCAGTGCCTGCGTTTTAAACGCGTCAAGTCCTTCCAGCACGCCCGAGTTGTCAACGTCGCGCCGCAGCGTGTCAAACTTCCTGAGCAGTTTGCGCCGATTTTCGACACTCTTCAGCTCCAGCCCCTTTGGCATGGAGAGGTTCGCGACTTTAAAGTCCTTCGAGTTCGGATCGGCTCCGACTTCAAACGGGTTGTACGCCTTGCCGAGGTAAACCGCTCCCTGGTAACCGAACGCTTCCGCCTTCGGGATAGCCACATATGGCGGCATATGCGAATTCCTCGCCCCGAGCGACCGCGAAATGACCGAACCAAACGACGGATGCTGAGCCGCGTTCCGCGCGAGCGTCGGACCGAATCGCCCCGTCGCCATCCAGTGAGCACTCGGCGCGTGAATTCCGTTTTCGTGGTGCACCGACCGAACCTGCGAAATGTGATGCATCACCTTCGCCTGGCGAGCGAACCGCTCGCTCACGGTGATCCCGTTCGCCGACGTCGCGATCGGCTGGTACATCCCGCGGTACTCGGCAGGAGCCTCCGGCTTCATATCGTACGTGTCCTGCTGGCTCATGCCTCCATGAGTCCAGAAGACGATCAGTGATTTTCCCGAGCCCTTTGCTGTCGTAGTTGCCTCCGCAATCGCGCGACCTCGCAACACATCGGCAAGTCCCAGCCCGAGAACCGGCGAACCGATCTGAAGAAAGTTGCGACGGCTGATTCCGTCGCAGCAGGAGAAGGAAGTTCCAGTGAGTGTCAGCATGGCTGAGCCTGTACTTCAACTTTCAGTGATTAAACATGAACTCGTTCGTGGCCAGGAGCGACCACACGAGCGATCGGTAGGCCTCGCCGCGATCGGTTTCGGACTTCAAGAAATCGACGGCGGTTTCGGTTTCCGCAGAACTCGGTTTGCGAGCGAAGACCCGCAGAAAGATGTCGACCGTGTTGTTGGAATGCGATTCCTCATTTCCACCAAGCCGGGCCACGTATCCATCATCATGAGCAAGTTTCCGCTGAATTTCGCTGGAGTTCACAAGTTCCAGAGCCTGAGCCAGCGCGGGCTCGTCAGATCGCTCACACTCGCAGGCGGTCGTTCGTGCCGGTCGACCGAAGACGTCGAGGAACGTGCTGGTCACATTCTCGTCGGGCAGGTCGATCGCTCGCGTGCCGACCGGGAAGGTCCCGGGGCCACCAGGAAAAACCGTCGGCACGGCGAGCACCTGACTGATCCCGTCGAGCAGCACTTCTGCCGGCAGCCGTCTCGGGTAAAACCGCGAGTAGCTCTGCAGGTCTTCCCGGTTCGATTCGTTCGGTGCGGAATTAAGTCCATAAGCCTGCGAGTTTGTAATGACTCGAATCAAATGCCGCACGTCGTAACCGCTCTCAGCAAAGTCGCGGGCCAGCGTGTCGAGCAGTTCCGGATTACTCGGAGGGTTTGTACTTCGCGAATCGTCAATCGGGTGAATGATGCCGCGCTGCAGAAAGTGGCCCCACATCCGATTGACCATCGTTCGCGCGAAGAACGGGTTGTCCTTCTCGGTCATCCACTTTGCGAGAGCCCGCCGCGGATCGTCATATTTTGATAGCTGGAAATCCGGTCCACCAAGGGGCCGTGGTGTCATGACCTCGCCAGTGCGTGGGTGAGTGACCTCGCCGCGATCTTTGAGGTACAAAACTTCGCTCGTCGGAACTTCGGCGTCAGAAAAGCCTCCCTTTCGGCCGACGCGGGCGAACACGGCGGCGAGGCTGTAGTAGTCCGCCTGAGTCCACCGCTCGGCCGGATGCCGGTGGCACTGAGCACACTGGATCCGCACGCCAAGAAACGACTGGGCAATCGATTCGACATAGTCCTTCGTCGTCCTCACCGAGCGGTACCAGATCGCCGGTGGAACCCGCTCCTGGCTGCCGGTCGCCGTCAGGATCTCCGTGACAAAGCGATCGTACGGTTTGTTTTCGGCGATCGAATCGCGAATCCACGCGGTGAACAGAGCCGTGCCCTCGCGTTGTTTTCCGGTCGAGTATCCTCGCCCGCGGTTCTGCAGAATGGCCGCCCACTTGAGAGCAAACCAGCTGGCATGCGAGGGTCGTTCGAGGAGTCCGTCAAGCAGTCGGACTCGTTTGTCCGCCCCCTTGTCGTTCGAGAAGAGTGTGACTTCCTCGGCGGTTGGCAGCGTCCCGCAAATGTCGATGGTCGCTCGACGGATAAATTCAAAGTCGTCGGCCGGAGCCGATGGCTCAACGCCGAGTCGATTCCACTGATCGACGAGAAGCCGGTTGACCGAACTCGCTGCGTCACGCACGGCGGTGTTCGTTGTTTCAGGAATAACCGCCGACTGAACGTCGATCGTCGTGCCGCGAAACGGAACTGTGCCAAGGAAGACTCCCACCGTTCCGCCAAATCTCACCATCGCAGCAAACAGTCCTCCTCGCGTATTCGTCGTCAGCTCGCCAGTTTCATTGACCTCGGCCAACTCCGGCAGATTCGTTTCGAAGAGCGCGCGGTCCGTCACGTCTCGCGACCTGCCGTCGGAAAAATGAGCGACCACTTTCAGCTGCAGAGTCGAATTCGGCTCAACGATCTGGCGATCAGGACTGACAGAGACTCGAACGAGAGTCGGCTCCTCGGGACGAGGTCCGGGAGCTCCCGCCTGAATCCAATCGCGGAGAACCCGGTAATCTTCCGAACCGATCTGGATGCGAGTTCCGCCGCCGTGAGGTACTTGCCCAGCCGCTTTGGAGAGAAGCAGGCTACTGTCCGGCGATCCTGGAAACACTCGCCGACCTCGTCCTTCGCGCAGCAGCGCGACGTGATCAAAATCCGGCTCGAAACCGAGCAGCGATAGCCGAAAACCGTTCTGTCCCGTTGCCTTGCCATGACATCCGCCACCGTTACAGCCGTAACGAGTCAGAATCGGCACAACGTCCACGAGGAAGCTGGGTGAGGACTCCGTCGAGCTTTCCGGCGCCCCATTGGCTACGGACGCCGAGACGCCAGCAGACAGGATTACTGCAAGCGAAGGTGCGATCAGTAGGAGGCGGAGGGGATCAAACATTGATTTCCTGTCAGGGACGCTGAGGTGTTCGAGTTTGCACAGGTCACTGAATTGCTTTATCCAAACTCACTCAACAATTTCCATATCGAGAAAACAGCTTCCGTGGTAAACGGCTTTGTCTTCCAGAACGCCGACCGCGAACAGCCTCAATGAAGGCCGACTTCCGAGGCGGGCGGTGTCGTTGGCGATGATCTGAATTGTACCCGAGTCCGTCTCGCCAACGAACGTCACACCTCTCCCGCGCAGGCCGTCGACCTTTTCAGTGGTTGAAAATAGCTCCGTGTGGATTTTGCTGATAAAGCCGTTGGTTCGTTTCGCCGAGTACTTTATTTGGATCACTTCGCCTCGCCGAATCTGCCTGGGGTTGTACGGGTCGAGCTTGACGACGAAGGCTGGCGGCGAGACCTCAAACGTAACCGTGTTGCTGAAAATCGTGACCGTTTGAGTTTTCTGCTTTCCCTTTGCATCAGGGTTGCCGACCGGCACCGTCGTCTCACCTTGAACGGCGATCGTGTAACGACCGAGCGGCAGCGTCGGTGGCAGGTAAAAGCTGAGGTAACCCTTTTTCTCTCCGGCGGGAAGTTCTGTCGTTTGATTTTCGATGAGGTCCGGCACGCCCACGCCGATCAGTTTCACCGCCGTCTGATGTTCCAGATCGAGCCGGTCGACATGCACAGCGACGTCCAGAATACCTCCCGGCGAATGGCGGACTTTCAACTCGCCAAAGAGTTGGTGGGATCGAGTTTCGTGGCCGTTCGCAGTGAGTTTCACTCTTGATTCGCCAGCGATCGCCATGACGGACGAGTTGGCTATCCGAGCCCAGCCAGCCGGCCGACTGGCACGCACTACGACTCCGCCGCGAACCTCACGAGAGTTTGCACCTTCTGCGTGAGCTTCGAAAGTCATCGCTCCCAGAGTTGGGTTCGCTCCGTCGGCCGCGGTGAGGACCAGTGGAGCACGATTGATTCCAGGGCCGAGCCAGACGTCCGGGCACTCGACACCTGGCGGCAGGTACTTCGCCGCAACACGAATTGCACCGGTCATTCCTCGACCTCGGAAAGCGAGCACGTCAAGCAGCGTGCGGCCTTGCAACTCCAGATTGATGCCCGCCGGCGTGTCGGATCGCGGCAGCACGGCGATGTACATCTGCGGCTCCTGCCGGCGGATGCTGAGTCGGTAGACTCGCCGTAGATCGTCGTCGAGTCTACCGACCAGACTGCGAACGAGTACGAGATATCGGCCGTCCGCAGGCGCGACAAATCGGCCGGCCGGGTCAGAGTGATTCGAAGGAAATCGTTTCTCGCCAGGATTGAAGACTTCGTCGCTGAACCGAGCGAGTTCTTTTTCGCCGGACTCATCCAGCACGGCGATGTCGAGGTCGACGGGAGATCCGATTCGCTCACCAAACGCTTCCAGCCAGAGGACTTCACCTCGCCGAGCCTCAAACGTGAACCAGTCCCGTTCGGCTCCTCCAATCAGTTGACCACTGATTTCGCCTGGGATGAAAATCTCCTGTGCGGACTGAGGCAAGCTGGCGGACGACTCAACCTGAACCGGGACGTCAGTGACTGAAATTGAGACGGGAGCGTGGCCGCCTGGAACTTGCAACGCGAAGCAGTCCGTCGTCAACTGAGCGGAACGAATTCGGAGGCCGGCATCGAGAGTGGCT
>JAQBWV010000301.1 GCA_027624335.1 Planctomycetota bacterium
GCTGATGACCGCGCTCACGTCGGGCATCGGCCTCGTCCCACTGGTCCTCGCTGCAGGCGAACCCGGCAAAGAAATCCTCTACCCGGTGGCCACTGTAATTCTCGGCGGACTCTGCAGTTCAACACTGCTCGACTTCTTCGTGCATCCCGCTTTGTTCTGGCTGTTCGGTATGAAAGAAGCCCGGCGAGTTGTCGAAGCCGACAGCTCGGACGTAGCGCTGGAAGAGAGTCCAGAGACGAGAGTCCAGAGCCTGCGACCGTGTGACAACTGAATCAATTTCCGAACCCTCAACTCTCAACCCTTCCCCCTCAACTCTTATGGAGACTGACATGAAAAACCTGTTCACGACTGCGCTGGCGTCGCTGGCAATGGCCAGCTTTATTGTGTCCGGCTGTGCTGATTCGACGGACAATTCACAGTTCAGCGACGTTTCGGTGACGGAGTCAGAGAGTCCCGATGAAAGCGCACACGCAGCTCACGCGCATCCGAGTGAAGGCCCGCATGGCGGTGATCTGATCGAACTCGGTAACGAGGAGTACCACGCGGAACTGGTTCATCCGGAAGGCCACGATGACGACGCTCACGCCCATGAGAAGGATGGCGACGCAGGCCACAAGGAAGGTGATCACAAAGAAGGTCACGCCGACGACGGGGACCACGACCACGCAGGCATCACCATCTACATCCTCGATGGCTCGGCCAGGAATACTGTCGCGATTGATGCCACCGAAATCACCCTGAACCTCAGCCACGATGGCAAGCCGGAACAGTTCAAGCTGGCCGCGATGCCGACCGAGAGCGACGCCGATGGCAAGTCCTCGCGCTTCGCGTCCGCCGACAAGAACCTGCTCGAACGTTTCCACAAGGAAGAGATCAACGGAACGCTGGTTCTGACGATCAACGGCAAGTCCTACCGCGGCAAGGTCACTCACGACCATGAGGGGCACGACCACGGTCACAAACATTGAGCTGAGCAAAGAAGAGTCTGAAGTCGAGAGTCCGACGACTTCTCTCGACTCTGGACGCTCAACGCTCGACTCGTCCCAACTTGAGTCAAAACAGGCAGGATCGGGGAGCAGTAGGCAGACGGTCGGGCGAATCCCGGACAGGTCGATGTGACTGGCCTTGTCGGTTGGAGTTTCTCCAGATTCCCGCCGATACGCGATGTGTCAAGACATGGATGTCGAGGTAAGACGATGAAACGCTATACATGCTGCATGATCCTGCTCGCCGCTCTCGTTAGCGGATGTGCGCAGACTCGCCTTCAAACACGCAGCGAACGCCCGGTGACGACAGATGTCGTCGCGCGAAAACCCGCGACTTCAGAGCCGAATCTCGACCAGCGGGAACGCTCAGAGGAGCCTGCCTTGATCGTCCATGCGGATGGGCGGAAGTCGTCGTCGTCGTCGAGGTGGCAGCCGACGAGTGCTCAGGAAGCTGCGGCACCGAAACCACTGCCTCCCGCACCGGCTGCTCAGATCGAAGGTTCCGCCAACGGACTCTCGACTCTGGATTCGCTTGAACTGCTCGCCATGTCCTCGAATCCGACATTGACCCAACTTCAGGCTGGGGTGGATGCGGCGAACGGTCGCTGGTTGCAGGTCGGCCTGTATCCGAATCCTGAGATCGCCTACACGGCTCCGGAGATCGGAAACGAGGGGACCCTCGGTCAGCAGGGCGCGTACGTCCAGCAGGAATTCGTCACAGCCGACAAGCTGGACCTGAATCGCAACGCCGCCTCATGGGAGGTCAAGAGGGTCGAGCAGGAACTGGCAGCTCAGCGGCTTCGCGTGCTGACCGATGTACGAGCCGGATTCTATTCACTACGCGTTGCTCAAGAGCGCGTGAAAATTGCCGACGAGCTATACAGGATCGCTCAACAGGCCGTCGAGAAGGCGAAGGAACTCGTCAAGGTTCAAGAGCCGGAGACCGTTCTGACTCAGGCGGAAATCGAAGCGGAACTGGCTCTCGTCCTGCTGGAGAATTCGCGTGTGCAACAGACGGCTCATTGGAAATCGCTGATGTCTGTCGTGGGGCAGCCGTACCTGCCGCAGCAGGACGTCACCGGCGAGCTGGATGTTGCCGCCCCGCAGCTTGTCTGGGAGGAAACACTTGACCGGATTCGTCGCGAGAGTCCGGAACTCGCTGCCGCGGCAGCGGAAGTAGAGCAGACTCGCTGGGCCGTGCAACGAGCTTCAGTACAGGCCGTCCCCAACGTCACGGTCCAAGCCGGATCGATGTACGACTTCGGCACACGCGATCCGATCGCAACGTTACAGATTCAACTTCCCGTCCCGATCTTCAATCGTAATCAAGGCGACATCGCGGAGGCCTATGCGAACTCCATCGCCGCCGAACGAGCCGTCGAGCGGATGGAACTCAGCCTGCAGCTGCGACTGGCTGCGGTTTATCAGCAATACGAACAGGCCCGTCAGCAGGCGTCACGTTACGACGGCACCATCCTGAAAAAGGCGAAGCGAAATCTCGACCTGAACCGACAGAGTTACGAAGCCGGCGAATCCGCGTACCTCGGTGTCCTGACCGCTCAGCGATCCTACTTTCAGGCAAAACTCGCGTGGCTCAACGCACTCGAACAACTCTGGTCTGCGACCGTGCAGATCGAAGGACTGTTGCTCAGCGACAGCCTGAAGTGACGTTGTGCCGACCCTCGTGATGATCTATCTGACTCCCACGAGGCACTTTCCAACGGTGTTGACTGTCCCGTCGTACTGCAGGACGATATACCATTCAGTAAAACTGATCACGGGAATTCGATGAAACGGTTATTTCACAAGGCGATGACGATACTGCTGAGCGGGGCGGTGCTGGCGAGTTCAGTGCTTCCTCCGGCTGTTTGTCATGCGCATGCGGGCGGTAACCGGCATCACTCGCACGAGCGAGATCACGCCGAACCGGCTTCCAATGATCACAAGCACGATCACGGTCATCATCACCACATGGCTGATGATTCGGACCATCAGGGACAAGACCACGAGCGGCCTGCGAACGAATTGCCGCAGTGTGACGCTGAAATCGAGCTGGCTGTCGCACATCTCCACCTTTCCATCGCGGGCTTCGATTTTTCGTTGCCGCTGCCGAGTGACGATGGCTCGAACGGGCCGCTGGGCCCGACGCGAGATGATGCCGGGTACTTTGGAATCGTTCGCCTCACAGACGACACGATCACGGTTCCGCGAGTCGATCTGTCTACCGTTATCGACGTGTCGATTGCCGCCCCGGTTGTCGTTGATTCTTTGGTCGATGCCGCTGTGCAGGCTGCTCGCTGGCTTTGCGCCCGTACTGCCGACCGAACTCTTCTCTGTGATAGTGCGCGCTGCGAACGGTCTGGTGTGCTGCGCAACTGATTTTCGGTTGATGATTTTTGATTGACGATTTCGGCTCTTGCCTCACGCGAGGAATGCCGTCAGTCAAAGGTCATCCGAGCTACACTGCTCCGATTTGTGATGCTTCCACAAATCGTTACCCACCACTGATTTTCGATTGATGATTTTGATTGACGATTTCGGCTCTTGCTTCGCGTGAGGGACACCGTCAGTCGAGGGTCATCCGAGCGTTCCTGCTCCGATTTGTGCTGCTTCCAAATCGTCAATCGAAAATCGTCAATCGAAAATCAAGAATCCCACCATGCGCATCCCGAAATCATTACGAATACTCAGTGGAGTGGCTGTTGTGGCAGCTCTCGGCGCTGGGGGATTTTTTACTCGCGAACGGTGGATGCCGCTGATTGTTCAGCGAACTGCTGAAGCCGCACCGGTTGAGGTTGAGTCACCGCCGGTCGAAGAGCCCAGGGTACTCAAGCTGAGTCCTCAGGCTCGGAAGAATCTGGGGCTGGTGTCGAAGCCGGTCAGGCCGCAGACGTATTGGAAGAAGATTCAGATTCCCGGCGAGATTGTCGATCGGCCAGGGCGTTCTGATCGCGGTATTACGTCGCCGGCGGTCGGGGTCGTCACGCAGATTCACGCCTTTCCCGGCGACACCGTCAAACCGGGCGATCGCCTCTTCACGCTCCGACTGTTCAGCGAGTACCTGCAGAACACGCAGAAAGAACTCTTCGGGGCGACGCGCGAAATAGAACTGATCGACGAGCAGCTCAAGCGGTTACGGCCGCTGGCGGAAACCGGCGGCATCTCGAAGTCGAAGATCATTGATCTGGAGAACCAGCTACGCCGACAGACCGCCGTTATTGAAGCGCATCGGCAGGACCTGTTGACGCGAGGCTTGAATCCGCAGCAGGTCGCCAGTGTTGCTGAGGGCAGGTTTGTGGCGACGGTCGAGGTCGTCGCTCCACCACCTGCCGAAGTCGCGCAGAAAAGAGCCGAGATTCAACCGGCGGCGTTTCAACTCGTGCAGGGTGCTGTCGGCGAACTGGCTTACGAAGTTCAGACGCTGGCTGCCGAACTCGGTCAGCAGGTACAGGCCGGGCAACTGCTCTCGACACTGTCGAATCACCGCTCGCTCTACATTGAAGGACACGCTTTCAAACGTGAGGCCCCCGCTCTGGAGAACGCGGCACGAGGTCGCTGGGACATTGCCGTCGAGTTCGCCGAGGACGCTGTCGAGCACTGGCCCGCACTGGAGCAATCATTCCAGATTCGGCATCTCGCCAACTCGATCGACACGGGCAGTCGCACGTTCGACTTCTTCATTCCGCTGACGAATCAGTCGCGTGATTACCAGCAGGACGGCCAGACCTTCATCGTCTGGAGATTCCGACCCGGCCAGCGAGTTCGTCTGCATGTACCTGTCGAGAAACTGGACAACGTGATTGTGCTGCCGGCCGAGGCCGTCGAGCGTGAAGGTCCGGAAGCCTACGTGTTTCGGCAGAACGGCGACCTCTTCAATCGTATCGCGGTGCAGGTCCTGCATGAGGACCGACTCAACATCGTGCTGGCAAACGATGGCAGTGTGAAGCCTGGGCTTTACTTCGCTCAGAACGCTGCCGCTTCGCTGAATCGAGTTCTCAAAGCACAGGCGGCCAGCGGTATACGAGCCGACGTTCACGTTCACGCGGACGGCACCGTCCATGCGAGCCATTGATGAATTTCGATTTGCGATTTTCGATTTGGAGGGACGTGATGAATGAGCAGGAATTGAAGACGCGGACTAAGCAGTTTGGTTTGCGTGTGATGAAGCTGGTGGGAGCCTTGCCCAACGACACCGTGGGACGGGCAATCGGCAATCAGCTTGTTCGCAGCGGAACGTCGGTCGGTGCGAATTATCGCGCGGCTTGTCGCGGTCGATCGAAAGCCGAGTTCATCGCGAAGCTGGGCATCGTCGTCGAAGAGGCCGACGAATGTGGTTACTGGCTCGAACTGATTATCGAAGGTGAGCTGATGGCCGCAAATCTCGTCGAACCGCTCCTGCAGGAAGCCAACGAACTGACCGCCATCATGGTCGCGTCGCGAAAATCAGCCAGCAGATAACCGCAATCGTGAATCAAAAATCGAAAATCAAAAATGCTAAACGCCGTTATTAGATTTGCACTTCGTTATCGAATGCTGGTTGTAGTCATCAGCATGGCGCTGATGGTCTATGGATCGTATCTCGCCACGCAGATGCCGATTGACGTGTTTCCAGACCTCGACCGGCCGCGTGTCATCATCATCACGGAATGTCCGGGACTGGCGACCGAGGAAGTTGAGACGCTGGTCACTCAGCCGATTGAAATCGCACTGCTCGGTGCGAGCGGCGTGCAGGCTGTGCGGAGTCAGTCGACCGCTGGACTGAACGTCATCTACATCGAATTCGACTGGGACACCGAAATCAAAACCGCTCGGCAGACGGTGCAGGAACGGCTTGTGACGTTGGGCGGAATCCTGCCCGAGGGGATTCTCCCGCAGATGACGCCGCCCGCATCGATCATGGGACAGATCGTCGTTGCCGGGATTTATCGACAGCAGGGACCGAATGGAGGTGAGTTGTATCCCGTCGAGAGAACGGAACTACTTTTGGAGTTTGAAACCGGCGCAGGGGATTTGGACGGATTTTCGATTGATGATTTTCGATTGATGATTGGCAGCGGGCAGCCGGCGGGATTGTCGGAATTGAAATCGAAGATCCACGTTTGGAAACCGGTCGACCGGCACGCACTTTCGACATGGGAACCGGTGGCTTTTGACCTCACCAACACTGAACTCACGATCCCTCACCCGGACAACCCCAATCGAAAATCATCAATCGAGAATCATCAATCCTTTCCCTCCCGGCAACTTTCGCTGCGGACGACGGCGGACTGGGTGATTCGCCCGCGAGTGCTCAAGGTCACGGGTGTGGCGGAAGCGTTCATTCTTGGTGGCGACAAGAAGCAGTATCAGGTCCGAATCGATCCAACGGCACTGCTGGAATACGGAGTGACGCTCCAGGAAGTTGAGCAGGCTCTGAAAGAAAGCAACATCAACACCAGCGGCGGCTTCGCGGTGCAGGGAGAAACGGAACGCCCAATCCGAGTGCTCGGCCGTCTGGGACCGGAACCGTATCGAGTGCTGGAAGACCTGCGGAACATTCCGGTGAGGGCCGATCCGGAACGGTCCGTGCTGCTCAGTGATGTGGCTCATGTCGTTGAAGGAGCACAGTTCAAACGTGGAGACGGCAGCGTCAACGGTCGACCTGGTGTCGTTTTTACGGTCGTCAAGCAGCCGCACGTCGATACGCGTGACCTGACGGTACGTCTCGAACAGGCGTTCCAGGAAGCAGAAGACTCGCTGCCGGCGGACATCGTGATTAACTCCGAGTTGTTTCAGCTTCGCAATTTCATCGACCGAGGCATCTTCAATGTCGGCGAGGCACTGGTGATCGGTGCCGTGCTGGTCGTCATCGTCCTGTTCCTGTTCCTGCTCAATTTCCGGACGACGTTCATCACGTTGACGGCCATTCCGCTGTCGCTGGTGATCACGACTCTGGTGTTCCGGCTGATGGGCTACATCACCGGCACGGAACTTTCGATCAACGTTATGACGTTGGGCGGCCTCGCGGTCGCGATGGGCGAACTGGTCGATGATGCGATTGTCGACGTCGAAAACATCTTTCGGCGTTTGAAAGAGAACAACGGGCGCGACGAACCGCGATCCTCACTGCAGGTTGTGTATGAAGCCAGCAAGGAAATTCGCAGTGCAATCGTATTCGGCACGGCGGTCGTCATCCTTGTGTTTCTGCCGCTGTTCGCTCTGTCGGG
>JAQBWV010000032.1 GCA_027624335.1 Planctomycetota bacterium
CTTGATCGGGTTCAAACTGAATCGATTTTGGTAACCACAGCTCATTTTCGTCGGTCGTAAGTTCGCCAACTGCGTCCGCCGGGCGGATGATCCAGGTGTCGTCGGGCAGCCGACCTTTCGGGTTTGCTCGCTTGTCGTTGTAAACCAGCTCGCGGGCTGATGGGACGCGGTTGTCGAGGTCTTCGTCGCGAAACGTGAACCGTGCCGGATCCTTCACGAAGTGAAAAAGGTGCGCGTGCGATCGGGTGAATTTCTTAGAGCAGTTCACGCCGAACGTGTAGTACCAGATGACCCAGCTGCGACAGTGGAAACCGATTTTCTGACTCAGCAGTTTCAGTTCGGCCGCGTACTCGTCGCCAATGGCCAGCCAGAAAGTTCCGTCCGGCTTCAACACTCGCGAAACGGCAGTAATCCATTGCTCGGACCAGTCAACGTACTGTTGGCTTTCCAGCGAGTCGTCGTAGACGTCGTATTCGTACCCGATGTTGAACGGCGGGTCTGCAAAAGCGAGGTCGACCGATCCTTCCGGAAGCGAATTCATCGCCTGAATACAGTCGCCAACCCGGATTGTGTTTAGATTGTCATCCATTGGATTGAACTCCGTTTCGGACAGCGCGGCAACTCTCGATCGACCAGCCGCAGGATGATACCGACCTCGATGTCGACAGAAAACCAGTCGGCAGTTATGACGTCGACACGCCCATTGGCAACTGTATCTTTGACCCCGACGCCCAATGTCGAAAGAATGTCGGCTCAATCACCATCAGCCTCTGCAGGCGTGCGGCAGATAACACTCTTGCGGAACTTCAGGCGCTGGACGCTCGCCCAGGCTTCACCCGAGAACCGAGCACAGGCATCGATAAAACTATGAGCTACACAATCGCGGCGTTGCCCGGAGATGGCATTGGTCCGGAAGTTCTGGATGTTGCCCTGAGAGTTCTGAATGCCGCTATTAAAAGGTTGCCCGATCTGCAACTTGACGTCACTTGCTACGCTGCCGGCGCGAAGCACTATCGCGAAACCGGAGTCACGCTTCCGGGCGACGTCGTGCAGGCGTGTCTGGATGCTGATGCGGTGCTGCTTTCGGCCATCGGGCTGCCGGATGTTCGCAGGCCGGACGGCACGGAAGTTCAGCCGGAAATGATGGTTGGTCTGCGACGTGCGATGAATCTGCACTCCGCAGTGCGGCCTGTGAGGCTTTACGACGGTGTGTCGTCGCCCCTGAAGGACACGGCGGCGGGCATCGATTTCGTGATTCTGCGGGAAAATCTTGAAGGGTTGTTTGCGTCGTATGGCGGCGGCACGCTCACTGGCGGGACAGTCGCGACCGACACGCTGGTTATCACTCGAGCAGGAACGACGAAGGTTGTGGACTACGCGTTCCGGCTGGCTCAACGCCGCAACGGTCGACTCAAAGACGGGAAAAAACTCGTGACCTGCGTCGATAAGGCCAACATCTTTCGGAGTTACGCGTTCTTCCGCGAAGTCTTTTACGACGTCGCCAGACAGTATCCGGACATCGAAACGGAAGCCGTCTATGTGGACGCCATGAGTATGTACATGGTGCAGGATCCGACCGCTTACGACGTGCTCGTAATGGAAAATCAGTTCGGCGACATACTGTCGGATCTGGGAGCGGGACTCGTTGGCGGCCTGGGCCTGGCTCCCACAGCGGAAGTTGGAGACGAACGCGGACTGTTTCAGCCGACGCATGGTTCGGCGCCACAGCTCGCCGGGAAGAACATTGCCAATCCGATGGCCATGATCCTGTCGGTGGCCATGATGCTCGACTGGCTGGGCGAACGAAACAACGACACTGACGCGACTGCCTGCGGACGGTTGATTGAGAGTGCTTCTGAATGCGTTCTAAGAAACCGTGTCGTACGAACTCCGGATCTGGGCGGGTCGTCATCGACAACGGATGTCGGTCAAGCGGTTATTGAACAGCTGGGATAAAGGGTAATGTCACTTTGTGATGATTCGTGTTCCCTGCCTGCGACGATCAGGCATGACTCAGATGTAGGATTACTTTCTCCCCCGGCCCTTCGCCGATCGACTCATTCGTTGTTGGCGATTGAAGTGCCCGCGCCGCGATTCCCAAACGAAGTCAGGGACAATGATCACAATGAAGACCGGACTCTCAAGGATACTCAGAACAGGGATCGAGCGGCTTTCGGTTGTTGGCTTCCGCACCGCTAAAGAAACGAATAACGCGGCATTCGCCGAGCGCAAGACGACACTTCTTCTTGTCAGGATCCTTGGACTGGTGTGCTTCCTCGCTGCGGCGACGACACCCGTCGTCGGGGAGACCGTTGAACCATTAGGCGACGAATCGATGCTGTCGATTGATCGCATCTATGGAAGTGACGAGTTCAAAGCTGGAAAATTCGAGGCGCGATGGCTGGAAGGCGACTCGGCCTTCACGACTCTTGAATCATCGACAGAGCACGAAGGCCGTCACGACATCGTTCGTCATGATCCGGAAACGGGTGCGCAGGAGGTCATCGTTTCAGCCTCTGAGTTGATCCCGCCTGGCGAGTCGGTTCCGCTGAAGATCGAGGATTATGCCTGGTCGAATAAGCAGACGAAGCTGTTGATCTATACGAACTCCAGGCGAGTCTGGCGCAACAACACTCGCGGTGACTACTGGTTACTGGATCGGTCGGCACGTCAACTGCGAAAGCTCGGTGGAGACTCGAAACCTTCGACGCTGATGTTTGCCAAGCTCTCGCCAACGGCTGAGCATGTCGCATGGTTGCGGGACGGAAATATCTATCTTGAAGACCTGTTTGATAGCAGCATCCGATGCCTGACGAAGGCAGAACACGCCGACGTCATCAATGGCACCGGAGACTGGGTTTACGAAGAAGAGTTTGGATTACGAGACGGCTTTCAATGGAGCCCGGACGGTCAATCAATCGTTTACACGCAGATCGATACAAGGGGAGTCCAGAAGTTTCCACTGACCAACAACACCGATTCTCTGTACCCGGAAGTCACCTGGTTTGCTTACCCGAAAGTCGGGCACAAAAACCCATCCTGTCGAGTCGGAGTCGTGAATTGCTGCTCGGGTGAAACTCGCTGGATTCAACTGCCGGGCGACCCGCGCGAGCACTACGTTCCGCGTATGCAATGGGGAGATAATTCCGGCGAAGTAATTCTGCAGCAGTTCAATCGCCTGCAGAACCGGAATCAACTGTTCCTGGTCGATGTCGCCAGTGGGGGCGTTAACGCGATTCTTACGGAAGAGGACGAGGCGTGGGTCGACGCTCACAACGAGCTGCACTGGATCAACGACGGCAAACAGTTCACGTGGATCAGTGAGCGGGATGGCTGGCGACATGTCTACATCGTGTCAAGGTCCGGCGATGAAGCGACGCTGGCAACTCCCGGCAACTTCGACGTGATTCGCCTGCTGCATGTCGACGAGGCGAGCGGCTGGCTTTACTTCATTGCTTCTCCAGATGACGCGTCTCAGCGATATCTTTTTCGAAGTCGTCTGAACGGCTGCGACCTGCAGCGTGTCACTCCGCAGGAAACGCCAGGAACTCACGGATACCAGATGTCGACTGATTCGCGGTTTGCGATTCACCAGATCTCCTCAACAGAACGTCCCCCCATCGTGACGTTGATCACGCTGCCGGATCATGAGTCAGTTCGAATCCTTGAAACGAACGACGAACTGTGCAGGAAACTCGACAAACTTCAAAAAGGGAACATCGAGTTCACTCGTGTCGACATCGGCGACGGCGTAACGCTCGACGGTTGGTGCATGAGTCCAGCGAATGTCGACCCGTCACGCAGCTATCCATTGCTCGTCTACGTTTACGGCGAGCCTGCTGGTCAGACGGTTGTCGATCGCTGGGGCGGAAATTCCTGGTTGTGGCATCTGATGCTCACGCAGCGAGGCTACGTTGTGATGAGCTTTGACAACCGAGGCACCAACGCCCCGCGTGGACGGGAGTGGCGAAAATGCATCTATCAGAAGATCGGAATCCTTCCACCTCAAGACCAGGCTGCTGCCGTTGAAGCGGTCCTTAAGCAACGCCCATGGATAGACAGAAACAGAGTTGGCGTCTGGGGCTGGAGCGGCGGAGGCTCGTCCAGTCTCCACGCTATCTTCAAATACCCAAAGCTTTATGCGACCGCGATTGCGATCGCACCTGTGCCGAATCAGCGATACTACGACACGATCTATCAGGAACGTTACATGGGACTGCCGGAAACCAACGCGGACGGTTTTCGTGACGGCTCGCCGATCAACTTTGCGAAACAACTGGAAGGAAATCTGCTCCTGATCCACGGGACGGGCGACGACAACTGTCACTATCAGACAACGGAAATGCTGATGGACGAACTGATTGCTCACAACAAACAGTTCAGCATGATGGCCTATCCGAATCGCACACACTCGATCAAGGAACGGAAGAATACGACAAGGCATCTTCGCGAGCTGATGACACGCTACCTGCTTCAGAACCTGCCGGTAACACTCGAAGCGAGCAAGGCTGCTCCTACCGATTCGGACGCCGCCAAATGACAGCGTCATCGCGCGTAACTGTGGACCTTCGAATGCGACTGACGTCAGTCATGTCTCGGGCCACTGACAACTAACGGCTCAGAAACGTGGCCAACGCGGAGTTGAATGTCTGACTGGCTCGCATGGCTGCTTCTGCCTGTGCTGGATTCGGATGGAAGTAGCCACCGATCTCGACGGGGCTGCCCTGCGCTGCGTTCAGTTCGGCGATGATGACAGACTCCTGTGCTGTCAGTTGTTCGGCAAGGCTGCTGAACTGAACCTGCAACTCAGGGTCGTCGGCTTGCGCAGCCAGAGCCTGAGCCCAGTACATTGCGAGGTAGAAGTGGCTCCCCCGGTTGTCCAGTTCGTTGACCTTACGCGATGGTGATTTGTTCTCGTCCAGGAACTTTCCGGTGGCCTGGTTCAATGTCGCGGCCAGTACGAGGGCTTTCCCGTTGCCGGTCTGGTGGCCAAGTTCCTCCAGGGAAACGGCCAGTGCCAGGAACTCGCCCAGCGAATCCCATCGCAAATGTCCTTCAGACAGGAACTGCTGCACGTGCTTGGGTGCAGATCCTCCAGCCCCGGTTTCGAAAAGACCACCGCCCGCCAACAGCGGCACGATCGACAGCATCTTGGCACTTGTCCCCAATTCCAGAATCGGAAACAGGTCCGTGAGATAATCCCGCAGCACGTTGCCAGTGACAGAGATCGTATCCTGACCATTTCTGGCGCGTTCGCAGGCATGTTTTGTCGCATCGACCGGCGACATGATTTGAATCTCAAGGCCATACGTATCGTGGTCCGGCAGGTAGCGATTGACCTTCTCAATCAGACTGGCGTCATGAGCCCGCTTGCTGTCCAGCCAGAAGACTGCCGGCGATCCTGTCGCCCTGGCGCGGCTGACGGCCAGTCGGACCCAGTCACGGATCGGGGCATCTTTCGTCTGGCACATGCGCCAGATGTCGCCTGTCTCGACCGCATGCTGAATCAACGTCGTTCCGGAGCTATCAACAACTCGTACCATGCCGGCAGTGGCAATCTGAAAGGTCTTGTCGTGCGAGCCGTACTCTTCGGCTTTTTGCGCCATCAGTCCCACGTTAGCGACGTTGCCCATCGTGGTTGGATCGAAAGCGCCGTGTTCCTTGCAGAAATCAATCGTCGCCTGGTAAATACCGGCGTAGCAGCGGTCCGGGATGATCGCCTTCGTGTCGTGGGGCTTGCCGTCAGGGCCCCACATCTGACCGGATGTCCGAATCGCTGCCGGCATCGAAGCGTCGATAATGACGTCGCTCGGCACGTGCAGGTTGGTGATTCCCTTGTCGGAATCCACCATCGCCAGACTCGGTCGGACGGCGTACACCGCGTCGATATCGGCCTTAATCTCGGACTTTGTTGCGTCGTCCAGACTTTCGATTCTCGCGTACAGATCGCCGAGCCCGTTGTTCGGATTAATGCCGAGTGCAGCGAACGTCGCCGCGTGCTTCGTGAAAACGTCCTCAAAGAAGACGCTGACCGCATGACCGAAGATGATCGGGTCGGACACTTTCATCATGGTCGCTTTGAGATGGACCGACAACAGAACGTCGTTGGCCTTTGCGTCGTCGATTTCGCGAGCCAGAAATTCCCGCAGCGCTGTGCGACTCATGACGGAAGCGTCAATAACTTCGCCGGCCTGCAGTTTAAGCTGCTCCTTCAAAACCGAAACGCCGCCATCTTCGGCGACAAGTTCGATGCGGACCGAGCCAGCTTCCGACATGACGTACGACTGCTCAGTCGCGAAGAAATCGCCATCGGTCATCGACGCGACATGCGTTTTGGAATCGGCAGTCCATGCTCCCATCGAGTGCGGGTTCTTTCGAGCAAAGTCTTTAACCGGCCCAGCCACGCGACGGTCGGAATTACCTTCTCGCAGAACGGGATTGACGGCGCTGCCGAGCACTTTCGCATACCTGGCGCGAACTTCCTGTTCGGCATCCGTCGTTGGATCTCCGGGGTAATCCGGGATGTCGTAGCCCTGAGATTGCAGCTCCTGGATCGCCGCCGTCAACTGGGGAATCGAAGCGCTGATGTTCGGCAGTTTAATGACGTTCGCAGAGGGTGACTTAACCAACTCGCCGAGTTCTGCCAGAGCATCGGGCTGTTGCTGGTCGGTCGTCAGTTTCTCGGGAAAGCTGGCGAGAATGCGTGCGGCGAGAGAAATGTCTTTCGTCTCGACAACGACTCCCGCCGTCTTCGCGTAGCCACGAATAATCGGTAACAGCGAATACGTTGCCAAAGCGGGAGCTTCGTCAGTGTGCGTGTAGATAATCGTTGAAGGCTGGTCAGACACGGTGATCCTCAGTAACGAAAAACAGGCCGAATTATCGAAACACGAGCGAATTGAAGCATCAGAGTTGCCGCACGCAGCGACTCTGACTTATCTGACTCAAGACGCCCGTCCGGGCTCGGCGTTGTATCAGATTCCGCGAAAAGCGCACACCAGACCGGTTACCCGACTCAATTTGTGCTCAGCAAGTTCTGCGATAAACTGCGTGCCATAAGTTAACGGAAATGCCGTGACGGAGATCTACGAGAATGATAAGCCACGACGCAAACCGACGAGGTAGCCTTACGTTCGTCTGTTATATATTGGTCTGCCTCCTCTGTTCGCAGGCGAAGGCAGCTGACAAAACAATGGCTACAAAAGTCGTTCTCAGGGATGCGCCAGCGGATCGACTATTTACGTTGAGAGTCCTTCCGCTTCTGAAGATAAAGTGCTTTGGCTGTCATGGCACGGATCCCGACGATGTTCGAGGCGACTACGACATTCGCTCGCGTGAGGGATTGCTCAAGGGCGGAGAATCAGAAGAGCCATCAGTCGTCCCTGGAAAACCGGCCGAGAGTCCGTTGTACCAGGCCGTAATGTGGGATGGCATTGAAATGCCGCCCAAAGAGAATGATCGACTGACCAGGACGGAAACAGAATACATTCGCCAGTGGATCGCGGCTGGAGCCCCGTGGCCAGACGCCGAAACTCAATTGAAGATTCAGCAGCGAGAATGGTCGGTCGTCGAAAACGAAGACGGCGTGATCGTCGCAACCAGCGGAGGACTCGCTGATGACTGGACCTACCGCCGCTACCGGGCCGAGGATATCTGGGCGTTTCAGCCGCTGAAGAAGACGGATGTCGAACAGGCTGCTACCGCTGAACAGCATCCGATCGATGTGTTCATCGGCCAGCGTCTGCAGGAAACCGAACTGCAATCCGCTCCGACCGCTGACTTCCGCACGTTGATTCGTCGAGCCGCCTACGATCTGACCGGGCTGCCTCCGACTCCGAACGAAATCATTGAGTTTCAACAGGCGTGGGATCAGAACGCGGATCGTGCCTGGAGCGACCTCGTCACTCGCCTGTTAAATAGCCAGCACTACGGCGAACGTTGGGGACAGCACTGGCTCGATGTTGTTCGTTACGCCGATACCGCTGGCTTTTCGAACGACTATGAACGCTCCAATGCCTGGCGGTATCGTGACTATGTCATCCGCTCGTTTAACGATGACAAGCCATACAACCAGTTTGTTATGGAGCAGATTGCTGGAGACGAATTGAGGCCGGATGATCCTGAAGCAACCATTGCCACCGGAATGCTGCGCATGGGACCGTGGGGGACGGCGATGGTTCCTCAGGCTGAAGCGCGACAGCTCTACCTCGACGACCTGGTTCATAATGTCGGGCAGTCGTTTCTGTCGATGCCGATGCGTTGCTGCAAATGTCACGATCACAAGTTCGACCCGCTTCCGACACGTGACTATTACGGTCTGTACGCGGCCTTCGCGACGACGCAGCCGGCAGAGGTCGACGCGCCGTTCCTGCCCGAAGAGAACAGAAGCGGATTTGCGGAGAAACGAAAGCTGGTTGCTGAACTGCTGGAATTCGCCACGGCGGAACGCGACAAGGTCGTCAATAAGCAGGAAACGGCAGCCAGAAAGTGGTACGCCGATCACGACCTGCCTTACAGGAGCGAGAATGCTCGCAAAAACGATCCGGAGACAATGAAGCCTCCGCGGCATGTCGGACTGACTCCGGAAGAAAAGGGAATTCTCAAGGTCCGCGAACAGGACGTCTGGATCTGGGAGCGTCGACTGGAACGCTACGAACCTCTTGCTCAGGGCGTCTACAACGGTCAGGACGACTTCAAGAATGATCGCAGGCTTCGCCCTGCTAAGAAGATCAATGCCGACTGGCGACCGGTGAACTTCATTCTCGGTGGAGGATCGCTGGAGGCTCCACTGAAACCCGCCGAACCAGGCGTGTTAAGCGGAACGGGCCTGCCTGTGGCGGCTCCGAGCAACGAACCCTGGCGACTGCCCAGCGACCTGCAGGGGCGGCGACTTGCGTTGGCGCGATGGATCGCGAACGACCGGAATCCATTAACCGCTCGTTCAATCGTCAATCGCATTTGGCAATACCACTTCAGCAATGGAATTGTTCGAACGGCCAATAACTTCGGTGCCAAAGGAAGCAAGCCGACGCATCCCGCACTGCTTGACTGGCTGACTGCCGATTTCATCGAAAATGGATGGAAGATCAAACGACTTCATCAACTGATCATGTCGAGCGAGACTTATCGCCGTTCGAGCCGGCCTGTTGATCCCAGGAAACAGGCGACAGTCGATTCCAACAACGAACTGCTGGCGTCGTTTCCAACGAGGCGGCTGACTGCCGAGGAACTTCGAGATGCCACGCTGCTGGTCAGTGGCGAGTTGAATCCCACTCAGGGTGGAGTCCCCATTATGCCTGAGATCAATATGGAAGTTGCCCTGCAGCCTCGGATGATTCAGTTCTCCATCGCTCCGGCGCATCAGCCATCGAGAACTCCGGAAGAACGCAATCGCCGTTCCATCTACACGTACCGGGTCAGAGGTCAGGCTGATCCGTTCCTCGAAGTGATGAACCTGCCCAATCCGAATGAGTCCTGCGAAGTCAGAGATTCCGCCGCAGTCACGCCGCAGGCGTTTACCCTGATGAACAGCGACGTGATGACCGACCGATCGATCGCCTTTGCTTTAAGAGTTCAACAGGAAGAACCGAGTGGCACCGGCAACTGGATTCGCCGCGCCGTTCAGCTTGCATATGGCCGAATGCCGACTTCCAACGAGCAGAAGACTTTGCATGCCTACCTGACAGAGATGCAGGGTTACCACAAAGAAAACCGACCAGAACCCGTTGAGTACCCGATTCAGGTTGTGCGATCGCTGGTCGAAGAGTTTACCGGGGAACCGTTTGAGTTCGTCGAGCGACTGAACGTCTACGACAACTACGTTCCCGACTCAAAACCCTGGACGGTCGACGCAGACACACGAGCACTCGCTGATGTGTGCCTGCTGCTGTTTAACTCGAATGAGTTCTTGTACGTCTATTGATTCGGCTGGCGATTCCGCAACACAGCGTGGAACTACGCCCCACAAACATACGGACCACTCTGATGACCACGATTCCTCGACGTGATTTCCTGTTTGGACTTGGCTCGTCGCTCGGCGCGTTGGCGCTGACCGATCTTTGTGCCACCGATCTTTGTGCCACCGAGCAGAGCACTGCCAACCCGCTCGCGCCAAAGTCGACACTCCTGCCGGCGAAAGCGAAAGCCGTAATTATGCTCTTCATGGAAGGAGGACCATCCCAGGCTGACACGTTCGATCCAAAAACAAAACTCAACGAACTGCATCTGACGGAGTCAACTCGAACGAAGGGACTTGAAACCGGGAAACGGTTCTATGTCGGTAGTCCGTTCAAGTCGCGAAAAGTGGGCAATGCCGGTATCGAGATGTCCGAACCGTGGAAGTTTCTGGCAGCCCCGGAAGTGGCGGACGAACTGTGCGTCTATCGCGGATGCAAGGCGGAGTCGTTGAATCATCCGGAAGCTCTGCTGCACATGAACACGGGAAGCCGACTGGGTGGCGACCCCGGTTTCGGCGCATGGGCGACGTACGGTCTTGGTTCGTTCAATCAGAACCTGCCGGGTTACGTCGTGATGACCGAACTGGCATTACCTCAGGCCGGGCCAGCGAACTGGACGAACGGATTTCTTCCGGCGCACTTTCAGGGTACGCGTCTCAGGTCGACCGGGTCGCCGCTGCTTGACCTTAATCCACCGTCTTACAAATCCCGCGAACACCAGCGTAAGGCGCTCGACCAGCTTGCGATGTTGAACTCACAACACGCCGAACAGCATCCTGAGCACGCCGCGCTGTCTGCTCGGATGGAGAGTTACGAACTGGCATATCGCATGCAGATGTCGGTGCCAGGCATCATCGATATCGACAGTGAGCCGCGACATCTGCAACAGGCGTACGGTCTGGAACGGAAAGAAACTGCCGCATTTGGTCGACAGTGTCTGATGGCTCGGCGGCTGGTCGAACAGGGTGTGCGATTCGTACAGATATTTTCCGGTGGTTGGGACAGTCACGACTACATCGAGCAAGGCCACTCATCCAGGATCAACAGTGTTGATCAGCCGATCGCAGCGCTGATCAAAGATCTCAAGTCGCGAGGACTGCTCGATGACACGCTCGTCGTCTGGACGGGCGAGTTCGGTCGAACTCCCGATAACAACTACCGGGGAGGAGTGACCGCTCTTGGTCGTGGCCACAATGTTGACGCCATGAATATGTGGTTTGCAGGCGGAGGCACGAAGCGAGGCACTGTCGTCGGCGCCACCGACGATATCGCCGCTGAAGCAGTCGAAGTCGTTCATCCGATTCGCGACGTGCATGTCACGATGCTGAATCTGCTTGGCCTGGACGACAATAAGCTGACTTACTTCCACGCCGGTCGCTTCAAGCAGCTGTCACAGTTCGGTGGTGAGCTGATTCCTGAAATCATCGCGTAGCCACCAGGGTGGCCAGACGTCGGTCCAACTCGCCGGTTTGCATCGTTTCCTGATGGTGAGGCTTCCTGTCGCTTCGCGACCCGGACACAAAGTGCCCAGGGCTTTTTGACATGTTGGTTTTCTGGCATTGAGAAGTTTCGGGGTGGAGACGTGGGTTCCTTTTTGCATTTTCTGCGTTTGAGTGGTGGGCGTGTGGAGCCTCTGATGCTGGCTCGGTAGCGACGTAGGCTGGGTCTTGACCCAGCAATTCCTTCGTGATCAAAGCTGGGTCGAGACCCAGCCTACTACGTGGCTGCGGAAGTGGTATGTAAATGTCCAACGCAGAGTGGCCCGACCACTTGTGGTTGGGTGCGGCAGGCACAGGACGCCGTACCCTCAGCCGACGATCGTCAATTGACGTTGAATTGATCATCGGTTTCCATTCCCGGCGACCGGATGAGTGATGATCGATGGGTGATGACTGATTCGGGGAGTCACTGAGTCGGGCGACGATTTCTCACGACAGAACTTCTTTAAGCACGTGCCCGTGTACGTCGGTCAGTCTGCGGTCGATGCCGTTGTGCTTGAATGTCAATTTCGTGTGATCGATTCCCAGCAGATGCAGAATCGTTGCATGCAGGTCGTAGCACCAGAGCGGTTCGACGGCCTTCCAGCCCCATTCATCGCTCTGGCCATGAGTGATCCCGCCTTTCACTCCGGCTCCGGCGAGCCACGTGACGAAAGTCCCTCCGTTGTGGTCTCGCCCGGTGCTGTTCTGGCTGAACGGCATCCGACCGAACTCGGTCGTCCAGATGACCAGCGTGTCTTCAAACATCCCGCGTGCCTTCAGATCCTGGACGAGAGCGGCAATCGGCTGATCGACCTGCCTGGCAATGTAAGGCAGTTCTGTGTTGATGTTGCTGTGATTGTCCCAGTTGTTTGATGGTCCGGCGGGACCACTCCAGACCTGGACGAACCGAACGCCACGTTCAAGCATCCGACGTGACAACAGACAACGACGGCCAAAGTCTGCGGTTACCGCGTCATCCAGTCCGTACATCCTCTGCGTGGTGGCATTTTCACCAGAAAGATCAAACACCTCCGGCGCTGACAACTGCATTCTTGCAGCCAGCTCATAGGACTCGATGCGAGCTTCGAGACGGCTGTCACCGGGATGCTCTGCAGCGTGGTTTCGATTGAGCTGTCGCAGCAACGCTGCACCGTCGGTTTCGCTTTGATCGGTAATGTACGTTGCTTCTTTCGGCGGGTGCAGATGCGCGATCGGATTGGGGGCTGACGCTTTCACAAGCGTTCCCTGATGTTGTGCCGGCAGAAACCCTGCGGTGAAGTTGCCCTGATTGTTGTATGGCAAACCTTTAGTGTCGGGCATGACCACAAAGGAAGGAAGGTCGTCGGAAATACGACCCAGCGCGTGCGAAACCCAGGCTCCCATACAGGGAAATCCGGGCAGCGTGAATCCCGTGTTCTGCATGTAACTGGCGAGACCGTGTACGTTGCTCGTCGACACCATCGACGTCAGAAACGCGAGGTCATCCACAACACCGGCCACATTTGGAAAGACACTACTGACCCAGCGACCGCATTCGCCATGCTGCTTGAATTCGAACGGGCATTTCAGAACTTTGAAACCTGGCGAACCAGTTACAGATTCGACTTTCTGATCACCACCTGGATCGAACTGATTTCCGTCGAGCTCAGTCAAACGCGGTTTTGGGTCGAACGTGTCCATCGGGCTGACGCCACCGTTCATGAACAGCTGAACGATGCGTTTAACTTTGGCCGGATGATGGATGCCGCCGTTCAGATTACTGGCTGCCGCGAGCGATTCGTTCTGCCCGAGCAAATGTGCCATCGCGATGCCTGCAAAGCCGCCACCGACATTTGAAAGAACGTCCCTTCTGGGAAACTCAGTAACGATCATTTCCTGATCCAGATACTTGATAACAGCACTCATGTGATCCGCCCGAGTTTCGAAGAGTGTGCTCTGATGAGCTGTGTCAGAATGGTTCCACTGCTTGTATCAGGAAGTGATTTCGGGACTGCACTTGATACTCTAATTTCGAAACAGGTTGTCAGCCAAGATGGAGATGTCCAACTGAGGTCGTCGTGATCAATTTACAAACATGAACTCATTGCTGTTCACCAGGACTCGGCATGCGTTGGACAGCCCATGCTGGTCGGCATATGCAGCGACGGATCGACTTTCTTCTTCAGTTGGCGGCCTGCCAAAGGCCAGTTCGAACAACCGCCGCACCTGATTCCGACGACCGGTGTTTCCGTCTTCAAGATGGCGGGCTATGTGTTCGCTGTATCTCACCACAAATCGACTGTTCAACATCGCCAGGGCCTGCAGCGATGTCATGGATGAGGACCGCTTCGGAGTAAATTGTGATGCGTCAGGGCAGTCCAGCGCTTCCATAAACGGATCAGGTACTGTCCGGAAAATGAATCGATACACACTCCGCCGCCTGCCGTCGGCACTGTCGATGTCGAATCTGTCGTAATTCAGTGTTGGTGTCACATGCACGCCATTGCTCAGCGTGAAATGTCTGACCGGCGGCCCACCCATCTTCCAGTCAACCAGGGACGACATCTGCAGAATGGCGTCTCGCGTTGATTCCGCGTCGAGGCGGCGACGATTCATTCGCCAAAGGTGAAGATTGCCAGCGTCGTTTGCAGCAAACCGGGCATTGTGTTGTGAAGACTGCCGATACGCGGCACTTGTCACGATCAGTCGATGTAACTGTTTAAGCGAGCCGCTACTGTCACGAAACGTTGCGGCGAGCCAGTCAAGTAATTGAGGATGCGTCGGTGGAACGCCATTGCGTCCAAAGTCATTCGGCGTATTGACGATGCCACGTCCGAAATGATGCAGCCATACACGGTTCACGATCGACCGCCAGGTCAGAACGTTTTCACGGGCACTGACCCACAGAGCCAGTTCCGCGCGGCGTTCACCCTCGGCATCAACGTTGGCGATACGAAAATGAGCATCAAGTCCTTCGACACACGTCAACGAACCTGGCGTCGCTGGCTCGATCGGTGACAACACATTCCCGCGGCGAAGCACGTGTACTGGACGTGGTTTCATGGCAGGGACGAAGTTCCCTTTCTGCTGAAAATCGCTCGCCACCGAATACACCATGGATTGCTTCGGCAAAGCCGACAGCGCTCCGGCATTCTCGACCTTCAGAAGTTGGATCGCGAGTTTCGACTTCTGTTCGTCAGTTCGCTTGCCGGCGTCCACCGAAAGTAATTCGCTGATCTCAGCAGGAACCGTTGTCAGTGCCGCGCTGGCGCTCGGATTGGATGTCCCGGTGACTGACAGTCTTGGCCGACCGATCAAATGCCCGCCACCATGCAGCTGTTCAAGAACGACTGTCAGCGTCACGCCGCCCGAAGCGTCGATCGGCTGTTTCAGTTCAAAGATAGCCTCGTGACTTTGTCCCGTTTGGGGATAGATGCCCCACGCGGTTTTCGGGTTGCCATCCAGTGCGTGAGCGATGGTCCAGCCGTTCTGGTCGAAGTCCGCGATCGGTTTGTGCAGGCTGACTGGAGTCATGGTTCCGTCATTACCAGTTGTCAGTAGCTTGAACTCCGACAGGTGCAGGTTGCCGTTGTCCTGCCGGCCTGGTCCTTTGTGAAACAGACTCTCGTCAGTCATTACTTCCAGTCGCACAGCGGTAATGTGCGGCAAAGTGATATGTGCTGAGATCGTGTAAACGTCGGTCTCTGGCCGTATGCCACTGAATAGAATCGATCCGTCAGGTTGCTTTGTCGCCGTCGACTCGCCCGTCGAGTCGACAGTGTCAGCCTGCAGAATCTGCCAGACACTGGTCTCTCGACTGCGCTCCCACTCGGCGAATCGCTGCTGCAGGTCGACATCGAGCAACATTTCTCTGGCGACACGTCCCTGCTCAAGAGTGTCTTTTTCTGCCAGTAGTTCCTGGCGTTTACGAGCGGTGTGTTTATCGAGGTCGTACGGTCGATCCACGCGATCCACGCCAGCAAATACTGCCTGCAGACTGTAATAATCTTCGGTCGGTATCGGATCAAACTTGTGATGATGACACCTCGCGCAGTGCACGGTCATACTGACAAAAGTATTCATGACGGTCGCAATCATGTCGTCACGATCCAGGTAACGAGCGATCTCCTTGTCAGTCGTTCCGTCCTGAATTCCCATCTGAGAGCTTTCATCCCATGGCCCTGCCGCGAGCATTCCCGTAGCGACAATTCCCTGTGGGTCATTTGGAAACAATACATCACCCGCGATCTGCTCCTGTACGAATCGCGCATAGGGCGTGTCGCAGTTGAACGAGTGGATCAGGTAGTCTCGGTATGGCCACGCATGCTCTCGAATGGCGTCTTCGTCGTGGCCGTGCGTGTCGGCGTAGTGGACTGCATCCATCCAGTGTCTGGCCCAGCGTTCTCCGTATCGAGGGCTGGCAAGCAGTCGGTCGACGACACGTTCAAACGGTTCTTCCGAAGTGTCGGAGAGGAACGCGTTAATCTGCTCGGGAGTCGGAGGCAGCCCTGTCAGGTCGAAAGTCACACGACGAATCAGCGTACGTCGGTCAGCTTCCGGTGAGGGGGTGAAACTATTCTCAACAAGCCGTGCCAGAACGAAACGGTCAATGTCGTTGCGGACCCAGTTTTCGAGGTCGTCTGGCACAACGGGAAGTGCCGGTTGTGCCAGAGACCGCAATGCCCAGTGCTGCGACCATGTCGCTCCCTGCTCGATCCATTCTTTCAGCAGTTTGATTTCCGCGTCGCTCAAAGAGAGCTTCGAATCAGGGGGCGGCATTCGATCAGATTCGTCGTTCGACGTAATCCGCAAGTAGAGTTCGCTGTTCTCCGGCTTTCCAGGAATGACTACTCCCAATTTGTCATTCCTGGCGATCATTCCGGCCTTCGTATCAAGTCGCAATTCACCCTTTCGCGACTCTGAGTCAGGGCCGTGGCACTGGAAACAGTTCTTTGACAGTATCGGACGAATGTCCTTTTCGAAATTGACGTCGGCGTTCACGACGGCTGCCGAAGCAACGCTCGACAGGCAGGCTACGACGAGCACTCTGGTTGTGTGCATGAGATTCATGTCAGCCTCGAAGGAATTACCAGGATGCAACCGCCGCAAGACGTCATCCAAATCTGTTGATCAACCGGTTCGTCAGAAATCGCATCCTGAAATCGAGGCCACCATCCAACAAATGCGAGTTAACTGGCACCGAACAAGCATGATCACTGAGACCAAAGATAAATCACTGAGAGTATTGAGCGACTTCAGAAGCATAACTCATGCACTGTTGTAACGTGTGATCGGAAGCGAGACTGTTGTTGAGAGCGATTGTTGAGCCGCTTGCCGGTGTCCGCAAGGTTGTGGTGGAACACGCCGGGCGGCAACCATACTCGCCAGTTCGACCGCGCAGGGACCGTGTCAGGCACGAGTTCTCGTTCGCGGAGACGTGTCACACTGTGTGAAGTCCACCAGAAGGCAGGCAAGACATATGCACCAAAACACTCGGCTTCATATTCTCAACGTGACGACACGCTGCGTCACTTCGAGCTTTGTCGCGATGCTGACTTTCAGTGTCGTTTCCACCGCCAGTATTCACGCCGAAGATGATTGGCCCATGTGGAGGCACAATGCCGGGCGGACAGGTGCAACTGGCACTTCCCTCCCGGAATTCCTTGAACTGAAATGGGTCCGACAACTTCCTGAGATTACTCCTGCGTTTCACAGTCCTCGCCTTCAGTTTGACGCTGGTTACGAGCCAATCATTGCTGGCGGCCAGATGATCGTGGCGTCATCCCGAACTGATTCGGTGGTCGCTTACGAGGCATCGTCCGGTCGGGAAACATGGCAATACCGAACAAATGGCCCGGTCCGATTCGCGCCGGCCGTGTGGGACGACTCAGTCTGCTTTGGGTCCGACGACGGGGTTCTGTACTGCGTCGAACTTCAGACTGGCCGATTACGCTGGCAGCATCGCGCAGTGCCGAGCGACCGACGTTTGCTGGGGAATCAGCGGCTGATTTCGGTGTGGCCGGTTCGTGGAGGCCCGGTTGTTGCCGACGGCTGCGTGTACTTTGCCGCCGGAGTGTGGCCATTCGAAGGCGTGTTTGTTTATTCAATCGACATCGCCTCGGGAGACGTCATCTGGAGAAATGATCGTCTGGGTTATCTTTTCGGTCAGCAACCGCACAACACGGAAGCAATCGGCGGCCTCGCGCCGCAGGGGTATCTCATAGTAAACGGTGACGAGCTGATCGTTCCCTGTTCGACGGCCTATCCCGCACGGCTCAGTCGGAAGACTGGCGAGTTGATCGACTTTGCCTTGCCCTCGCCTGGGAGATTTCCCGGCGGCTGGTTTGCCGCACTCGACGAAGATTCAGCGCGAGCCGTGCGACGCGGAAAGCTGGTCTTCGATGATGTCATCAATCGACAACAGCACGAAGACAAGGTCAACAAAGGCGATGGCGTATCAGGAATCAGTCGCACCATTAGTGTCGGCGGAAAGGCAATGAACTTCGATGAGAGCTTTGACGGCGTTCAAGGAACGGTTCATTCAATGGTGGCTGCGGACGATCGGTTGTTCGTGTCAACACGGGAAGGACGAATCTATTGTTTCGGTGATGCCGCCCCGACACCGAAAGCAGCGTTGAAGCAGTGGAGAAGACCGGTTGAGCCACTGACAACAACCGACCAGGCGACCGAGCTTGCTCGAAATGTAATCAAACTTTCCGGCAGTTCTCACGGGTATGTGCTGGTCGTCGGGCTGCGTGATGGAGCACTCGTCAAGGCGTTACTAAAGGAATCGCAATACCACGTCGTGGCCCTGGATGACGATCACGACCGCGTCGAACTTCTGCGGCGTGAGCTCGATCGCGCGGATCTTTACGGGACGCGAGCTTCCGTCGTCGAATGTAACCCGTTTGACGCTCACCTTCCGCCGTACATCGCAACGGTGATCACGACCGAGACTCCCGACCGAGCCGCAGAGAACTGGATCCCTCTGCTGCAGACATTGCGACCGTTCGGAGGACTTGCCGCTTTGCGGCTGAAGCCAGGCATCGGCGTTGCTAACGCGGCAAGCATGAAGAATCTCGAACCAGGCACTTTCGAAATTATTGAATCTGACGGCCACTCACTCGTTCGTCGGACAGGGCCTCTAACTGGAACGGCGGAGTACTCTGGAAACTATGAATTCAGCCCCGACGAACTCGTGCGTTTTCCGCTGGGAGTCCTCTGGTTTGACGACACGCTGGCTCACTTCAAGCGCTCGCCGCAGCCGGTGTTCACCCGCGGTGTGATGATTTCTCGCCCGAAAGACTGGCGCGCGACTCGGATCAAAGGAAACTACTCAGTCGACTATCCGCTACTGCGACCGGTTCTTTCTGACATCTACACCGGACGCGTTTTCGACAACCGCGAGCAGCTGAAAATACGGGCGTCGCTGCCTGATCCTGACCTCACACAGCCACAACAAAGCTACTATCACGCGCCGCACCAGACAACCGCGCTGCATCCAAAGCCTCCGGTTGTCGGCGAGCGGACAAATCCACTGACTGGCGAATCTGAACCTCGTGCTTTTCCAAAAATGTACGGCTGCGATGGCGGAGTTGATTACGGACGGTTCTATACCCTGCGTAGCGGAACGGCCGCGTTTTACGATAAGACCCTGGAAAGCGGTACCGTTTTCCTAAGCGGCCCCCGCAGCGGATGCACCAACAGCATCATTCCCTCAGGTGGCGTTTTGAACGTTCCCTATTTCTACGAAGGCTGCACGTGTAGTTATCCGCTGCCGACAGCAATGTCGCTGGTGGCGATGCCGGAAAGCTACGAGCAATGGTCTGCGTGGGGAGATGGTGAGCTGACTCCGAAATCTATCGAACGAATTGGCCTGAACTTCGGAGCGCCCGGCGACCGAATGACGCGAGACGGCACGCTGTGGCTCGACTACCCGTCGGTGGGAGGTCCGTCACCATCGATCACGGTCCGCACAACACCGCTGACCCCCACATGGCATTATCGACACAGCATCTGGATGAAAGGCGGAACAGGTTGGCCCTGGGTCGCGTCATCTGCCGTTGAAGGCCTCGGCCAATTGACGCTCCACGACCTGAAGCCCGGCCGCTACACCGTCCGACTGTACTTCGCCGAACTCGCTGACAAGCATCCCGGCGATCGCGTCCAAACGGTCTCTGTGCAGGGCCGTACGGTGTTGAGTCAACTGGATATCGTCGATCAAGCAAACGGATCGATGCGAGGATTCGTGCACGAGATTGAAGACGTCGATGTCGGCGATGTTCTGACTCTTAAACTGACAGCGGCAATCGGTAAGACGCTGATCAGCGGAGTGGAGGCCATCCGCCAATGATGATTTTATCTCGCCGATGCTGCCCGTAGCGCCATTAGAAGACAGGTAGCGCCGTTAGAAGACAGGTTCCCGCCGCCTGCCCATGAGCTTCCGATAAAAGTCGACACGCCAACTGACGGATAAGGCAGCGGATGTGCGATTCAAACTCGTTGGAACACACTGCCGAAACGGGACGGTTCCGGAATCTCCCGCGCGCCGAACTGGCGACCAGCAGTCGTATATTCCGTAATGTCTATGGCGGCTCCGTTCTGGTCGGCACTTTCGTAACCCGCCATCAGAATCGCCATCGTGTCCCAGGCAAGCAGTGCTCCGGACTGCGGAAACTGGTCCGTGTTCAATGCGCAGCCGACAGCATCGTTCATCTCGCTGACGTAGCCATGTGAGTAGAACTGGTTTGGGCGCGGGAAACTCGTGCCCTGGGCCGTCGGCAGTTTCTCTCGAACCAGCAGGTTGCCTGCGTGAGTGGAGTTGGGCAGAAACAGTTCGTTTTCGTTGTTTGGATTGACTCGTAGATCGTACTGAGCGAAGTCCGTGATGACTGAGAACTCATTGCGGATTCCGCTGATGCTCAGGTCGTGACCAGTTAACTCGGCGATTGTCCGGTCCTCGAACACAACCGTTAGTCGACCGAAGTCGTCGACGTTCTGCATGACTCGAAAGAACTCACCACAGGATTCCGGCTGGTGTTTGAGGATCTGCAATGCCGCTGCTGATACTGACACCGGCCGGATGGGTTGACCGTTGGCGAGAATCCCTTCGACCTGCTTCAGAAACAAAGCAGGCCCCAGCGGGTGGCAGGCCTTATTGAACAGCGCTCCGCCACCAGACTTCGAGGGAGTGTCATACGCCGGCGCATGTGACCCTTGATGAGCACACACACCGTGCTGGTAAAGCACTTTCCCCTTGCCTGTTTTTCTCGCCTCGGCAAGTAACTCGACAATCCCCTTCATCCCGTCGAAATAGACAAAGTCCTCGGCGTACAGCAGTTTTGATCCAGACTCCCGCACAACATCGAGAACGTCCGCGAGATACTCCATGGATTCCCGCTTGCGAACTGCGGCCTCGGCCATCCGCCCTTCCGGATATCCCGGCCAGATCACAGGCGGTTTTTCAAGCACGATGACGGGCACGCCAGCACGAGCGGCTTCAGCAGTGTATGGGCCGTGGGCGAAGTTCGCGCAGCAGATATTGTCGATCGTCGGTCGCACCGTTTCGAGCATTTCGGCGTGTGACGTGAATGCATCGCGGATGCCGTGAGAAACAGCGAAAGCTTCAGCATTTTCCAGACGCCCTGATACGACTCCAGCGAGTTCAATTTCGACTCCGTTTCGGTGCGGGATCATTCCGTAAGTCTTCGCTGTGTAATCGGCAGCGAAACCGGTTCCGTTGATCGCAACAATTAGTTTCTGCTTCGGCATTTGAAATCTCTTATGGAGCGATGCGTGGCGGTCAGCAAACGGTGGCGAAACATGCATCAAATGAAGAAAGCCGACGAACAGTTGTTCGCCGGCTTTCTCAATGTTGCAGCTTTTCTCAGCAATTAGACAGGACGAACATTTTCTGCTCGTGGTCCTTTGGGTCCATGGCCAGCGGTGTAAGAAACCTGCTGTCCTTCGTACAACTGTTCGAATTGAACATCTTCGAGGTTTGACATGTGGAAGAACATGTCGTTGCCCCCTCCGGTGTCGATGAATCCGAAGCCCTTTTCCGTTAACTTTTTGATCGTGCCTTCAGCCATTACTTCACTTCCTCAAGAAACTTGTGCAGCGATGCCCGAAACGACGTGTTCGAGCCTTTCCGCCACTATCGCCGGAAATTGTAGCGAAGACGTGCAACAGCACAATGGCGAGTTTGGCTTACATTTCAAAAATTGAGCACATGCGTGCCGACCGGCGGGTCATCCCAATCCACAATGCTGGATTCGTTTCCAACCTTCAGGAGCCCGGCAATCGTGGGTTGCCGCACGCTACGACGGGTCAGAATTAAGTTCTGCACGCGTCGCGGATTGGCATCGTCACTTGTGTCGGGCGAACTCAGCTGTCGTCCCGTAATCCCCACAGGGTGCGTGTCAGCTCAGTGCGGATTTCAGTTGATCGAAGTCGCTAAACACTTCGTCGAGATCAGCAAAACTGATCGACGTTGATTCGAACCATTTTGCCAGAATCTGAAGATCTTCGATGTCGCGTTGATCAATCCCTTCGGGGAAGTCCAATTGTAGATCAGGGCTGGTTGCGAAATCCGCCTGACACGATTCCATGCAGACGTTGGGGGCGTCGATCGAGATGGTCTTCATTCTGCACTCCGGCTCTGGTGTGATTCTGTGAGGTTAAATTCTCAAGAGTTGCAAGCAATCGTGCGTCGACATCGCTGCTCAGCAGTCAACGTAGGTCTTCGAATCACCGTGAGCCGGATCTCACACGCAGAATGGCGGCAGCAACTGAAACATTCGAAGACGCGTCCTAAGCCACGTGCCACCGTTTCGTCGCGTGAGTTTCGGCTTCTTCCTGACATGGTCCGTCGACTCGGACAGCAGCGGTGACCTGACAACGTGGCTCCAACTGACTGTCGAGCGCGAGAATGTCTGAACGAGGAGGCATCTTGCTGGTTCCGCACGGGCTCCCGGTCGTCCGGGGTGGATCGTTCACTGCTGACCCAGTCACCATCTATCCGGCCAGACAATCCGTTACAGAATTCTGGAGGGAACTCAGCTACGCGGAATCGAATGATCGTTGACGAATCTCTGTTCTGGACTTAGATCCCGCGACCTGCGGCAGTAATATAGGAGTTCGTTGATCTGACGTTTGGGGGAGTTGCAGAAGCGTCGATCTGAGTTCTTACTTCGACATTGAACAGTGAGGCGGCACGGAAATGGATCAGGTCTTTGAAGGCACTCCAACAGCCGAAATTCAGCTGGACGGGCATCGTGTGACGCGAGGTCATGTCAGCAACGACTGGGGGTCGAAGCTGCAATGGGTTGTGCGGAGAGATGGCAAGGACGTCGCCACGGTTCCGGCTCGGATGGAAGCGACTTTCGAGCACGACGACAAAACGGCGGGTAAGTACGAGATCGTTCTGCAGCACTTCAAGTATGTGAACTATCGCAAAGATGCCAAAGGCGACTACACCGAGAGCAGGTTCATCGATATCTCAAACGTCGTTTCGTACACGATTTAGTCCTGATCGCCATCCAATCCAGCCCGCTGCGGTTTCAGTCGGTCTGATGGTTCTTTCGTCACTCACGATGACCGGATCTGGCACGACGTCAATTCGGAAAGGAATCGACAATGCTTCATCTTGGAGATGAGAACGTATCGTTGTGCAGCGGGATTCGCCGCCGCAGTTTTCTTCAGGCAGGTGCCGCCGGCATGGCTGGCCTCACGCTTCCAAACCTGTTGCAGTTGGAAACTCGCGGCGCGGTCGATCAATCCAAAGCGAAGATTCGTAACTGTATCACGATCTTTCTGGTTGGATCGCCGGGTCATCTGGACACGTGGGATATGAAACCCGAAGCGCCGGAAGATATCCGAGGCGGCTTCAAACCGGTCAACACGAACGTTCCCGGTATCGACATCTGTGAGCATTTTCCGCAGATGGCAAAGATGATGGACAAAGTGGCTTTGATCCGCAGCCTGCACCACAAAACGGGCGCGTCTCACGAGAACGGCCAGCGCTGGATGATGTCCGGCCATGATTTCACACAGGACAGCATGCAGCCTTACATGGGCTCTGTGGTCTCTCGCGTGTTTGGCCCGAAGAGTAATCTTCCGTCGGCGGTGATCCTGCCGGACAAGATTGGCAACACGGGGACGGCGACACCGCACGGTCAGGAAGCCGCGTATCTGGGCAGTGGGCATCAACCATTCTTTCTGGGCGGCGATCCTTCTCGTGCAGACTTCAAAGTCGCCAATCTTCAACCGCCCGATGGCCAGACCGAATTCCGGATCAATGCCCGCCGCAACATTCTCAAAGAGCTGGATACCTTGCAGCGTCGTGCGGAGACCAACACGACCATTCAACGCGACACCGCTTATTCGCGAGCGTTCAATCTGCTCACCTCGCCCGAGACGAAGATGGCGTTTGATCTGACTGACGAACCGGACAAGCTGCGCGACCGCTACGGTCGCAGCACGTTCGGTCAAAGTTGTCTGATGGCCCGGCGAATCATCGAACGCGGCTCGCGATTTGTCACCGTCAACCATTTCGACACGGTCTTCAACATCGCTTGCTGGGATATGCACGCTGATGGCGGGGGACTCAACAATACGCACAAGGATTACGAGTACCTGCTGTGTCCTCAGTTTGACCAGGCTTTCACGGCGCTCGTTGAAGATCTTGAACAACGAGGTCTTCTCGAAGAAACGGTGATCGCTGTGCTCAGCGAGTTTGGCCGAACACCGAAGCTGAATCCTCGCGGTGGTCGGGATCACTATCCGTCCGCATGGACCAACTTCCTGTGCGGGGCCAACATTAAAGGCGGTCAGGCAATTGGCTCGACCGACCGTATTGGAGCGGCTCCGCACGACCGACCGATTTTGCCACCTCAGATTGTGGCATCAATCTACCATGCGATGGGCATCGATCTTGAGACGACCATGATGCCGGGACCGGGAGGCAGGCCCATTCGCCTCATCGAAGCGGAACCAATCATGGAACTGTTTTGAGCCGTCATCGGCATCCTGCAGCGAAGGCCCAAGCGGAGTGACCCGACCATAATGGCTGGTTCGCGAAGCGACAAAATGATTCGCCATGCGCGTTCGGTGAGAAACAGATCGTCGAATTTCTTTCCGAGCTGATGGCAGCACGTCTTCTACCTGCGGAATCCATCCATAATTCATCGACTGCCCCGGCAACGTAACTTTTCAGACAGCATGCAATGCCCTTCCACTTGACCACATTCGCCGCTCGTGGACTTGCCCTGGCGGCAGTTGTCCTTGCCGTCGCGTCTGAACTTTCGGCAGCACCTGTGATCAACAGTCTCACCGTTCGAGGTCTGCAGGTTGGTGGCACCACGACGATCCGTATTGATGGTTCCGATCTGTTGCCGAATCCTCGGCTTCTGATGTCGGTGCCGATTGCTCAGCAGACTCTGAAGCCCAATCCGACAGCCACGCGAATCGAGTTCGATGTGACTTTGGCCGCTGATGTTCGGTCTGGCCTGTGCAACTTCTGGGTGGTCACAGACTCGGGCGCGGCAGCGGCTGAGATCATCGCCGTTGATGGACTCCCCAGCATTCCGTTTACTGCCGAGGTTGCAGCTCTTCCCGTCGCGTTGCACGGAGTCGTCTCTGGCAGTTCGAAAGTCAGAACCATGTTTGCGGCGGCAAGAGGGCAGGCGGTTCTGCTGGAGGTTGAAAGTCAGCGGCTCGGTGGCAAGCTGCGTCCGGTGCTGCACATTTACGACAGCTCGAACCGGCATTTGAAATGGTCGCTGCCTTCTACGGTACTGCGAGGTGACACGAGACTTAAGTTCACGGCACCGAACGACGGCAATTACACCGTCGAGCTACACGATCTGCAGTATGCCGCGCCGGCTCTCGGATATTTTCGGCTCAAGATTGGCACCTGGCAGTACGCCGATCAGGCTTTTCCTCCAGCGATCGAGCGGGCCAGACCCGCTCAGGTACAGTTACTCGGGAATCTTCCTGCCGGACACATGGTCGACGTCGCAAGCGGCGAGTCTCCTGAGGGTAGACCGCTGGCACAGAGTGGTTCCGCAGTCAACGCCTTTCAGCCGCCGGTTCTGATCAGCGATCTTCCAGAGCTTGTCGAAGCCGCTCCCGCAGAAGGTTTGCAACAGCTGCCTTCAGCTCCATTCGGAATCAGCGGTCGGCTGCTCGCTGAGGGTGAACAGGACCGTTACCAGTTGACCGTCGCTGCCGGTGCGAAGTTGAGGTTCGAAGTCTTCGCCGATCGACTGGGGTCCCCGATGGACGCGGTGTTGCAGATTCTCAACGAACAGGGCGGGCAACTGGCGATCAATGATGACGCTGGTGGAACTGCGGATCCGACACTGGATTACACCGTCCCGGCCAACACGACTGCAGTGATCGTGGCCGTGAAAGAGGCCAACGGGATCGGAAGCCCAAACAACGTCTATCGCATCAAAGTCAGTTCGCTAACGCCGGAAGCCGACGGCGGCGACTTTCGTCTCACCGTCGCTCACCAGCAGGAAAGCGTCACCGCAGGAGAACGGCTGATCGTCAAAGTGACAGCCGAACGGGACGGCTACACGGGGCCGATTCAGCTGGATTTCGTGTCACTGCCGGATGGTGTGCAGAGTCAGGGAACACTGATCGCAGCAGACGCGAGCTCGACTCTTATGACGCTGCACGGCGCTGGGCTGACGACGAATCACCTGCTGACGTCACTTCGTGGCACGGCTCGTATTGCAGAACGCGAAGTCGTGCGGTACGCCACGAACTCGACACATCCTCTAAGCACGATGCAGCCATGGCTCGGTCATGAACTGGCAATCGCCCTTGCAGGTCCGTCACTGGTTGACTTCGATTTCGGCTGGGGTCGGATTGACGACACAACACGGCTGGTGCTTGGTGCGAAGCTGGACGTTCCGTTGGAAGTGTTTCGCCCAGGCGGTTTCGATGGTCCTGTCCGAGTAACGGTGGATTCCAGCCAGAGCCCCGTGAGTGTTAACGGTCGGGTCGACGCCAATCGGACGGTCCGTTCCGAAACCAACCAGCCGGTGGAAATCGCGGGTGACCCGGTTTCTCAAAAGGCGTGGGATGCGAAACTGGCAGCCGACAAGACAGTGGCTGACGCGCAGGTTCGTCAGACGACCGTGGCGCAAGCGGCGGCCAAAGTGACCGCCGATGCAGCCGCGAAACTAAAGATTGCGACGGCCCAACTCGCGACGGCGATGACAGCGGCTACTCAAGCGGCCACTCTGGCAAAGACGACATCCGGTGCAGCCGCCGCAACCGGCGAGGCACTCACGAAAGTCGTTGCCAGGGTGCAAGCCGTTGCATCGTCCAAAGACGCTGCGGCGGAGGGCACACCGGAAAGTTCCGCTGCGGCGGTTGTCGCTGTGGCTCAGGAACTTCAGACCGCGGCTCTGGCAAAGGCGGTCGCAGTCAAGACAGCAGAGGCCGCTGCCACAAAGGCAAAAGAAGAAGCGGAGGTTCTGGTCGTCGCTCAGACTGCGTTCACTCAGGCTGATTCTGCGGTCAAAGCCGCGATGGCAGCCGAGGCGAAGGCGACAGCTGACGAGGACACGCTGGTGAAGGCTGCAATCGTCGCTCAACAGGCTGCGGCGACGGCAGCGGACAATGCGGCGCGGCTGGCAAAGAACGCCGGCACGTTCAGCATTTTCGTTCCTGCTGACCTTAGCGAGACAGGTTACGAGGTTGCCTTTATGGCGGAGTTGCTTAGTCGAGACAAGAAGACCGTTCTGGCGACGCGATACTCCGAGGTTCGCAGAATTCCAACATTGAATCCGATCGTTCTGCAGCCTGCGACGCCGGCTGCAATGTCTGCCGTCATTGATGCGCAGGCGGGAGCCACTATCGTGATTTCCGGAAAGGTGAATCGACTGGCCGGAATGGATCAGGACGTGACGGTGTCACTGGTCGGCCTGCCCGCCGGTATTGCCGTCCCAACAGCTGCCGTGAAGGCGGATCAGGCAGATTACCAACTGGAAGTGAAGTTTCCGGCAACGTTCAAGCCAGCAGAGCTGGCGGGCATTCGCCTGTTCGCCACGGGGAAGACGCGTGCCAGTTCTCCTCTTCCCGTAAGAAGCCGGGAACTGCCACTGACGATTCAGCTCACACTGCCTCCGCCGACAGAAGTGAAGAAATAGGCAGACCCCGACCGGACCAGCCTGGAAAGGCATTGGTCGTACTAAGTTGGCGACGAAACGAATTTAACTTTCCGTCTCAGGAATTCAGCAGATATGTCAATCAAAACTCACCTTAAGCAGTTGACAGCGACTGTGACGCTGGCGGTTGCCCTCGTTATCTTGTCCGCTTCGGTCGCAGGCGCGGACGCGACAGTGACGATCGCAGGCGAACTGCAAGTCTACCCGGCGGCAATCACGGTGAACCATCGAGGACGACCGCATTCTGCTTTGATCACCGCCCGATCAACGGATGGTCTGTCGATTGATCTGACCTCTGCCGCCACCTGGCAGAGCAGTGACGAGGCCGTCGCGACGGTCGATCTATTCGGTTGGATCCAGCCGGTCTCCAATGGTCAGGCGACGATCACAGCAACAGTGAATGACAGAACGGTTTCCGTTCCCGTGACCGTGCAGCTTCAAGAGAAGCCGAGACCACACAGCTTCCGCCACGACGTCATGCCTGTGCTGTCGAAAGGCGGCTGCAACATGGGATCGTGTCATGGCTATTCGCTCGGCAAGAATGGTTTCAAGCTGTCGTTGCGTGGTTCCGATCCGGGGCCGGATTACGAATCATTGACGGAGGAATTCTTCCAGCGGCGAGTTAACCGACACAATCCCGCTGCGAGTCTGCTGATCACAAAGCCCCTGGGCGACGTCCCTCATCAGGGAGGCGTCCGCTTCAATCGGGGAAGTCTGCAGCACGAACTCCTTCTGGGCTGGGTTCGCGAAGGAGCACAGAGTGATGTTGTCGATCCTGGCCGGGTTGAGTCGGTCCACATTAAGCCGGAGAACGCAGTTCTCCGGCCTGGCATGCAGCATCAGGTTCAATTGATTGCCAGGTATTCCGATGGTTCGACGCGAGACGTAACGCGGCTCGGCATCTTCACGGCGAACACCGAACTGGTCGCCACGGTCGATGATGTGGGACTCGTTTCGGCCAGCGAACTCGGGGAGACGGCGGTCGTGGCGCGTTTCGAAAGAATCTTTGCCACGGCTAATTTCATCGTGCTCGATCCGAATCCGCACTTTCAGCCGACTCCTGTTCCTGAAAACCTGATCGATCGATTTGTTATCGAGAAGCTCAACGAACTGAACATCAAGCCTTCGGGCATCGTGGAAGACGCTGGTTTCCTGCGACGAACCAGCCTGGACCTGATCGGCGTTCAACCAACTCCAGAAGAGGTGATGGCTTTCCTGAATGATCCGTCTCCCGATAAGCGGCTGCGAGCGTTCGATGCGTTGGTTCAACGTCCCGAATTCGTTGACTGGTGGTCGCTCAAGTGGGGCGACCTGTTGCAGAATTCGCGGAACCGACTAAGCGATCCGGCTGTGTTCGCTTTTCGAGAATGGATCCGGGCGGCTGTTGCGGAGAACCGACCGATCGACGAATTCGTCAGGGAACTGCTCACCAGTCGCGGCAACTTCATGGACAATCCTGCTGCCGCATATTTCGCAGTGAGCAAGGATCCCGATGAGACGCTGCAACGAGCGACTCAGGTGTTCTGCGGAGTGCGTATGCTGTGTGCGAAGTGTCATCCTCACCCGTTTGAAAACTGGACTCAGGCCGACTACTACGGTTTGCACAGTTTCTTCAACCAGGTCACAGCGAAGAATGATCCGCGTCTCGCCGATGTCACGAACGCGAAGACTATCGTCGTCAATCTCGCCGCCGGTTATTCGACGAATCCACGTTCCGGCCAGTTGCAGCCGCCACGTTTTCTGGGAGCGGGCGAACCGGAACTGACTCCCGCTACTGACCGTCGCGCGGCTTACGCCCAATGGCTGACGTCGCCTGAGAACCCACACTTTGCACGCAGCATTGCCAACCGGGTCTGGAGCTATTTCTTTCATCGTGGGATCATTGATCCTGTTGACGATTTGAGGACGACAAATCCACCGATCAACCCTGGCCTGCTGGACGCGTTGACGAAAGAGTTCGTCGAACACAAATTCGACATACGGCACCTCATGCGTCGCATCGTCATGTCGCAGACCTACCAGCGCAGCAGCGTTCCCACTGATTCCAACGGCCACGACGATTTGAATTTCTCACATGCCATTCCTCGGCGTCTGCCTGCCGAGGCTCTGCTGGATTCACTCGTCCAGGCAACGGGAATTGTCGAATCGATTACGGGTGCGCCAGCAGGCTTCTCGGCGGCTCAGTTGCCTGACGCGAACGTGACCAGCGAGTTCCTGAATCTGTTCGGCAAGCCTCAGCGGATGGAAGCCTGCGAATGTGAACGCGACGACGGCGCCAACATGCTCCAGGCACTGCACTTCATCAACGGCAAATCCATCCTCGCTCGCGTCGCATCTCCGAGCGGGCGAGTTGCACAACTGATCAATCGGAAGACTCCAGACGCTGAGTTAGTCAATCAGCTGTACCTGTGGTGTCTCGCCAGGCCAGCGACAAAAGAAGAAGTCGAATTAAGCATGGCCTTCATCGCGTCCTACGAACCAGAGAAACGAGCGGAGGCGGGGCAGGACCTGATGTGGGCGTTACTCAACAGCCGAGACTTCATGCTTGTGCATTGAGGCTTCGTATTGGAGATCGCTGATTAGTGTTCCTTCAATTTTCGCGACACTGTGTCAGCCCAGGACTTGTGGACTGCGAAGTGAGTGAGGGAACTCGTTTGACAGGGTCGTGTTTGCGGCGCGATCAACCGGAATTGGACTCCTGTTATCGAGTGCGACGATCGTTCCCAACTCATCAGGCGATGACTTGTGCGATCGGATCGGCGCCTTCGACGCCGACCAGCCGATGATCCAGTCCGTCGTAGAAGTACGATAGTCGGTTTGGATCGAATCCGAGCTGATTCAGGATCGTCGCGTGCAGGTTTCTGACATGGAATCGATCTTCCACAGCCTTGCTGCCCAGATCGTCGGTTGTACCGACGCTGACGCCGCCTTTGATGCCACCACCAGCCATCCACATCGTGAAGCCGTAACTGTTGTGGTCGCGACCGGTTCCCTTGGCATATTCAGCCGTAGGCTGCCGACCGAATTCGCCGCCCCAGACGATCAGTGTGTTCTTCAGCATGCCTCGCTGCTTGAGATCTTTCAGCAGGCCGGCAATGGGCTTGTCGGTTTCGGCAGCGTGCAGGTCATGGTTGAGTTGCAGGTCTCCGTGTGCGTCCCAGTTGGCATCATTGTGGTTGCCGCCCGAATAGATTTGCACGAAGCGAACTCCTCGTTCGACCAACCTGCGAGCCAGTAAGCATTGCCCGCCGAACGTGCCCGACTTCTCACCATTCAGGCCGTACATCTCTTGCGTCGCGGCTGTCTCCTGAGCGATGTCGGTTGCTTCCGGAGCAGCAGTCTGCATGCGGAATGCCAGTTCATAGTTCGCGATGCGAGCGGCGAGATCGGAGTTGTCGACTCGTGACTGCTGATGCTCCCGGTTGTAGATATCCAGCGTCTCCAGCAGCTTTTTCTGTGTGGTGGCTGTCATCCCTTCGGGCGGAGCAAGATTCAGAATCGGAGTTCCCTTTGAACGCATGATTGTTGCCTGGTAACTCGCAGGCATGTACCCGCAGCTCCAGTTCTTGGCACCGGAAATCGGGCCACCGCGAGGGTCAAGCATCACGACAAACCCAGGAAGATTCTGGTTCTCGCTACCGAGCCCGTACGTCGTCCAGGAGCCCAGACACGGGCTGCCACTGAGAATGCTGCCGCTGTTCATCATCAGCATGGCCGACCCGTGAATCGGCGAGTCGGCAGTCATGGAATGCAGGAACGCGATATCGTCGACCATTTCGGCCTTATGAGGGAACAGGTCGGACACCCATTTCCCGCACTCGCCGTACTGCTTGAAATCCCAGCGAGGTTCGACGATGCGTCCCTGGTTGCGATGCCCGCCTCGACCGAAGGTCTTAACGTCGATGGTTTTGTTGTCCATCCCCTTCATCTTGGGTTTGTAATCGAACGTGTCGATATGACTTGGTCCTCCGTACATATAGAGGAAGATTACGGACGTCGCCTGCGGCTCGAAGTGCGGCTTCTTCGGAGCCAGCGGATTCGTCCACGCAGTCTGTCCGTCTGCCGCGACGGTCTGATGGTCGAGAAAACCGTCGTCACTCAACAGTCCGGCCAAAGCGGTGCCAGTGAAACCGGCGCCGGTCTGCCAGAGAAACTCGCGCCGAGTTCGGCCGCAGAAACTTGAATTGGTCATGGTGGTAACCCTGTATTCACGCTGTGAGGTTAACAGCTCGTTGAACTTACGCAGATATCCTGATTCGACGTGTGCCACTGGCTCGGCCAGTGTCGAATTGCCAGCAGCCGCCGATTTCAAAAGGCACTGGCAAAGCCAGTGGCACACAAAAGTCAATCGGCTGGTAACAGTCAGTCTGTTGTGTCGAGCCCCTTTGCTGCGTCAGTCGAGATAAAGAAACTCATTCAGATTGTAAATTGCCAGGCAGAAGTACTTGAGCGCAGCATCCGCCGGGATGCCGTCCTGCTGGAGTGAGTCGATCAGCGCGATGCCGCGACCAATCTCCTGTTTCGACGGACGTCTTTGCGTGACTCGTGTCAGACCGAGTTCGACCTGTCGTGTGACATCGTCACCAGCTTTCTGATGCAGGAAGCCAGCCAGAACGGCTGACTGTCGATTCATGAACTCGCTGTTCAGCAGGCTCAACGCCTGAGTCGGCTGAGTCGTTACGAAACGAACCGGACAGGTCGAGTCGACATCGGCAAAGTCGAAGTCAGCCATCAGCGGCTCAACGAGCGATCTCTTAATAAAGATGTAACACGCGCGACGAGCACGCTCTGCTTCGGACGAATTGCCCCACCCAGCACCCGGACGCGACTGCCCGGCGAAAACTTCTGGCGGGATGATCGGGTAAATGCTCGGTCCGCCCATTTTCAGATTCAGGCTTCCATTGGCAGCGTGTACCGAATCCCGCAGTTCTTCTGACGAGAGTCGACGCATTGTGAAACGCCAGTAGAGCTTGTTGGCTGGGTCTTCGGCCAGTTCCTTATCGCTGGCCTGAGAACTCATGCGGTACGTACTCGAAAGCATGATGAGCTTGTGCAGTGGCTTGAGTTTCCAGCCGCCCTGCATGAACCGTGTCGCCAGCCAGTCAAGAAGTTCCGGATGCGTCGGACGGTCTCCAATGTTCCCGAAGTTGTTGGATGAACCGACGATTCCTCGACCGAAATGGTGTTGCCAGATTCTATTAACCATGACACGTGCGGTGAGCTGGTTATCCTCGCTGGCGATCCAGTTGGCCAGTGCCGTGCGGCGTCCGCTGGACTTTCCTGAAGCGGGCGTTTTGATAACCGGCTCGGGCGGAGAAAGGATCGACGGGAACGCTGGTTCGACTTTTTCGCCTTCGACGTTGGCACTGCCGCGAACCAGGATGAAGGTGTCTCGAGGAGTTGCACCGATCTCTTTGATGATCAAAGCGTGAGCAAGTTCTGCCGGACGCGTGTCTTCAATCACCTTTCTTCGAGCGACCGCAGTTTCATAATCTGCAACGAGCTGCTTCGAGATACCGTTGCCCGAGTACTTTCGAGCGAGATCGATGCGCACGGCGGAGGCCTTGAAGTCTTCCTTCTCCGGAGGCGTCAGCAATTCATGCAGCTTCCGCTCCACGAAGTCGATCTTGCGACGGTGTTCGTTCAGCTCCCGGTCGAGGTCTTTGCGAATCGCCGCCTGTTTCTCCTGGTCAGCATTAACCGCGACGGGTCCGATGGATGCATCTTCGACAGACTCGTGGCTGCGGACTCCGTAGCGTTGAACTCCGTTGAAGAAGGCCAGAAAGCTGTAATAGTCCTTCTGTGGAATCGGGTCGATCTTGTGGTTATGGCACCGGGCACAGTTCATCGTCAGCCCCAGAAACACCTGCGAAGTCGTCAACAGGATGTCGTCCAGGTCGTCGTATAGCGCCTGTTTCTGGCTGACTGGTTCATCGTCCCAGATGCCCAGTCGGTAATAACCGGTTGCCACGATAGAGTCCGGGGTTAGCGGTTCGATCTCGTCGCCGGCCAGCTGCTCTTTGATGAAGTCGGTGTAGGGCTTATCGGCGTTGAAACTGTTGATGACGTAATCCCGATATCGCCAGATGAACGGTTTGGTGTCGTCCCTTTCGTAACTGTTGCTCTCGGCGTAGCGGACCAGATCAAGCCAGTGACGCCCCCATCGCTCGCCGTACTGCGGCGAATCCAACAGCCTGTCGATTACGGCTTCGAATGCCTTCCCGGAATTGTCATTCTGGAACGCTTCGATGTCCTCAATTGAAGGCGGCAGTCCGGTCAGGTCGTAGAAAGCGCGGCGGATCAATTTTGCTTTGTCGGCGGCGTGTGAAGGCGAGAGATTCGCTGCCTCAAGTTTCGACAGGATAAAGTTGTCGATTGGGTTGGTGACCCATTTCTCGCTGTTGACTTTCGGGACGGGTGGATCCGCGACGGGCTGAAAGGCCCAGTATTTCTTTGTCTCATCGCTGACGACTGTGGCTGGGTTTGTCCTGTGAATCTCCGGTCGAGCGAATTCCACATCGACCGGGATCTGAGCCCCCAGCTTGACCCATTCGGTCAGAACTTCGATCTGGTCAGCAGGTAGCTTGTTCTTTGGCGGCATCTCGTAGGACTTGTAGTTGATCGCTTCCAGAAGGATGCTGGCATCCGGTTTGCCGATGTCCACTGCCGGCCCGGATTCACCGCCGACCAGAATTCCGGCGCGACTGCCCAGAAAGAGCCCGCCCTTCAAGTCCGACTTCGGGCCGTGACAGGAGAAGCAACTTGCTTCCAGGATCGGCTGGACCTTTGTCTTATAGAAATCAGTAGCTTTGGCAGAATCAACATCGGCGGCGCAAACCGTTGACGTCGAAATTCTCGGCGCCGTAAAAAGCGCCACGCCGATCGTCACGGACAAAGCTGAAATCAGGGATCGATTTGTCATGGTCATGGTTTCTTCCGAGTGTTCCAGATTCGCCAATAGTGCCTGGTGGCGATACATCACCTGGCATTCAGGAAGGAAGGTGATGGCTCAGCCAAGCCTGGATTCAACCGGCACTTGCAGACTTGAATCGTGATGCTTTGCGAATCGCCCGTCTACTCCAGGAACGCGGGAGTCCGACAGACCCTCGATGAATGAGGTGGAGGCAGTTGTTCGCAGACCTCTGGTCGCGAGCTCGCGAGCTGTCGAGGTCCTGACTCGCTGCCGCCATGGCGTAGACATGCCTATAACTTGTCGACTCGACATGCGCGGTCAGACGCCGCGTTCAGGGATCACTATGGGAGCTGCAACATGAGATGGAAGGACTGGCTGGTAAAGTGGAAGCTCACGTCGTTGAAGATCAATGTGAAGTTTCTTGAAATGGAGTGGAACCCGTCTGACGAAGATCGTCACGCCGCGTGGGATATGTATGTCGAACTGCTAACCCGGATTGCGACGCAACCGCTGGCCGACGAGGAAGGTGACGAGGCGAGTGCTTTGAAAAGTCTTCACGCGATCTTTCCGCTGACTCGGGAAATCATCCGCAGCAACTTCGGTTGCGTTGAATTCACCAAAATTGCGGTTGTCGTCCTCAACCAGGTGCTGCGTCCCTTCACCGCGCGATGGCATCGTTTGTCGCTGCAGAGCGGGTTTGAGAATCCAGCATCATGTACACAGTTTCGCGCCGAGTTATGTGAACTTCAAAAGGACATGCTTAAGTACACGAAGATGCTGGGAGACATGGCCGGCATCGAAGAAGACCTCACTCGACTGGAAGGCGATTGAGCAATCAGCCTCTTGCGTTGCAGATTGACGACCGTCATTGTTTCACGCCGGTTCCTGGCACCTCGTGTCGCTTCGCAACGCAGGCTGCGAGCAACCAGTGTTGCCCTGCGGTTTCTGCGTTCCGCTGAATTCTGTAATGCCTGACCCATCTAAGTTCCAGTTTCCTAAGAAAAGGTACCTCTATATGCGGCGTCTAAGATTGGCTCTTTCCGCAACTGTCGTTTGCGTTGTCACATGTGCCGGGGCATTGAGCGAAGCAGGTCAGAATGAATTAACGGAAGCTGAATCCCGCTCCGGCTGGAGGCTTCTCTTTGATGGGAAATCGACCGACGGCTGGCGCAACTACAAGAAGGAAACGGTCAGTGACGGCTGGGTGATTGAAGAAGGCATGCTCTCCCGCAACGGCAATCGTGCTGGCGACATCATCACGACAGGGCAGTTCGAACACTTTGAGTTGCAGTTGGAGTACCGCATTTCAAAAGGCGGCAACAGCGGGCTGATGTTTCACGTGACGGAAGAGAACGATCGTCCGTGGCACTCTGGCCCGGAGATTCAGATTCAGGACAACGTTGACGGCCATGATCCGCAGAAAGCGGGCTGGCTGTATCAGCTGTATCAGCCTCAGAAACCGGGCTGGGCGAAGAAGTTTGAAGCGCAGGTCGGCTACAAGGGCATCGACGTCGATGATGCCACTCGACCGGTCGGGCAGTGGAATCAGGTGTACCTGCGAGTCACCGCTCTGGATGGCGAAGTCTGTATGAACGGCGTCAGCTACTTCAAATTCGTCAAAGGCAGCGACGACTGGAACAAGCGAGTGGCGGCCAGCAAATTTGCGAAGATGGCCGGCTTCGGAAAGTCCACGAAGGGGCACATTTGCCTGCAGGATCACGGCAACCAGGTTTCTTTCCGAAACATTCGCATTCGCGAATTGCCCGAAGACGGTAAGGCTCCGGAACCTATTGATGGCACGCTTGCTCTGAAGCCGGAGCTGGCGTTTCCCAACGTGACGTGGGAAAACTGGTCTGCTGTCAATGACAACGGAAAGCCGAATCCGCCATTGCGACCAATTCATGTGACGCACGCTGGCGATGGTACCAATCGAGTTTTCGTTATCGATCAGAGTGGCCTGCTCCACGTCCTGCCCAATGATGCCGCAGCGACGAAAGCGACCGTCTTCGCCGACATCCGGGAGCGAACTCATCAATTCGCGGTGGACGATGAAGAAGGCGTACTCGGTTTCGCCTTTCATCCGGACTACAAGTCGAACGGACAGTTCTTCGTTTACTACAACACTGAGTCAGCGGATCGAACGATCTATCTTTCTCGATTCACGGTTTCCAAAGACGACGCGAACAAAGCTGACGAGGCCAGTGAAGAGATTCTGATGACGATCAAGCAGCCATTCTCCAACCATAACGGTGGGCCGATGGCCTTTGGGCCGGACGGGTACCTCTACATCGGAATGGGCGACGGCGGAGGGCGGAACGATCCTGAGTATACCGCTCAGGATCGAGCGTCGTTCCTTGGTTGCGTGTTGAGAATCGATGTCGATCACAAGTCCGACGGGAAGAACTACGCGATCCCGAAAGACAACCCCTTCGTTGGTCAGAAGGATGTTGAGGGCGAGGTTTTTGCCTACGGAATCCGTAACCCCTGGCGAGTTTCGTTTGATTCGAAGACGGGATCTCTGTGGCTGGCGGATGTCGGGCAGGACCTGTGGGAAGAGATCAACATCATCCGCAAGGGTGGCAACTACGGCTGGAGCGCTCGCGAAGGCTCATTCGCCTTTGGGAATAACAAGGCATCCGCCGACGTGACAGGCATCGCTCCTGTCTGGGAATACGACCACCGGATCGGTAAGTCGATTACCGGCGGCCACGTTTACCGAGGTTCGAAGCTCCCGGAACTGGCCGGGCATTACCTCTATGGTGACTACGTGGCCGGCAAGTTGTGGGCCTTGCACTACGACGAACAGGCTGGCAAGGTGATTCGAAACGTTGCCATTCCCTGGAACGGGCTTCCGGTCCTCGCCTTCGGTGACGATGAACAAGGCGAAGCGTTCGTCACAACGGCAACGCGAAACGGAAAAGGCATCTACCGTCTCGTGAAGGAGTAGTCTCCGAAACAGGGACAGACACAAACGCCCGACGTTCGCAATCGTGCGATCGCCGGGCTTTCTGTAGGGCCGGTTCCTACCGGCCGGTGGGAACCGGCCCTACAGAAACTTATTCTTCAGCAGGCAGGCAGTCTGACTTGAATTACCAGTTCGTGAAGGATCCGTCAGCTCGTGAGAGGCGGGGGCAATCGCCGGCAACGGGCGGATACTTTGACAGAGCCGCTTCGTCGAACTCGACTCCCAGTCCAGGTTGTGTCGGCGGCAACATGAAACCGTTTTCAAAGGGAACCTGAACGGGGAAGAGGTCCGACAGCACTTCACCCGGAATGCGGGCGCACTCCTGGACAGCGAAGTTGCTGGTGGCCAGGTCCAGATGCAGACACGCGGCTGTTGACACAGGGCCCAGCGGATTGTGGGGGGCGATCGGGATGTAATGAGTCTCGCACCAGCCGGCAATCTTTCGCGCTTCTGTCAGGCCACCGACATTGCAGACGTCTAACCGGCAGTAGTCGATCCAGTCGTTTTCGATGACTTCGCGGAACTCCCACTTTGTGGCGTATTGCTCACCCATCGCGATGGGCGTGGCGACGTGCTGTCTCAGTCTTCCAATGGCTGCGGGATTCTCGCAGCGGACTGGATCTTCGACGAAGTACGGGCGGAACGGTTCCAGCTGTCGGCACAGCGTGATGGCGTCGGGCGGGTCGAGTCGGGTATGAACGTCGATAATGATCTCGGCGTCCGGACCGAGTGCGGTTCGAACGGCTTCGACCAGCGCGATGCCTTCTCGGACTGACGTTGATGGTTCCAGCTGATCTCCCTGAGACGGCAGATTGAATCGAACAAACTTCCAGCCAGCGCCAATCTTCTGGCGACAGCCTTCGACCATTTCTTCGATCGTGCCGTCTGGCACGTGCGGGTAGCACACCACTTTCTCTCGAACCAGTCCGCCGAGCAGTTCGTAAACCGGCACGCCGAGCGTCTTCGCTTTGATATCCCACAAAGCGATATCGATGGCGCTGATCGCCGCCGCGCCGATTCGTCCTCCAGGGAAGAATCCACATCGCAGCATGACCTGCCACAGGTGTTCGATCTGATTTGGATCCTGACCGATCAGCGACGGTGTCAACGCGTGGACAAACCCGGCCATCGCTTCTTCACGCCACGTAATGCCTGCTTCACCGATCCCGCGAATGCCCTCGTCAGTCTCAACGACGACGAACAGAAAGTTGCGGATTTCGCCCACGATGTGAGTCTTGATCGATGTGATTTTCATATTCGGATTGCTTCTGGCCGCCCGGCGGGTCGGGGCTGGTTGATTGCGGAATGGAAGTGGCGTCTCTTAACGTGGATGCTTAAGCCGAGGCAAGCTTGCACCACTCTGGCACGAACAGGAATCCCATGTCTGACGAACGCTCTCACGACGGAACTCAGGCTCCGACAATGCGACGGTGGATTGTCTTCGGGTTGGCGGCTGCGACGTCGTTCATTCTTTATCTGCACCGCTACACGTGGAACTTCATTCGTCCGGAACTGATGACGGAGTACAAGTTCTCGAACCAGGAAATGGGTGTCCTGGATACGGCGTTTTATGTCAGTTACAGCCTTGGTCAGATTCCAGGCGGCATCATCTGCGACATGTTCGGCCCGCACCTCTTTGTCGGGATCATCATCGCGATCTGGTCGTTGACCATGCCGTGTCTTGGTCTGGCGGGTTCGCTGAACGGTTTGATTGGAGCAAGGCTCGGATTCGGAGTGGCTCAGGCGGGGTGCTATCCGGCACTGGCGAAAGTGACTCGGGAATGGTTTCCCATCGGGCAACGAACGACGGTGCAGGGGCTTGTGGCCAGTTTCTTTGGTCGCAGCGGCGGAGCGATGTCGTCGTTACTCTTCGGTTCGTTTTTGATGGGGATTTGCGGGTTCAGTTGGCGAGTGGCGTTGACGATGCTGGCGGTGTTTGGGCTCGTGCTTGCTGTGCTTTTTATCTGGCAATGTCGAAATCGCCCGGAAGACGATCCGCGCTGCAACGACGCCGAGCGAGCTTTGATTCGCGCCGGCGACGAAACGCCAGAAGACGACCAGCCAAAAGTATTGCCGATAGGTCGAGCACTCAAGAACGCCAGCTTGAGAATGTTCGTTGTGCAGCAATACATGAACGCGGGCGCGGACTATGTCTACTCCGTGCTGATGGGCAGCTTCTTTATCGAGTCCCGCGGTGTTACCGACAAAGTGATTCTCGGAATCCTCGCCAGCATGCCCTTGTGGGGCGGAGCGTGCGGCGGTGTGGCTGGTGGTTTGCTCAACGACTTCCTGATTCGAACCACCGGGAGCCGTCGCCGAGCGCGAACGATTGTTGGCTTTTCCGGAAAAGTACTCGCCTGCTTTTTTCTATACGCGGCGTTGATGTATCCGAACGTGCCGCTGGCACCGAGCCTTGTCGCGTTGCTGGATGGAATCTTTGAGTCGTTCGGTATTCTGATGGCGCTCGGTGTCGACGGGATTTCTGATCCACTGGCTGCCGCAGGGTTTCTGTTTCTAACGAAGTTCTTTACCGACTGGACTCAGCCGACGGTGTGGGGAACGTCGACCGACATGGGTGGCAGATACTCGGCGACCGTCTTCAGTGTGATCAACACGTCGGGCGGAGTTGGTGGTGTGATCACGCCAATGATGGGTGGCTGGCTGCTTGATCGCTACGCCACGGTCACTGTGGTCCTCGGCGAAAAAGTCACGGTGACCCACTACGAACCGGTCTTCGTGATGGTCGGCGTGATGTACCTGCTCAGTGCCGTGTGCTGGCTGTTCATCAATAGCGAGAATTCACTGGACCGCGACGACCAGAAATAGGGAAC